>ONIT01000096.1 GCA_900317945.1 uncultured Pseudomonadota bacterium
ATCCATGGGATACAGGACCTGCCATTTTTCCTCTTTAGGTGTACAAGGATTTTTGGCTGAGGTGGCTATGGGAACCACGGAGATTTTTAAATGCCCCGACATAACCGCATAAAAGTCTGGTCAAAACAGCCTGTTTGTCGTACTGAACACAGGAAATAATTTTTGTCGTTTACTATAATCCTGGGATGTCCGTTAAACCCGCCATGATCGTGCCTTTTGCCCGGGAACTGACTGCCTGAGGCATTCTATCCTGTGCATCTGTCAGCCAGCCTGTGGCTGCTGCCCTGAAACTGGCTGCATCCTGTCATTCTTTGCTGTATAACTCCTGAGAACTACTCCCCCAGGCCTCTGCGGTATTCCGCACGCAAACTTGGGGGCCTCCTCACGCATCATGCCTCCTGAAATCCCTTGCCTGAACATCTGAGACATCCTGAATCCCCTCCTGCAGAGAAAAGTGAACCGGGTAGTGTCACTACCCAGTTGCATCCTGGCTCTGATGAGGTGTTTCTCCGGAGCAGGATCAATGCGTACGCGCTCTGGGACAGTGGCTTACCTGACTCCTTTGAGACCGGCACGGTGAGGGGGCTCTGGCAGATCCACCTCGCGCTCTTTGGCGGGCTCTATGATTTCGCGGGAGAGATCCGGATCCTCAACATCGCGAAGGGCGGATTTCAGTTCGCTATGGCTGAGTACCTGGAGAAGTCGCTTTCCGTTATTGAGAGAATGCCTGATGAGACCTTCTGTGAGATCGCGGATAAGTACATCGGGATGAACGTCGCGCATCCCTTCATGGAAGGGAACGGCCGGTCAGGAAGGCTGTGGCTTGACGCGATGCTGCGGAAGCGTCTGGGGCTCACACTGGACTGGAGCAGGATAGGGAAAATGGAGTATCTTCAGGCGATGGCGGAGAGCGTCTCGGACGGCAGCCGCATAAAGAGCCTCCTCCATGGCGCCCTGACTGACAGAGTGAGTGATCGAGGAATGTTCCTGAGGGGCATTGACTGCTCCTCACTATGAGGAGCCCTGAGCCGCTGGCTTTTCAGCGGGGACTGCCTCTGACAGACAAATCTGTCTCTGGGTTATACTGACCCGGTTCCGGTGCAGGAGAGTGCGTGACTGTTTCCGGATGAGAGCAGACTATAGCGGGATCCTTTCCCTTTGGAGATTGTATGGCATCAGTTAAGCGCGACGGAGATCGCGTGATTATCTTCGACAGCAGCATCCTGAGCGAGTGCACCAAAGAGATGTTCGATCCCTCCTGGTGGGAGAAGAGGGGGGATATTCTCGGGCACTCCTCCGGGCGCGGGAAGGCCTGGTTCGTGAGGGGGGAGAGGTTCCCCATGGTTCTCCGCCGCTACCGCCGCGGCGGCATGATGGCGAGGCTCCTCGGTGACCGGTTCCTCGGCGTCTTCCCGGAGAGCTCGCGCGCGTTCCTGGAGTACGCGCTCCTCGAGAGGATGATCTCCCTGGGGCTTCCCGTGCCGATGCCAGTCGCGGCCATCGCCGAGAAAAAGGGGCTCTTCATCCGCTGCTCGATGCTTGAGGAGAGAATTGAGGACTCCAGGTCAGTCGCGGAGATCATCGCGGAGCGCGCGCTTTCCGCGGAGGAGACTGACGCGATAGGGATGACCATCCGCCGCTTCATGGATGCGGGGGTATACCACTCGGATCTCAACATCAGGAACATTCTCC
Source organism: uncultured Pseudomonadota bacterium (assembly GCA_900317945.1). GTDB lineage: Bacteria > Pseudomonadota > Gammaproteobacteria > Enterobacterales > Succinivibrionaceae > UBA2810. Next base: position 1,693 of record ONIT01000096.1, read on the forward strand.
TCAGGGGGACGGAGGTGTTCATCATCGACTTTGACAAGTGCGCCCTGAGGCGCGGGGACGGCTGGAAGAAAAGTGTGTGGGAGAGGCTGCAGCGTTCCTTCAGGAAGGAGAAAACGCTCTCTCCGCAGGTCTTTTACCAGGACAGCGACTTTGACGCCATAAGAAAGGCCTCAGGCATCTGATCCCTCATCGTCGGTCTTCACTCCCGCGAGCTCGTGGAGCTTCCTCGTGAGGGTGTTCCTGCCCCAGCCGAGGAGCTTCGCCGCGTCCTGCTTCCTGCCCTTGGTGTACTCGAGGGCTGCGTCAAGGAGAACCTTCTCGAATATCGGCTGCGCCTTACCGAGGAGATCGGTCTCGCCCGCGATGAGCTCGCGCGACGCCCAGTTCCTGAGGAGCTCATGCCACTCGTCGGGCGAGCGCTCCTCCTTATCTCCGCTTATTGCCTGAGGGAGCTCGGTAGTCTTCCTGTTCCGGAGCTCAGGCGGCAGATCCGATACTGAAATCTCGTTCGTGGCCGACATGACCGTAATCCAGCGGCAGACGTTCTCGAGCTCGCGGACGTTGCCGGGCCAGGGGAGCGACATGAGGAACTGCTCGGCCTGGCGGCTCAGCACCTTCCTCTCGCAGCCCAGCTCCTTCGCGATCCTGGTGAGGAAGAAGCGGCAGAGCCCCGGGATGTCCTCTGCCCTCTCGCGGAGCGCGGGGAGGTGGATCCTGATGACGTTGAGGCGGTGGAAGAGGTCGATTCTGAACGTTCCCTCCTGCACCATCTTCTCCAGGTTCTTGTTGGTCGCGGCGATGATCCTGACGTTGACCTTCACCGACTGGTGGCCGCCCACGCGGTAGAACTGCCCGTCGGCGAGCACGCGGAGGAGCCTCGTCTGCACGTCGGCCGGCATGTCGCCGATTTCATCAAGGAAAAGCGTGCCGCCGTCAGCCTGCTCGAACCGTCCGGTGTACGAGGTGCTCGCTCCGGTGAACGATCCCTTCTCGTGTCCGAAGAGCTCCGACTCGATGAGCTCCTTGGGTATCGCCGCCATGTTGAGGGCGATGAACGGCCGGTCGGCTCTGGGGGAGTGGCGGTGGAGGGCGTGCGCGACCAGCTCCTTGCCGGTGCCGGACTCTCCGGAGATGAGCACCGAGACCGAGGATCTCGCGAGGCGTCCTATCGCGCGGAACACCTCCTGCATCGCGGGGGCCTCGCCCACGATCTCCTCGGAGACGTCGACGCTGCCGCTGTCCCCCTCGCTCCTGCCGCTCTTCTTCCTCCTCTCGAGGACAAAGCTCTCGGCCTTCTTCACGAGGCTGATCGCCTCGTCGATGTCGAAGGGCTTCGGCAGGTACTCGAATGTTCCGCTCTGGTAGGCGTTGACCGCGTTCGAGAGGTCGGAGTGGGCCGTCGTGATGATGACCGGAATGTCGCGGTCGTGGGCATGGATCCTCTGCAGCAGCTCGAGCCCGTCGATTCCCGGCATCTTGATGTCGGAAATCACTATGTCGGGCGCAGTTCTCTCGAGACGCTCCAGAACATCCTCGCCATTCTCAAAACAGGTGCAGTCAAACCCCTCGGGGCTCAGCGCTTTCTCAAGCACCCAGCGGATTGACTCATCGTCATCTACAATCCATACTTTTGTTTTCATATGTCAGATTCCGTATTCGTCGGGTTCTCAGGCAACATCCTGCTCGGTCTTCTCAACCGGCAGGGATATTATGAAATCGGTGTGGCCGCTCCAGCTGACGCACTCAATCTTGCCGTCATGCTCGTCGATGATGGTCTGCGCTATCGCGAGCCCGAGGCCGTGCCCGCCCTCCTTGCGGCTCACCATCGGGTAGAAGACGGTGTCCTTGATGTCATCCGGGATGCCGGGCCCGTTGTCGGTCACGTGGATCTCGACCATCAGCCGGCGCACCTCGCCCCTGATATTGACCTTGAAGGCGGCGCGGGTCTTGAGGGTGATGAGGCCGTCCTCCCTCTGCCCGATGGCCTCGACGGCGTTCTTCACGATGTTGAGGAACACCTGGTAGATCTGCTCGGGGGCGACATAGACCTCAGGAAGGCTCGGATCGTAGTCGCGCTTTATCCTGATGTTCTCCGGCAGGCTGAAGCCGGTGAGCTTGATGACCTTCTCCAGGATCTCGTGGATGCTGATGAACTGCTTCTTCTCGGCGTGCTGGGGGCCTAAGAGCCTGTTCACCAGGTTCTTGAGCCGGTCAGACTGCTCGATGATGATGCGGGTGTACTCCTTCTGGTCCTCATTGAGCTCCCTCTCGAGGAGCTGCGCGGCGCCGCGGAGGCCGGAGAGCGGGTTCTTGATCTCGTGGGCGAGCTCCCTGATGAGGAAGCGGGCGGCCTTCTGCTGGGAGTGCTGGTGGATCTCGTTCGAGATGCGGCGGCGGCCGTTGACCTCGTACATCTCCACCAGCGCCAGGGTCTCCTCGCCCTCGCGCTCGAAGCGGTTCACGCACACGTCGACAGTGTGCTCGCCGCTCTTGGAGACAATGAGGACCTCGCTCTGGTTGAAGCTGCGCCCGGCGATGATGTCGTCCTGCACGCGCTTCAGGACTATGCTGCTCTTCTGGATGATGCGCCCGAGCTGGGCCCTCCCGGCATGGAGGGAGCTGACGCCGAGCATCTGCTCGGCTGCCGGGTTGAGATATTTGATTCTGAGATCCCAGTTGACGAGAATGATCGCTGTTGATGCAGAATCAAGTATCGCTGATGCGAGATCTCCCTTGGATGCCATTGAATGCCTCTCTATCCCTGTGCAATGCACCAATACAGTGAATTATATTCATCATTATGGTGCAGAAAGGCATCCAACAGACGGCTGCTGAACTGTCAGCGCCTTACTGAGACACGCTGTATGGTGAAACTGACCTCATCTGATGCAAGTTCAGTGCCGTTGGCATCCACTGCAGCGATCCTCGCGGTGTGGGTTCCGCGCTCAACGCGTGCAAGCGAGAAGCCGGTGCCCTGGGTTCCGGAGGAGCGGACCACGCCGTCAAGGTAGAAGGTGGTGGTGGCGCCGGAGGGCAGGTTCTTCACGTCAGCGCTGATGGTTACGGAGGCCTCGCCGGAGTTGTCGCGGATGACGGTGTCAGGCGCGGGGGAGGTGATCTTTACCGAGGGCTTGGCCGGAGCGGGGGCGGCGGCGCCGAAGTCAGTGCTGTCGTTCATCTCGGAGCCTACGGAGCTGTTGGACAGACTGATGTTGAGCGTCTCGGCCTTCACGCCGTCCGGGGCCTGATCACCGTAGTGGACGACGCCGTTCGCGTCAGTCCACTTCTGTATGGGAGCGGATGTAGGCCCCTCTGCCGCAAATGCGGACGCGGAAGCAAACAGACAGGCGAGAATAAAAACAGATAATTTCTTCATGCATTACACGGCGCGCCGGGGCTTAAGTCCGGAGCGTTCGTCCTCCTGTTGGTGAACTCTGCAGGGCCTGATCCGGGATCAGACTGGCTTATTCTGCATATTTTCAGGTAAAAACAGCCTCTTGTGATCCTGAGATTGTCAAAAGTTGGCATAACGTCACAAAATATATGCTGTGTTTTGAACATGAGTCAAATTATCATGTTCAGCATGCCGCACATTAGGGAAGGTGAAACCACATGAAGCTCCATGAGGCGCTGAGGGCGCTCTGCCAGAAACACGGAAACATCATCGTCCAGAAAAAGAACCTTGTCTACCTCATCTCGGACATGGGCGCGTTTGAGGAGTTCCCCGGGATGAGGGAGGTGATGAAAGTCCTGGTCTCCGGGGGCTTTGCGAAGGAGCTCTGCAGCCTCTGCCTTAAGAATGACCGGGAGCTGTTCCGGAGCCGGGCGGCTGATGTGAGAAAGGCCCTGGCGGACAGGGAGCATTTCAGCCGGGAGGCCGCGGACTTCGCCGTTGACTCGGTCTCCTTTGCCTTCGGCTTTCAGGATTCCGTGAAGGAGCCGGATGAAAGGAAGACTGACTACAGAAAGCTTTACGCTGAGAGCGGCGGCGCCGCGCCCGGGAGCGGAAAGGGGCATAAGGTTCCTGTGGTCCGCTCAAGGTCCGGCAGGCATCTGGGGCAGCTGCGGATGAAGGCGGAGAAAGGTGATGCTGACGCGGGGTACAGGCTTGGAGCAGCGTATATAAGGGGCGAAGGCGTCAGTCAGGATCTGGAGGAGGGCGTCAGATGGCTTCGCCGTTCCGCGGAGCAGGGCAATGCTGAGGCGGAGTTCGGCATGGGCGAGCTCTGCATGAACGGGCTGGGCGTGGAGCAGGATGACGCTGAGGCTCTGAGATGGTACCGCCTGGCCGCGGAGAAGGGCGATGTCATGGCGCAGAACAACCTGGGCTCCATGTACTCGGACGGAAGAGGCGCCAGTCAGGATTTTAAGGAGGCATTCAGGTGGTGCAGCCTGGCTGCCGCCCAGGGCGTCGCTGAGGCACAGTCAAATCTTGGCAATATGTACCAGTTCGGGGAGGGTGTGGCGCAGGATTCAGCTGAGGCTGAGAAATGGTACCGCCTTGCCGCAAGGCAGGGCTATGCGGTTGCAGAGAACAACCTGGGCTGCCTGCTGATGAGCGGAACGGGCACCCGGCAGGACATTGAGGAGGCAGTATCATGGATCAGGAAGGCCGCTGAGCATGGGATTCCCCAGGCAGAGAACAGCCTTGCCGGCATGTACCTGCTGGGAGACGGAGTCAGGAAGGACAGCAGGGAAGCCCTGAGGTGGTTCAGGAAAGCCGCGGAGCACGGACTTGCCGCAGCCATGTTCGGCCTTGGCGCGATGTACGATGAGGGGCAGGGCGTGCGTCAGGACCGGGAAGAGGCGGTGAAGTGGTACCGGAAGGCCGCGGAGCTTGGTGAGGCACACGCACAGAACAGTCTTGGCTGCATGTATTTTGAAGGCAGAGCCGTTGAGCAGAACCTGGATGAGGCGCTGAGATGGTACAGGCTGTCCGCGGAGCAGGGCAATGCCGATGCCCAGTTCAACCTCGCAGGCATGCTCCGTGACGGCGAGGGCGTGGAGCAGAACTACGGGGAGGCGGCGAAATGGTACCGCCTTGCTGCGGAGCAGGGCAATGCCTATGCCATGGATTCCCTGGGCTGCCTCCTCCGTGACGGCCTGGGCGTTCCGCAGGATTATGAGGAGGCTCTGAGTCTTTTCCGGAAAGCCGCGGAGCAGGGCAATTCTGAAGCCGATCGCAATCTCGGCGGGATGTATCTCTCAGGTCTTGGCGTAGAGAAGGACCCCGCAGAGGGCATGAAATGGATCAGAAAGGCCGCGGAGGATGAGGAAAAGACGGAAGATGAGAGCGGCTCTTCGGACTGATGCCCGCATGTCCGGCCATGACAGTGAAATCATGCCATTCCGCCTGCTTTTGAATTTTTAACTGAGGGAAGAATATGAAGCTCCATGAGGCGCTCCGTGAGCTCTGCCAGAAGCACGGAAACATCATCGTACAGAAGAAGAACCTCGTCTACCTCCTCTCGGACATGGGAGCGTTTGAGGAGTTCCCCGGGATGAGGGAGGTCATGAAAGTCCTGGTCTCCGGGGGCTTTGCGAAGGAGCTGTGCAGCCTGAGCCTTAAGAATGACCGGGAGCTGTTCCGGAGCCGGGCGGATGAGGTGATGAAGGCCCTGGCGGACAGGGAGCATTTCAGTGAGGAGGCCGCAGGCTTCGCCGTAGATTCTGTCTCCTTTGCCTTCGGCTTCCTGGATTCCGTGAAGGAGCCGGATGGGCTGAGTGCTGGCAGTCTTTGCGGGAATGGCGGCGCATTCTCAGGGGGCGGAAGTGGGCATAAGGTCCCCCTGCTCCGCTCGGTGCAGGCTGTTAAGGCTGAGCAGTTCCGGAAAGACGCTGAGAACGGCGATGCTGAAGCGCAGTTCTGTCTCGGTGCGCTGTACTACGGGGGATACTGCGTCCCGCAGAGCTATGAGGAGGCCTTCAGATGGTTCATGAGATCAGCAGAGCAGGGCTATGCCTCCTCCCAGAACGCGCTGGGACAGCTGTACCTTGAAGGGCACGGAGCCGCGAAGGACTGCTCAAAGGCCCTGGAGTGGTACAGGAAGGCAGCGGCTCAGGACCATCCTGACGCTCTGAAAAACCTGGGCTGGATGTATCGCACAGGAACTGGCGTCACTCAGGATTATGCCGAGGCTGCCGTATGGTACCGGAAGGCAGCTGAGCATGACAGCCCTGAGGCCGGGCTTATCCTTGGCAATATGTACTGCCTGGGGCAGGGCGTGCCGCAGGACTATGCTGAGGCAATGAGATTGTATCTGAAGTCCGCCGGGCTGGGCAATGCTGATGCGCAGAACAACCTCGGCGGGATGTACCGGGAGGGCTGGGGCGTAAGCAGGGATTATGCCGAGGCAATGATATGGTACCTCAAGGCCGCAGGGCAGGGCTGCCATGAGGCGGAGTACGCCATCGGCTGCATGTATTCTGCCGGAGAGGGAGCAAGACGGGACTGCAGGGAGGCTGCCAGGTGGTTCAGGAAAGCAGCGGATAATGGCCATGCCGAGGCCTGCTTCAATCTTGGCGTGCTGTACGATGGCGGGCTGGGCGTTCGTGAGAATCCTGCAGAGGCGGTGAAGTGGTACCTGAAGGCCGCTGAGCAGGGCAATGCGGACGCGCAGAACAACCTGGGGTGCATGTATTCTGACGGCAGGGGCGCTGAGCAGAATTTTGATGAGGCGCAGAGGTGGTTCAGGAAGGCTGCGGAGCAGGGGAACGCGGCGGCACAGCACAGTCTTGGTGAGATGCTCTCAAATGGCGAGGGCGTGGCGCAGGACTATGCCGAGGCCGCGAAATGGTACCGGAAGGCCGCGGAGCAGGGGGATGCCGAGTCAGAGAACTCCCTCGGCTGCCTGCTCCGTGACGGGCAGGGCGTTCCGCAGGATTACACTGAGGCCCTCTCCTGGTTCAGGAAGGCCGCGGAGCAGAATTTCCCGGAGGCCGAGCGCAATCTTGGCGGGATGTACCTCTCCGGGCTCGGAGTCCCGAAGGATCCCGCTGAGGGCATGAAATGGATCAGGAAGGCTGCCCTTGATGAGGAAAGTCCGGAAGAGGAGAGCGGCCATCAGGAATGAGCCCCGGGCACCGGACAGGGAAGATTTGGCGTTATGAGGCCCATCTGGCCTTTGAGTGAGGAATTGACATGAAGCTCTATGAGGCGCTCCGGAAGCTCTGCCTTGAGCACGGAAACATCATCGTACAGAAGAAGAACCTGGTGTACCTCCTCTCGGACATGGGCGCCTTTGAGGAGCTCCCCTTTACCTGGCGCGGGCTGAGGATGTGAAAAAATCCCTGTCGGCAAAGGGGCGCCTCAGGAAGGAGATCGCTGATTACGCGGTTGACTCGGTCTCCTTTGCCTTCGGTTTCGCAGACTCCGTGAATGAACCGCAGGATCAGGGCGCCGATCCCTTTGAGCATGATACGGAGCATGATGCGCTCTCTTTCGGCGTTTCAGGGAAAGCCGGCAGTGCAGTATACGGCCGCGCATACAATCAGCCTAAAACGCTCAGGCAGTACCGCATGGCGGCGGAGTCGGGCAATTCTGACGCCCAGGAGGAACTGGCGAAGCTATATTTTTGCGGACAGGGCGTCAAGCAGAGCTACGCGGAAGCGATCAGATGGTTAATGAAGGCGGCCGCACAGGGTCATGCAGAAGCCCAGTCACTTCTCGGGTACATGTGTGAGTACGGGTTGGGAACTGCCCAGAGCCATACCGAGGCGGTGAAATGGTACCGTAGCGCTGCCGAGAAGGGCGATGGCAATGCCCAGCACAATCTGGGCACGATGTACAGAAACGGAACCGGTGTCCTGCAGGATTATGCGGAAGCCATGAAATGGTACCTGAAGGCCGATGAGCAGGGAAACCTGTATGCACCTAACTCTATTGGCGAAATGTACAGCAATGGACTGGGAGTTCCGCGTGACTACGCTGAGGCAGTGAAATGGTACAGAATCTCGGCGGAGCGCGGAGATCCATACGGCCAGACAAATCTGGGCACTATGTACCGCAGAGGGCATGGTGTTGAGCAGGATTACACTGAGGCATTGAAATGGACACGCATGGCAGCCGGGAAGGGCCATTCCGATGCAGAGTATAACCTGGGCATCATGTTCCTTAACGGCTACGGTGTTCATCAGGATGATGCCGAGGCTTTCATGTGGTTAATGAAGGCAGCTGTGAATGGGAATGCTGCGGCCATGAACAGTCTGGGCAATATGTACGCTTACGGGCGGGGCATCAGGAAAAATTATGAGGAGGCGGTCAGATGGTACAGGAAAGCCGCGGCGAAGGGGAATGCTCAGGCCGAAACAAGCCTTAGCTGGCATTACTTCAACGGAAAAGGAGTTGAGCAGAATCAGACAGAGGCGATCAGGCTGTGCCGCGTTGCTGCAGAGCACGGAGATGCAGAGTCCCAGAACAATCTCGGCGGTCTGTATGATTGCGGGCAACTTGTGCCGCAGGATTATGACGAAGCAATTAAATGGTACCGCAAAGCCGCTGATCAGGGATTTGCTCTTGCACAGGCAAACATCGGCCAGATGTACCTTGCTGGGCATGGCGTTGCACAGGACTTCACTGAGGCTGCCGCATGGTTCAGAAAGTCATCAGGAAATGGTTTTGTGCCGGCCTGCTCATGTCTCGGCATTATGTACACTGACGGACTTGGAGTCGGGCAGAATTTAGAAAAGGCGCTGGAACTGTGCCGGAGCGCCGCAGCCCAGGGCGATGCGGCCGCCAAGTACTGTCTGGGAGTCCTTTACAGTAACGGGCATGGCATTGATCAGAATTTAACGGCGGCCCGGCAATACTTACTTGAGGCAGCCGAGCAGGGCAATCCTGCTGCCCAGAACAGCCTGGGAAAAATGTACGAAATAGGGCAGGGTGTTGAGCAGAATTACTCCGAGGCTGTCAAATGGTACCAGAAGGCAGCCGAGCAGGGGGATGCTGAAGCCCAAAACAGCCTTGGAACTATGTGCAGGTCAGGCCTCGGTACTGAGCAGGATTTCAATGAGGCAATGAACTGGTTCAGGAAATCCGCAGAGCAGGGCAATCCTGAAGCTGAGCGAAACATTGGCGGGATGTACCTTTCCGGTCTTGGAGTTGAGAAAAAAGCAGAGGAAGGGATGAGGTGGATCCGCAAAGCAGAAGAGGATGATAAATGAGGCTCATGCGGATGAATTCAAAATACTGAAAAATATCAGGACACAGCGAGAAACTCGGTAAGTGCCGGCATTAGTCCTGATGCGGAACAGATCCATTATGGCCGCAGATACTTTGCTGTCCTGAAATACAGGATGCCATTTGATTATGCCGTCTTTAATGGCGGGTTACAGAGGAAACAGTATGAAGCTGAATGATGCGCTCCGGAAGCTCTGCCTTGAGCACGGAAACATCATCGTACAGAAGAAGAACCTGGTGTACCTCCTCTCGGACATGGGCGCCTTTGAGGAGCTCCCCAAGTCCCTGGTGTCGGGAGGGCTTGCGAAGGATCTGTACGCGGCAGGCCTCCGGAAGGACCGTGATTTTTACCTGGCGCATGCCGAGGATGTGAAAAAATCCCTGGCGGCAAAGGGGCGCCTCAGGAAGGAGATCGCTGATTACGCGGTTGACTTGGTCTCCTTTGCCTTCGGCCTCACTGACTCAGTGATAGAGCCTGCCGCGGGAAAGGATGGCTCAGCCCCTGCGGCTGACAGCGGGACCGGCGGTGAAGGCGGGGACAGCGTGCCCGGGACCGGACAGACGCCCGACAGGCGCCTTGAGCGGCTGCGGAGGAAGGCGGAGGGCGGCAGCGCTGACGCACAGTACAGGCTGGGGACGCTCTGCCTTGCCGGAGGTGACGGCGCAGAGGCCCTCAGATGGTTCAGAAAATCAGCGGAGCAGGGCAATGCCCTGGCGCAGACCGGCATAGCCGTCATGTACCTGGAAGGCAACGGCGTGGCGCAGGATTACGCTGAGGCCATGAGCTGGTTCCGGAAGGCTGCCGGACACGGGAGCCCCGCGGCTGAGGGCAGCATCGGCAACCTGTACCACTTCGGGCTGGGAGTAAGCCAGGATCTGGCGGAGGCCGTGAGGTGGTACCGGAAAGCGGCCGTGCACGGAAATGCAGCGGCTGCCAACAACCTCGGAATCCTCTTCAGGACCGGGGAGGGCGTAAGGCGTGACTTCAGGGAGGCGCTCGCCTGGTTCCGCATGGCGGCTGAGCAGGGGAGCCCGGCGGCAGAGTACGCCATCGGCAGCATGTACGCATGCGGCGAGGGAGTAAATGAGAACTGGAGGGAGGCGGCAATCTGGTTCCGGAAGGCCGCGCTGCACGGCGATGACACCGCGCAGTTCAACCTGGGAGTCATGTACCACAACGGCACCGGCGTCAGGCAGGATTATGAGGAGGCCGTGAGGTGGTACAGGATGGCGGCGGAGCAGGGCAATCCCAAGGCTGCGTCAAACCTCGGCAACCTGTACTCTGCCGGAGACGGACTGGAGCAGAACCTCTCCGAGGCGGTGAGATGGTACCGGATTGCCGCGGAGCAGGGGATCGCTGAGGCACAGGCCAACCTCGGCAGGATGTACAGCGAAGGACTCGGCGTCACGCAGGATTACGCCGAGGCCGCGGCCTGCTACCGGAAGGCCGCTGAGAAGGGCATCGCGGCGGCCGGGAACGCGCTCGGCTGCCTCCTCCGTGACGGGCAGGGCGTGCCGCAGGACTATGCTGAGGCCCTCTCCTGGTTCAGGAAGGCCGCCGGGCAGAATTTCCCGGAGGCGGAGCGCAATCTCGGCGGGATGTACCTCTCAGGTCTTGGCGTAGAGAAGGACCCGGCTGAGGGCATGAAATGGATCAGGAAGGCTGCCCTTGATGAGGAAAGTCCGGAAGATGAGAGCGGCTCCGGCGACTGAGGGAGCGCCGCGGGGCGGGACGGTGCCTTCGGGCGCGGGAGATGAGGAGAGCAAAGATGTTTCATGATGATCTCTGGGCGTACCTGGGGAATAACAGGAGAGACCGCCTGTACGGAAAGAGCCTTGTGAAGGATCTCATGCTGAATGACTACTGTCCGGAGCTTGGGAGAATCATGGAGGCGCTTGCTGAGGAGGGCTTCGCGGAGAGGATCAGCCAGGCAGCCCGGTTTGGTAAGAAGGACCTGTTCCTTATTCCCGTGGAGGAGGCAATGGAAAAGCTCGCCGGAGAGGGACCTTCAGGCAGGATCTCGTGAATTACGCCGCTGACTCCGTCTCCTATGCCTTTGAGTTCCTTGATGAGGTTCAGGAAGTGCCGGAGGATGTCAGGGATGATCCATATGATGACCTTGAGAAGGACTACGTGCCCTACGAGGAGCAGGATGAGCACTACAGCGTCGGCTTCATGCTTGACATCATTTACCAGTTTGATGACTTCCTCGATGAGCTGATGCTGGGACGCGCCTACGAGTACGGCGACGGCATCAGGCAGAGCTATCCGAGGGCCATGAAATGGTTCCGCCGCTCGGCGGACTACGGCATCGCCGAGGCCATGGTCGAAATCGGCAACATGTACCGCTGCGGCTCCGGGGTCAGGAAGGACAGCGCCGAGGCGGAGAGATGGTACCGGAAGGCCGCTGAGAGGCACAAGGACTGGAGCGACCTTGCGGAGGACATGCTCAGGAGCATGCAGAAGAGCGGGAAAATTACAGATCTCACCGGAGATGCGAGGGTGAAATGGCTCACTGACGCGGACGCGCGGGGGAACGGCTCAGCGGCGCGGCAGCTCGGGGACATGTACGCCCATGGGGACGGCATAGCGCAGGACTTCGCTGAGGCTATGAGGTGGTACCTTAAGGGCGCGGAGGACGGCGATCCGAAATCCATGATCGCGCTCGGCCTCATGTACCGGAACGGTGAGGGCGTTCCGGTGGATTATGAGAAGGCGGCAGGGTGGCTGGTGAAGGCCTCGGAGAGCAGGTTCGAGCTTGAGGCAAGGTACTATCTCGGCATGATGTACCGGGAGGGTAAGGGCGTGAAGAGGGACCCTGCCATGGCTCTGAGGCTCCTCCGGAGCGCCGCCGCCTTCGATGACCCGGAGGCCGAGATCGCCGTCGCGGAGATGTATGAGAACGGCGAGGGAGTGCCGCAGGACCTACGCGAGGCCGTGAAGTGGTACGGAAGGACGCTCTGGCGGGAGATCCCCGAGATTCAGTTCCGGCTCGGAAAAATGTGCCGTGACGGACGCGGCACGGAGCGGAACCCTGAGAAGGCGGAGGAGCTCCTCCGCGCCGCCGCAAGGAAGGGGCACCGGGGCGCGGCTGAGGCGCTTGCCGCCATGGGCATCGGCTCTGAGGCCCACGGTGCCGGAGAGAGAACAGAGGGCAGGGAGAAAGAGAGCACAGGAAAGGAGGAGCGCTGATGTTTCATGAGGAGCTGAGGGCCTACTGCTGCAGGGGAAACTGCGCGTTCCGCCTCTCTCATATGAGCCTTCTGAAGGATCTCATGCTGAATGAATACTGTCCGGAGCTTGGCAGGGGCATGGGGGAGCTCATCCGCGGAGGCTCCGGTGAGCGGCTCGGCGACGCGTTCGACAGCTCCTGGGATGAGGAGCTGGATGACTATGACCGGGAATCCTTCCTTCCTGCGGCAGAGGAGGTGAGGAAGGAGCTCCTCAGGAAGGGGGATCTGCGGCCGGAGCTCGTGAATTACGCCATTGACTCCGTCTCCTACGCCTTTGAGTTCCTTGATGAGGTGAAAGCCCCTGACTGCGTCCGGGATGACCCCTGGGAGGATCTCATGAAGGAGTATGAGCCCTACGAGGATGGGGACGGCATCTTTGACTTCAGCACTCTCCTTTACAATGCACAGCATTATGATGACTGGCTGGACGAGCTCATGCTGGGACATCTCTACATTGGCGGGGACGGCGTCAGGCAGAGCTACCCGAGGGCCATGAAATGGTACCGCATCTCAGCGGAGAACGGCTGCGCGTCGGCCATGAACGACATTGCCGGAATGTACTCCCGCGGCACCGGCGTGAGAGAGGATGAGGAGACAGCTGCCTTCTGGTACCGGAAGGCGCTCGGTGAGAGATATGCGGAAGAGGACGACAGGAGCTGGGCCAGAAGCTGCCTGAATGATATGCTCTTTGAAGGGCGGATTACCGGCCTCGACGGGCAGGAGAAGGTGAAATGGCTCATCGGAGCGGACTCCCGTGGGATTATGTCCGCGGCGCGGCAGCTCGGGGACATGTACGCCCGCGGTGACGGCATAGCAGAGGATCCCCTGGAGGCGGAGAGGTGGTACCGGAAGGCGGCGGATGACGGAGATCCAAAGGCCATGATTGCGCTCGGGCTCATGTACAAAAACGGCACCGGCACTGGCCTTGACTATGAGGAGGCACTGAGGTGGCTCAGGAAGGCCGCGGAGAGCCCCTTCGAGCTCGCGGCAAGGTACCACCTCGGCACCATGTACCGCGAGGGGAAGGGAGTGCCGCGGGACCCCGGCGAGGCGATGAGGCTGTTCCTCAGCGCCGTGGCCTTCGGCTGCCCGGAGGCGGACTCGCGCTCGGGGAGATGCATGAGAGGGGCGAGGGAGTCCCCCCCCCCCAGACTGTCCGAAAACTAGCTATTTTCAGGGTTTTAGTACGTCAAAGCACTCATTTTTTGCATATGAAAAATCGGGGATATCTGCAGGATTTTTGGATCAGTTCGATTGTAAAAAGGAACGGCAGACCGATCCGAGCTTTTCATCCAGAGGCCGTATATTTCGTTAATCCTGGATTGGGGTTATTTTTGAGGTTTCAGACTGGCTGAAGTGATCTGACGAAGATTCTGAAGGACTAAAAAGGCTTGTTCCGTATAGGTTTTTCTATTTTTCCGGTTTTGAAACCTCCCTTAAGCCAAGGCTTCCATCATTTTTGAAACACCGGCCATGTTGATTGCCCGGCGCAGGTTGTAGGAGAGCAGGAAGAGCGCCATCTCGGCCTCCACTTTTGTCTTGGTCTTCAGCAGGAAGTAATAGTCCCCCATCGTGCGCTTGATAGTGCCGAACGGGTGCTCCGATAGGTTCTTGCGCTGGTTCATCTTGTTCTCGTCAAGGTGGAGAACATACTTCACCTTTTTACGTACGACTTTCTTCCGTTTGCCGCCACTGCCGCCGAAAGGCTTTTCCCTGTCCTCGGACTTGTTGACCTTTACCGCAATCCGGACCAGCGTGTCCTTGCTGAAGTCGGCCTCCTTGAACTTTGCATCCGTGCACTTGTTCGGGCATTTCTTGCAGGCGAGCTTGTTGCAGTACCTGATTTGGCCGTCTCTCTTGACTGACTTGGGACGGAGTATCTGTCCCATGGGGCAGATAACAAAATCGCGCTCAGGATCCCTGATGAAGTATCCCTCTTTGGCCTTCTCTGTCATTTCCACCATGGACATCTTCAGGACTTCGCCAGGCTCCGGGCCATTGTCCCGCTCATAGCTGTTTCTTTCGATTATCTGAGCGTCGGTCAGGATGTTGCTGTATGCATCAGGGATAACGCCGGCCTCCAGGCAGGCCCTGATGTCATCAGTCTTTTTGCTGGCGCGCTGCTCATCAGAGATTTCAGCCTCTTTGTAAGGGAACTCGATGGTCTTGGTGTTTCCGCCCTCGCAGGGAATCACGTTGGGCACGATGCCATTGGCGAGTGCGTCTGCCATGTCCTGCGGCTCCTCATAGCCTTTGTCCGCAGTGGTCTCAAGGATGTCGCTGCCGAAGTCTTTCTTTACATTGGTGGCAAGCTCGGTAATCTGGCCGTGGTCAGTCGCGTTGTTGGTGACCTTGAAGCCGGCAATGAGATGGCTCTCCGCATCAACTGCTACCTGGGTGTTGAAGCATACACCGAAGCCCTCGTTCTGCTTCATCAGCCTTGCGTCAGGGTCTGTGAGGGATATCTGCTTCTCTCCGCTTTTCTCAATCTGGCTGCGGTAGCCTTCGTACTTCTCCTTGCGCTGCTTTGCCACCTCAAGCTTGTGCTCAAGCTCCTCGCGAGAAAGGACACGGCTGCTGTCCTCCTTATCCATCTCATCGAGCTCGCTGAGGTACTCGGCAATATGGGCATCGAGGCGCTTGATGCGGTCATCGAGCTTGTTGAGTGTGAAGTTGCGGTCCTTGGCGTTGACTGCCTTGAACTTGCTTCCGTCAATGGAGATGAAGGACTTGGAGAAAAGCTTCATCTCAAGGCAGAAACGGTTGAACTCGCTGAATACCGCCTTGATTGGCTCGATGTTGAGCTTGCGGAAATCGGAAATGGTCCTGAAATCAGGCTGCAGCTTGCCAAGAAGCCACATTACCTGGATGTTGACCTTGCACTCACGCTCAAGCTTGCGGGAGGAACGGACTCCGTAGTAGTAGCCGTAGACATAAAGCTTGAGAAGGTCGCGTGGAGAATAGCCGGGCCTGCCCTCGGCCTTCGGCTCGGAACGGACGAATCCCATCTTCTGAAGGTCAAGTCTGTCAACGAAAAGATCCATCAGACGGGCAGGATCATCTTCCTCTATATAGTCGTCAACGGTATCGGGGAAAAGTACTGCCTGTTTTCTGCTTACGCCCTGAATGTAGCTCATATTCTGCAAGCTCTTTAGCTGTCCGGATAAGGTAAGCAAGCGCCTGCGGACGTTAATTTTTTAAAGAATTTGCGCAGATCAAATTTATCTGGGGAGTGGGTTAAAGAACATAAAACGGGAGCATGTCAGGTTGGTCAGAAGGAGGACACTATGCTAGTTTTCGGACAGTCTCCCCCGGACCCCGGCGAGGCCGTGCAGTATTACCGGGATGCCTCGTGGTGGGGCTCCGCTGAGGCGATGTTCCGCCTTGGCAAAATGTACCGGGACGGCAGGGGCGCTGAGCAGGACCTCCGGAGGGCCGGGAAGCTCTTTGATGACGCGGCTAAGCTCGGGCACAAAGGAGCCGCGGAGGCCCTTTAGCGGATGCCGGGAGAAGACGGCGGGGCCCGGACGGCGCAGTGAAACAGCCGGCAATGCACGGGATGGCAGCGCCGCCGGGTCTCAGAATGAACTATAGTGTGAACAGGTACTGCGGATGGCAGGCAGAGGAGGAAAACCATGAAGCTGCATGACGCCCTGCGCGAGCTCTGCGAAAAGCACGGAAACATCATCGTACAGAAGAAGAACCTGGTGTATCTTCTTTCGGATCTCGGGGCCTTCGAGGAATGTCCCGAGTTGAGGCAGATCATGAAGGATCTGGTCTCGGGCGGGTATACGAGGGATCTTTACCAGCGGAGCCTCAGGAAAAATAAGGATGACTACCTCTCGCATGCCTACGCTGTCCTGGGATCCTTCCGGGATAAGAAGGACACTCCCAACGGGCTTGCCTTGTACGCGGTGAACTCAGTCTCATTTGCCTTTGGCTTTGCGGCGGCTCCGGAGTTCCATTATGGAGCCCCGGCCCCTGCTGAAACAGCTGAGGACACAGCCATGTCTGAGCAGACGGAAGAGGGCGGAGCGGAGCTCCCGGACAGTGATGAGGAGCTTCCGTCAGCGATCCTCGCGTACCCGAGAAGCCTGATGAAGGCCAGGCAGGGTGACGCTGAGGCCCAGGGCATCATCGGCGATTTGTGCCTCGATGAGGAGAATGGTGACGGCCGGTATAACGCCCTGGGGCTCAAATGGCATCTGAAGGCCGCCGAGAGCGGCAATGCGCGCTCCCAGCTCACCGCCGGGAAGCTCTACCTCGAGGGAGCGGGAATTAAGCATGATTACGCTGAGGCCCTTAAATGGTTCCGTAAGGCCGCGGAGCAGGGCAATGCAAACGCCATGAGATGCATCGGCAGAATGTACGAGAACGGCGATGGCGTCGCGCGGGATTACAAAATGGCGGCAGAGTGGTATCAGAAGGCCGCTGAGCTCAAGGACGAGATGGCCGGGTTCTACCTCGGCATGATGTACGAGAACGGGCATGGCGTCGCGAGGAGCCACGAGAAGGCGCTTGACTGGTTCAAAAAGACCGCCGAGCAGAGCCGTGCCGAGAATGAAGCGATCCTCAGGGCAGTGAAGGAGCTCGAATCAACGGTCTCCAGAATGCGCCCGTAAAAGGTGACATGCCGGGCCGTGACTGAGAAGCAGGATCCGGGCATCCCCGGCAGGTGAAGAAGTTCAGGATCATCAGGGCGGACTTACACCTGGATCCCGGATGAGGGGAGAGTTTCCTCTCAATATAAGCGGCAGGTACATCTCAGATGGCTTATGAGCTGGAAGCGCTGCAGCTGTTCATGAGACCTTTTGACAGCCCCAGCAGAGTCTGGGACAGGCTTTTCTCTGTGCAGCTGCTTGCCTGATACCTTAAATTCCTGACAGTGATATCAAAAAACATTATATTTAAGCTAATTGACTCACGAACAGAGAAGAGGCGGAATGATGACGGACAGGGTGAAATATCCGATAGGCATACAGACTTTCTCGAAGATACGCGAGGGATCCTGGCTTTACGTTGACAAGACCAGGTATGTCTTTGATATAGCCCAGAAATATCAGTATGTGTTTCTTTCCCGGCCCCGCCGTTTCGGCAAGAGCCTTCTGACAAGCACATTTCACGCTTATTTCAGCGGTAGGCGCGAGCTGTTCCGCGGCCTGGCTATTGATCAGCTTGAGCAGGACTGGGAGCAGCACCCGGTGCTTCATTTTTCCCTGGCCACGGCCAAACTGGGCACAGTTGACGATTTGTTTATGCAGATTAACCTCCAGCTGCGCTTGATTGAGGAGAACAGCGGAATTGACAATAGCAGCATAAGCTTCCCTGGTGCCCGCATGCAGGCCGATGTGCTGGAGCTTTACCGTAAGACCGGGAAGCAGGCGGTCATACTCATCGATGAGTACGATGCCCCGATGCTCACCGTACTTCAGGACAGGGAAAAACTGGAACCTTTGCGCGTCGCCCTTCAGAGTTTTTACGCTCCTCTTAAGGACCTGGATCCGTATCTCCGTTTCGTATTCATCACCGGAATCACAAAGTTCTCCCAGCTGAGCATCTTCTCGCAGATCAACAATCTGGTAAAAATTTCGATGATGCCGGCATATGGAGCCATCTGCGGCATCACACAGGAGGAGCTGGAGTCCTGCTTCAAAGACGGCATTGCCGCGCTCTCGGAGGAGAGCGGGATGACGGAGACCGAGGTGCTTGCTGAGCTGAAAAAAAAATACGACGGCTACCATTTCTCCGGCAGGTCGCCGGGGGTTTACAACCCTTTCAGTCTCCTCTCTGCGATGGACTCCCGCGAGCTCCAAAGCTACTGGTTCGACACCGGCACGCCGGGGTTCCTCATAAGCCAGATGCAGAAGTTCCATACCGACATCACGCAGCTCGACGGCAGCGGGGCTCTGGCCTCTGAATTTGATGCCCCTACCGAGAATATGCACAGCATACTGCCGCTTCTCTATCAGAGCGGGTACCTCACGATAAAGGGCTATGACAGGACTTTTCAGCGTTACACGCTTGGTTTCCCCAACGAAGAGGTGACAGTCGGCTTCACCCAGATGCTTGTCCCGTTCTATGTGTCCGAAAATGTCAATATGACAAATACGGCCTGTTACCAAATCTGCATGGCGCTGATGGAGGATGACATCGGAGCCGCCCTCACGGCTGCCCAGAGCTATTTTGCCAGCATTCCATATCAGGAGGGCACGCTTAAAGACGCTCCTGCTGCAGAAGGACACTTTACAGCCATGCTCTATGTGATGTTCTCGTTCCTCAATCTCTACGTTTGGTCACAGGTGCGCGTTGCGAAAGGCCGCATGGACATGCTCATGAAAACGCAGAAGACCGTCTACGTTATGGAACTCAAGCTCGACGGCAGCGTTGATGAAGCCCTCTCGCAGATTGACGAAAAGGGCTATGCGATTCCATGGCAGGCTGACGGCAGAAAAGTTGTAAAGGTCGGAATCAATTTCTCGTCAGAGCAGCGGACCATCAGTGAGTGGAAGGTAAAGGCCTGAGGCTCGCAAAGGCGGAGCCTGATCCTGCAATGACTCAGGCTGCCGCATCAGGGCCTGCTACCCCCTGCGTTTTCTCCTAAATGGCTGGTGAAATTTCCTGCAGCATTTCGCTCCGGCGGCTCTGCTCCCGTGCGGCCGGCCTCTTCACAGAAATTTTACCTTCCCGGGTTTCTCTCCTCTATCTCCGTCAGAAAGCTTCCGCATTTCCCCGCAAAACCCTGTCCGGTCTCAGTTTTTCCATGCACCGCGGAGGAGCGTCCCTGGCGGCGGAATGATTCATCATGGCGCAGATCCGGCCTTACACACTTGGGGGTCGTTTACTCGGAGGCCGCGGTTCTTTACGATACGGACAGTGAGCGGGATCACACTTTCCGGCATGCAGGTTGCAGATATTCTGCGTGAGGCACAGGGGAGTGCGGCGATGCCCACGGGATAAAACGGATTAGGTCATAAGCATAAAAATGGACAGGGCACGGGCGCGGATGAAGATGAACAGGCGCCCGGAGAGAAAGCCTGTCCGGGGCGCCTGGCGCCGGCTGCTGAATTTCGCGGCCGCGGCAGGACAGTCCAGCAGAGGCGCGGGACGGACAGAATCCCACCGCGCCGCCGATCCGGAAAGGAGGACACCGGCTATGAAGACAGACAATACGCTGCAGCAGATGACAGACAAATCCGGTACTGAGAGCATGCAGGGGCAGCAGATCGCGGAGCTCGTGCGCCTTGGCCGCATGTACCTTAAGGAGCATGGCGCGCTGCAGGAACAGTCCGCGGCGGCAGGGACTGACGTGCTGAAGGCCGCTGAGGATGATCTCAGTGCCGCGAAGAAGGGCAACGCAGAGGCCGCATACAGGACAGGACTCAGGTACCAGCGCGGCGACGTGCTTGAGCAGGATTACGCGGAGGCCCTGAAGTGGTTCAATGCCGCGGCGGACAAGGGGCACGCTGACGCTGAGTTCACCCTTGGCTATATGTACGAGAACGGGCTCGGCACCGTAACGGATCTTGAAGGGGCGGTGAGGCTCTACAAGAGGTCCGCGGCGCACGGCTCGGCCCGCGCCGAGAGGAGCCTTGGCCGCCTCTATGAGGGCGGGCTCGGCGTGGCGCAGGATTTTGCCGAGGCTGTGAAGTGGTACAGCAGGGCCGCGGCTGACGGAGACGCCGAGGGCGCCTACAGGCTTGGCCTCAGGTATGAGGCCGGCGACGGCGGCCCCGCGGACTTCCAGGAGGCCGCGAGATGGTTCATGAAGGCGGCCCTGCAGGATCACGCCGGGGCAGAGGACAGCCTCGGGTACCTCTACCAGACCGGGCAGGGCGTGGGGAAGAGCTACACAGAGGCCCTGAAGTGGTACCGGAAGGCCGCCGGGCAGGGCGATGCCGGGGCGCAGAACAACCTCGGTTACATGTACGACTGCGGGCTTGGGATCAGGCAGAGCAGCGAGGAGGCTGTCGTCTGGTACCGGAAATCCGCCGCCCAGGGCTTTGCCTGCGCCGAGTCGAACCTTGGCTTCATGTACGAGAGCGGGCGCGGAGTTCCGCAGGACTACGCTGAGGCTCTGAGGTGGTACCGGAGGGCAGCGGAGAAGGGCAACGCCCGCGCCGAGCACCGCCTTGGCTATATGACCGAGAACGGCTGCGGCACTCTCCGGAGCTACGCTGAGGCCGCCGAATGGTACAGGCGCTCCGCGGAGCACGGATTTGCCGCGGCGCAGTACAGCCTTGCCGAAATGCTCTACTACGGGCGCGGCGTCGACCGCGACTTCGCGGAGTCAGTCAGGTGGTACCGGAGGGCGGCTGCCCAGGGGCACGCCGACGCGGAGAACAACCTCGGCTACATGTACGAGAACGGGCGCGGCGTGGAGCAGAGCTACACTGAGGCCGCGAAATGGTACCAGAAGGCTGCCGGGCACGGCTTCGCGAGGTCGCAGACCAATCTCGGATACATGTACGAGACCGGGCGCGGCGTGGAGCGCGACTACGCCGAGGCCGCGAAATGGTACCAGAAGGCCGCGGAGCAGGGCTTCGCCCCGGCGCAGAACCACCTTGCCATGATGTACTACTCAGGGCGCGGGGTCGGACAGGACTACCGGGAGGCCGCAAGGTGGTACCGCGAGGCCGCGGAGCAGGGCAACCTCTACGCGCAGAACTGGCTCGGCTTCATGTACGAGCGCGGGCAGGGCGTGCCGCAGGACTACAGTGAGGCGATGAGGCTCTACAAGAGAGCCGCCGAGAGGGGCGACGCCGCGGCCAAGTACCGCATCGGCGACATGTACCGGAGGGGCAAGTGCGTCGAGCGCGACTATGCCGAGGCGGTGAAGTGGTACCTCATGGCGGCTGACAAGGCAGAGGACGGCAAGGAACACGCGCAGGCGCGCGCCTAGCCGGGTGAATTCACAATCTCTCTTCAGGGAGACGCATCGGATGCCTATGGAACTGAGGAAGGACACGGGGAGTGATCCCCGGCCATTCCTCTCCTTTCTTTCTCTTCCCCTTTTTCTCTTCTGTTTTTCCATTCCCCGGTCCAGGGCGCGCTGCCTGGCAGGTCAGAATCTAATGGGTATGGAATATTTCTCACGAAGGATAGCCTTTACGGTGTATGAGTCAGGACTGCTGCTTATTGCGTATGCATCCCGGCATGCCGACTCCAGCTTTGCCGGAGTGAATACTTTTGAGAACATCAGGAACACCTGACAGGCATCACAGGGATCCCGTCTCGAAGTCCGTGGAGCCTCAAGAATCGAGAGCGCCATTTTCTCCGTGTTCGGACCAATCTCCTTTGCCCAGAGGAGGAGTTCCTCCTCATTCATGACCCAGTCGAATTTTTTCTCCCGGCTGAGGTGCCGGTAAACGGTGCTGTACTGCCCCTTGCGCCCGTAGAGGCGTCTGTGCGCCGCGACGCGCTCCCCGCCCACGAAAATCTCAACATCAGCGTCAGTTGCACGGACTTCGGCATCCTTCCCGGCGTGCTCAATGGGAACCGAGTAGCGCATGTAATCGAAGGTTACGTAGCTGTTCAGCTGCACGCGGGTGTTCCTCCTGATGACAAAAACATACGGCTTCTCCGGGAGCGGAGAGAGGACGGGAAGCTCGTTCTTCCGGAACAGCCTCTCCCGGCTCTTTTTGTCCTCTGCGGCAGGAAGGCTGTTGTACTCAGCGATTTTGTCATGGAGCCTGAGGTTCAGCACGCAGATGGAGAAGAACTTCTCTCCCCTGAGCTCTTCAAGAAGCCAGGCTGCCGCGCGGGCTGCGGGGCTTTCCGGCGGCTCTCCCGCAGCAGTCTCCGCATCTTCCCTGGCATGAGCGAGCTTAAGGCGGGTCTTCTCAGGGATAATCGCCGTGCCGTAATGCTCTGAGAACTCAAGGAAGGCACGGCGGAACTCATCGTTCGCGCTCAAATCGTATTTTCTGCCGGGTGCCATGTCCTGCACGATCATCTTCGGGACTCCGCCAAGGAAACTTAAAAGGCGGACGTTTGCGCGGATCTGGTCGGCGGTCAGCATGCCGGTGAAGGCCTCCGCGTAGGCATAGCCGCTCGCTTCCATGGCTGCCACGAACAGGCTCACCGGCTGTACTTTGCACGAGGTGCGCTCAGTGATGACAAGGGGATTGAGGAGCCAGCCGGTCTCAATCTCGTTCAGCGGAGCAGAGGAGCTGTACAGCTCATCCAGCCGCTTCTTCTGGTCTTCCTGAATGTAGCGGCAGAACATCTGGTACATCAGTGGCTTCTCGTTTATTTTGCGGCACTCCTCAGCGTACTCCTTCCAGAGCTTTCTCCTGCTCGTGCGATCACGCTGCAGCCTTACGTGAATACTCCCGAGGTCAGGGAGGTGCCTGTTCCTTGAAGTTATGGAATCGTTTTTTTCGGAAACATGATGTCTGCGAGTTTCTCCTCCGTCATGCCTTCAGGAAGAGGCCAGCTGAGGCCGAGCTCGGCAGCACGCTTTTTTGTTTTGGTAATGGTATTGGGAGAGACATGGCAGGAGCGCATGATGTCAGCCGTTTTCATGTGGAGGCTGAGGAAGAGGCGGAGTATTTCACGATATTTGGTCATACGCAAAATCCTTATACGCACTAAGCAAGTTTGCATTCTTTGCAGGTAAAACCACGTTCAGACTTCATTATCCACAAAATAGAAATAAATTATCCACAAAATAGACGATTTATTAAAATTATCCAAATAATTTTTACTAACGTCGAATTATGTCTGAAATCAATATGATACAAAATGTGAAGTACAAGCCACTATTTTTGTTTTTTGGTGTTGACTTAATTAATGATTTTCAATAAACTGACGGCATATGGTCTCATATTTGTGGCCTGTGACAGTGGGTGGCTGTCAGAGACCATATTCCATTAGAACAAGGCATAAGGCACGAAAAAACATCCATTGCGGATCTCCTGTTTTGAGAGATCATCAATGGATGTTTTGCGTTACCTGCATGTACTGCTGCAGGCGTTTTCCCATATGAGACAACATCGTTCTGCTTTCTGAAAGCAAAAAACTCCCCTAGGCACCATTTCTGGCGTCTTTGGGATTGCAGCTCTCAGGCCGACGTGATGTCCTCAGTTCTCGATTCTCAGTTCTCTACCGATAGCACCTCCTTCTTCATTCAGAATTCCTGACAGGGTGCCGCGCTGAGCCAGTTTCATTAACGTTTTCTTTGGAACCTGGAATATATCGGCTTCCACGCGGCAGTCTGTCTCCGCGCCGGGCGCATGCATTCCCGGCGCTTTTTGCCTCAGGCGGATCCGGCCTGGGGCATGTCCTACTTTAATCCATTTTTGCCGTCATGGCTCCGGATTTTTCATCATCATCTGCCTCAGGCCGCATCATGTCCTGCAGGACGCCGCGCGGCAAAAACACCCTGTCTCTCCCCGAATCTGACAGAGATCAACAACGCTTCTCCCAATAACGGGTAACATCATGACATTGCCTGGCATAGTTCATGAGACAGCTCAGGCCTTCTTGGAGGATGGAAAATGTTCTGCAGGAAATGCGGCTCGCCGCTCCCGGATGACTCTGACTACTGCCCGAAATGCGGCGCCCGCGTGAAGGACGCCGACGGCAATCCTGTAACGAACTACAGCGGCCTCTCCAAATACGGAAAGTCCAAAAGCCTCCTGTCGCTCTCCTGCTGGTTCTCAGCGAAGGGCCGCATGGCGAGGAAGGAGTTCTGGATAAGGAACGTCATCCTGTTCTGCGTCTCCTTTGCCTGGGGCCTCGTGTGGGGTATTGCGGGCTTTGGCGAGGCTCTTTTCTACCTGGGGCTCCTGCCCGCCTCGCTCGCGAACATCTTTGTCTACATCAGGCGACTGCATGATCTGAACGCCTCAGGCTGGTGGCTCCTTCTCATCATGTTCGGGGGAGCGCTCATGGGAGGCATGCTCCTTGGCGACTCTCTTCTCTGGCTCTACAACATGGGAGTCCTGGCAGTCCTTGGCTCAGTCCCGGGGACTGCGGGAGAGAACCGCTACGGCCCCGATCCGAGGACCGACGCCATTGCCCTGTGACCTTATGCGGGACTGAGTCCGGTTCCCGCATATGAGGCACACGATCTGAGGACTTATGCCACTGCAATCCGGCAGCGGCGTCAGATGCTCTGGTGCTCCGGCGGACGGGCTTTCTGTCCTGACTCTGCATGCGCAGTTCTCAGTCCGCCTGCTCCCCGTCCTTTTTCACATCTGCCTGATGCTCATCGATGAACCCTTTGCCTTTCGTCGGCACGAACACCTGGCAGCGCCCGAGCGCCTCATTGGTGCCGATGTAGAGTATCGGGATGATGACGCCGTTGTTCCCGGTCCGAGCGTAGTCATAGACTCCGGTGAGCCTGTTCGGGAAGCGGTAGAAGATCCTCGAGATGTCCTTCTCCCCGGTCTCGTATTTCTCAAAGGACTTCAGCATCGCGTCCGGCCTGAAGGGAACCGGCTTCCCGTCCTTTTTCGAGAAGAGCATGATCGCCTTGTAGGCAAGGTGCCCGTTCGCGGCGAACACCAGGCTCGTGCGGTAGTCAGGGCTGAAGCCCGGGCCTCCGGCGCAGGTGCTGCGCCCGGTGAGCGGAGCATCCGGGTAGGCCATCATGAAGTCCGCGAGGAATTCCTCGTTACTGGGGAGATCCCAGAGAGCGTCGAACTGATCCGCAGGGGCGGAAGCGGCCCAGGAGAGGAAGACGATGGCTGCCGCGGCGGCAGCGGCACGTACTCTGAATTTTCTGTATGGCATGGCGTTTGAGGCAGAGCAGGTCATTATTTTTTTAATTAAATTTTTCATCCCGTAAAAAATTTTAATTTATTTTGAACTTTTTCTCCCGGCACTTGTCTAAATTAACAGAAATTGGAAAAAGCTTTGCGCCCGGCCGGTCTGCCGCTCAGACCTGCCGGGCTTATTTTATCAGGGGCTCCTGAGCCTGCGGCGCGCTGCCGCGGTCTCCATCGGAATTTTCCCTCTCTCCCGGCATTCAGGGCCTCTTCTGGAAAAAATTCCGCGGCCTGTGACGCATCTCAAAAATTTTCTCCGGAACACTGATTATTTTCCGAACTTTTCCGCTTTCCTCTTGTCAAAAGGTTACTGTTCACAGCCGACCTGTGCGATAGCTCCAGGGTTACTGTTCAGCCATTTTAAGACGGCACAGATGCAAGTAAAAATTCATGGCAATGCCTCGT
>ONIT01000140.1 GCA_900317945.1 uncultured Pseudomonadota bacterium
AAATGTTGAAAATTTAGTCAAATAACACTATTTTTATAATTTTTGATATAGGTCAAATTACGTAATAAGGCAGTTTCTGTCATATATGATCTCTCCCTAAATAAGCTGGAATAGGCGGCTCCAGGCAGGGCTTTTCAGAATTCAGGACCGTTCATATTTTTCTTTTCCTGTATCACGGTAGAATATTCTCCGGGCAGACTCAGAACAAGTCTGCTGTTTGGAGGAGCAAGCCGTGGGCAGAATATCAAGGACCGAGGACAACCTGTTTCCTTTCCCGAAGGGAGCATTCATTGTTAACGGCAGGTATGTGTACATCAATACCGGAAACCGCTACGTGAGCAGGGAAGAGAGGAAGACTCCCGGGAAGCGCGGCTATACAGGGCATGATCAGGCCTGCATCGGAGCTCTTATGGAGCCAGGCAACGATGAATGCCGGATGTTCTACGCAAACAAGTTCTACCGGGATAACTTTCTCCGTGACGATGCCGGAGAGAGGAACGCTGAGCGCCAGGATGAGGAGCTTCCCGAGATGCCTCCTGTCGCTGACCGTGTAAGTGCCGGCCTGTTCCCCATTGTCTCGAGGGCAGAGGATTTTGAGAGGCTCTTCGCTCTCCTTGCAGACAGCTTCGGCGCCTGTGACGCAGGACGGATCCTTGATTTTGCCTGCTTCATGATCTCACGGAGGAGCGCCTCATTTGACCGCTATACCGCATGGGCAAGGGAGCATATAGTCTTTTCAGAAAATGCAGTAGATGAGGACTTTCCGGAGAAATTCCTTAGAGGTTTGAGGTATGCGGATGTCAGACGGTTCCTGTGTGAATGGGCACGGGAGAATATCGGCAATGGACGTGTACGTGTCTTCTATGACTCCATCGTTCAGAACACGAGGCCAATTGGCGTACGCATCCTCCAGAAGGGTACCGTGCATGACATCAGCTCATGGCGTCGGGCAGACACTGACATTGTCATGAGGCTGTCAGACGGAATGCCGCTTACGTATATGCACGAGCCTGGATTTGACTGTGACATCGCCGATCCCGGCGAGATAGAGGACTTCCTTGCCGGAATTGCAGAGGGAACCGGGAAGAAGGCCGGAGCCATTGTGGCGGCTGACCGGGGCTCGGTCACTGAAAGTGATTTGAATGAGCTGGACAGGACCGGGATCGGGTACATCCTGATGCTGGACACCTCGTCCGGCCTTGGTGAAGAGCTCTGCGAACGGTACGCGGATGAAATTGTGTCCCCTGAGAACAGGCTCCCGGGCGATGAGGAGAAATACGGCCTGACAGCGGAGGCTCAGCTTTTCGAGGGCGGCAGGAAATGCTGCGCCCATGTCATAAGGAGCGGGGAGCTCTTCAGGGAAGAGCAGGCCGCTTTGGAGCAGGACCTTGAATTAAGGCGCGCGGTGCTCGGCTCCTTTATAGAGTCTGTCAGAGGCACTGACCTCACCAGGGAGGAGCTGGAGGAGAGCGTTGACGGGCGCAGCAGGATGCTTTTCTCCCTTAATCTCGAAAAATCAGGGCAGGTGAATGAGCCAGGGGAAACGGCGGATGTGAGCGGTGAGCATGCGGAGGATGTCCCGGAGGACACCTTCAGGATCACCGGCTTCTCTGAGAATGCCGAGACTGTAGAAAGCGAGCGCAGGAAATGCGGCATGTACGTCCTCGCATCATCAATGAAAACAGACATCAGCAAGGCAGAGAGCGTCTTTTCGGAGTGTGACTCTGTCCGGGAGTTTTTTGATACCGTGAAGACCGGCCTCGCTGCCCCAAAAGGCTTCGGCCTGCACGGGACGGGCCTCATCTGGTTCGTGGCGTCAGTCATCTATTCCATTGTCCTTCAAAGGACGTCCGCGCTCAGAAAGAAGGACAGTGAGCATTTTTCCGTGCCGCAGATTGCCAATGAGCTCGAGAGAATTGACGCATACCGGGATCCGAAAAGCGGCGAGTACGGCCGCCGCTACAGGCTCAATGAAAGGCAGGCCGGGATCCTGAAGTGCTTCGGGCTCTCTGAAAAGGACATTGATGAGAGCATTGAATGCTGCATAGTCACGGATGAATGACGTTCCGCAGGAATATGACTGAGCAGGCAGAGAGAAGCAGGGAATTTTCCGGGGCTCATCATCCTCACTGAGACTATAATTGCCGCATTCCGCCGCCCTCTGCGGCGTTTCCCAGGAGGAGAAATGAGGTTCCCTCAGTATATTCTCACTGCGCTTGCCGCAGCGGTTTCGTTTGCGGCGTCAGCAGGTGACGCCTCCCCTGCCGGCACTGCGCCGCTCGGGAACGGCTGGACGCCTGATCCAGACGGCTATGCCGATCCGCAGGGCATCGCCTTCACCAAAGGCAAAAGCGATCTGGTCCTCTGCCTGATGTCCGGAGACGTCTCCGACGGCGCAAGGCGCCGCGCTGATCGCTCGCTCCTCTCCTATTCAGGTGACACCTGCCGTCCCCGGAAGACGAGGCGCGAGGAGAGGACCGTCATTTTTCCCTGCACCTCGGGCGGGCGCTACGCCGAGCGCTACCTGATGCGCCACGAGTCCTCAGGCTACGACATCATCTTCCCCCTCTCCGTCCCTGGTGAGTTCTCCGGGGAGAGAAGGGCATCGCTCATCAGCGCCTGCGAGGGGTATTTCTCGGTGATGCGCGAGCATGAGGCGCTATATCTCGGAGTCGACCTGGAAAATCCTCCCGCATCGGCTGACATCGGCTACGGGCTACGCATCGTCACGTCTGAACGGGCCGGGCGGAGGACGGTATTCTCGCCTGAGCCGCACAGCCTCACTCTCATGAAGGGCGGGCGGAAGTTCACCGTCCGCTTTGCCGGGAACAAGAGCCATGTCGAGGCATTCCTCGACTGCGCTCCCGCAACCGAGAATGCGGAGTTCATGAAGCGCGACATCGTGATGGGCTCCTGCGGGAGGCGCAGCGGCTCGTTCCGGAAGGGCGATCTCTTTGCCTGGTACACAGTCGGAGATGACTTTGTGGTCGAGTTCTCTGACATCTCGAGGAAGGGTCTCAAGGACCGCGATCTTGCTGCGGCGCTCTCCTTTGTCCTGCCGCTCTTCAAGTACGAGCTCGACGCGCGCGCGCTGTATTTCGGACGGGAGCCCAGGAGCATTCCTGACATTGACCAGCTGGTGCACGAGCGCCTCGCGGCCCTGAAGAAGGCAAAGGCCGGGGAGGAGCCTGAATCACCGTCAGAGGAGAAATGACGGCAGATCCTTCATAAGCATCCTTTCTGGAATAAAAAAAGCCCCGGCAAAAGCCGGGGCTGGAGGAAAGTGATGAACAAGTATTTCCAATCTGCTGAACCTTTAGACCGGATTGCCGGGTAAAAGTTCAATAAAATAGGGGCTTTTAAAGATCTCCGTGGATAAGGTGCAGGTGAATATCGTAAGATAAGCCTATGGTTAGGTAACTGCAGGTATGTACCATGGGCAAGAAAACAA
>ONIT01000009.1 GCA_900317945.1 uncultured Pseudomonadota bacterium
GCCTGACGGATAGAAAGGTTCGATCATGGCAATCCAGTCTGCCCATGGAACCATCTTGTCCATTTTGTTGAGGAACTTATCCCTGCGGGTTTCTTTCTTCCGGCAAGAGTACTCAATGTCAGTAAAGTTCTGCTGCATAGTCTGGCTCCTCGATTTGTCAATGATCATATTTTATCATATGATGATCAAGGACGGTTGATTAAATCAGCGTTTCCTTAACATTCCAGATTAGTCTTGGATCAAAGCTGTTCGCCGCCAGCATGGTCAGGATAACGACAGCGCAGAATGACATGGACGCAACACCAGGGTAAATGCTGAACATGGTTCCCATCTGGAAATAGGCAGCCATGAAAGCCACGACAAAAACATCGACCATCGACCAGCGGCCGATGAACTCAGTGACGCGGTAAAGCCTGATTCTCTTCCTGTGAGACGGCTTTTTGAGGAAATTGAGCTTCCTCACCGAGATGCACAGCCAGGTAAGCACAGCTATCTTGAATACCGGCACAAACACGCTGGCGATAAAAATGACCGCCGCCACCGGGTACGAGCCGGTTGTCCACATGAAGATAATGCCGTCCATGACGGTGGAGTATGAAAGGCTGCCCATCGTCTCAGTAACCATTATGGGCATGACGTTGGCATGCACGTACATGATGCAGGCCGCGATGAGGAACGCCACACAGCTGCTGATGCCGGCATCCCCCGCGAATATCACCTTGGAGCCGCACCTCGGGCACCTTCTGACGCCGGAAGGCAGGATCTCGCCGCAGACCGGGCAGGACGAGAGCCTGAGCTCAAGCCCGGTGTGGCCGCCTCCTGCAGCAAGAGCGCTGACGCGCTTCCTGATTCTTGTTACCCGGTCCCAGATCCAGCGCTCGTCAACTGATGAGACTGTCCTTATGTAAAAAATGACATAGAGGATGAAGGCGAAGAACCCCAGCCCGAGCTTTACCTCTGCAAGCGAAAGGACCTTCACGAGGCTCACCAGAACCGCGACCAGGAAGACCTCAACCATGCTCCATTCCTTAAGCGTGCTGAACGCCCGGAGAATGACATAGGTCCTGACTCCGGTTATCCCGAGCCTGATCTGGGCGAAGATGATGATGGTGAAGAGCAGCATGAAGGCAGGGATAAGCTGCATTACCGAATAGATCACGTAGCCCAGGTAGCGGTAATCGCTCGTGAAGAGGGCTGTCGCTACATCGTGGAGCTGCATGGTGATGTTCGTTCCAGCTGCGGACACCGTCATGAACGGGAGCAGCTCGGCGGCGATCATCAGGACCAGGGCGGCAGCTGCGTTGAGCACCGGCACGAGGTAAGGGTGATGCACGATTTTCATAAGCACTGCGCCGCATCTCGGGCACCTCGCGAGCTCCCCCTCATGAAGCTCCTCAACCTCGACCGCGAGATCGCAGTCGGGGCAGATCATGAAGTGGGAAGGCTCGGATGTGGGCGGCAGTGCTTTCATGGCTTCTCGCCTTCTTTGGGAGAGCCACTGCCAGAAGTCTCCTCTGCTTCCTTGCTTCTGTCTCCTGCCGATGCATCATGGTCCTCATCAGAAGCTGCCGCGCCGCTGCCGGATGACGGGCCGCTGAGCGCCAGCGAGGCCGCGCCGGCATTGCCGTCAATATTGGCGTAGGCCCTCACCATGGTGTTGAAGAGCGAGAGCGCCACGGGTCCAAGGAACACGCCCAGGAGCCCGAAGGCCATGGCTCCGCCGAACACGCTGATAATGATGAGGAACATCGACATCGATGAGGCCCCCGATGAGCCGTCCTTAGAGTTGCCACGCTTGATGGCAAAGCCCTTGATAAAGGTGTCGATGGTGCATACCACGCAGCAGAACCAGAAAAGGAGCATGATGGCATAGGCCGTCTCTCCGCCGGCGTAGAGCTGGTAGCATCCCCAGAGCCCAACAGAGAGAGGAGCGCCGGGAACAACCGAGAATATCGAGGCTATTATGGAAAGGACCACTGCATTGTTCACGCCGGTAGCGTAGAGGCCGATGAATGCGGTAATGCCCTGTCCGAGCGATGCTCCGACAAGCCCGTAGACCACCGACTTGATGTTCTTTATGCATTGCCCGAGGTAGATTTTGCCCTTCTCTCCGCCGACACGTTCAACCAGCGAGTCGATAATATTGGAATACATCTGGCCTTCAATATAGAAGTATCCAATAAAGAAGAGGGAGAGAGCAAACATGATCGCGCCGTTGCCGAGTGCCTTGCCGACAGTAACCAGCACTCCGGCGGCCTGCGGGATCTTGGCGACGGATCCGATGACTATGCCCTTGATGTCGAGCCTGTTGTGCTGCAGGTCGTCCCAGCCCTTCGCGATGACAGGACCTACCACCGGAAGCTTGGCGACAGGCTCAGGAAGATTGGGGATCTTGAACTTGAAGCGGCTCAGGATGCCCTGATCCTTTCCATCCTTCCCTGACTCATTTCCGTCCTCACCAGCGCTCTCTGCATCAGCTGACTCTTCTGATGCTGCTGCGGCGTTCTCATCCTGAGTCTTATCAGCAGGCTCAACGGCGCTTCCTGCCTGGCCTTCCTTTTCCTGAGTCTCAGAAGCCTTTTCGGCTGGCTCAGCGGGATGAGCGGCATCACTCCCCTTTGCTGCGCGCTC
The DNA here is from genome assembly GCA_900317945.1 of uncultured Pseudomonadota bacterium. Classification (GTDB taxonomy): domain Bacteria; phylum Pseudomonadota; class Gammaproteobacteria; order Enterobacterales; family Succinivibrionaceae; genus UBA2810. The sequence goes on from ONIT01000009.1 coordinate 2,632, forward strand.
TCCGGCACCAGCCTGCTCCGCGGTGCCTTGTGTCTCAGCCGGCTCTCTGGCGCTCTCCGATGTCTCACTGCCTGCTGCTGACGCATCCTCTGGACTGCCTTCCGTCACAGTGCCGGCAACTCCCGCGAAACCATCACTGAACGCGCCGTCTGACTCGCTCAGTATTCCGGTGCCGCCTGCCGAAGCTGCCTCACTGCCTGACTTATCCTGTGCGGCGACTCCGTCGGCAAGGGCCTTTATCTTGAATGCCCGTGGCACTCCGGAATTGAGCACCTGAGAGAGTGACATGTCAGGCACAGGCTTTTCTTCAGAATTCTGTGAGACATCCGCGCTGTGCATGACTGAGTAGGAGAAATCGGCGACCTTCTGATAGGCCCCGTACACGCCGACAGAGAACGGCACCAGAATGACGATAATCAGGAGAAAGACAATCGACACGGCGGCAGCCGACGCGTGTCCGCGGAAGATCCTGTCCCTCACCCAGCAGAAAGGCTTCCAGGTCGCAATGGCGACAATGGCGCCCCAGACGATGGCCGCGAGGAAGGGCATCACCACCGCAAACGCCGCGGCAATGACAACAAGCACAAAGATGACTATGGCCGCGGGGCCGATGTATTTTGTTACGGAAAAGCTGGACATGGACTGAATCTCTGACAGAACATCCGGATTTTAGCAAAATCGGAAAGCACGTGAAAATGGCGCTCTGCAGTCAATCCCGGAATTTGCATTATGCAATGAGCGGCAGCCGTTTCAGAACGCCGCAAGGCGGGCTGGGTAACATTGTGATACAGGCAGGGCTCACCTTACATAGGCTGAACTGCGGGAGCAAATGGCGGAAAAAACAGCCGGATACGGCTTTTTCGTGCTTTCATACAGCAAATTGTGACTTGCTTTACAAAAGAAATACCCCCAATTTACTGTTAGGGACATTTCAGTTTAGGATAATGACTGGCGTGTCCGCCTGATTTCCGAATATCTCCGGCTGGATATGTCTCTGAAAATCATCTTCCTGTTTGTCAGGCCTCACAAAGGCCTGAAGGTGCATGGCCGGGTCTGCAGCTAACAGGAGGGCATCTGACCCAGGTAATTCTGACGTGGTTTAGCATATGGCAATAGAACTGGAAAAAGGCCAGCGCATCGGCATTAAACTCGAAAAGGTAGGCGTAGGCCTCGGATGGGATCCGAACGAAGGGGGCGGCGATGATTTCGACCTTGACGCATCCGCATTCATGCTCGGTGAGAATCATAAGCTGCCGCGCGACGAGTTCTTCGTCTTCTACAACAATCTGAAGTCGCCTGACGGCGCTGTTGAGTCCATGGGCGACGACCGCACCGGAGGCAGCAGCGATGGCGATGATGAGACGCTGAACGTCGATCTGTCCAAGGTTGATCCGAGGGTTACCGAGATAATCTTCACCGCTACCATTTACAAGGCTGCCGAGAGAAGGCAGAACTTCGGGCAGGTCCACAACTCCTACATCAGGCTCTACAACGCCATCACCAATGAGGAGATTGCCCGCTACGATCTCGATGAGGACTTCTCCATAGAGACCGCAATTGAGTTCGGCCGCATCTACCGCCGCGGCAGCGAGTGGAGGTTCGAGGCTCTGGGGCTCGGAAACAAGGGCGGAATGCAGGCCCTGGTTGACAAGTACGCCTGAGGAACAAGCTCTGATAAGCCCTGAGAAAGGCCAGCGCATCAGCCTTTGAAAGGATGGCGGCTCAAATCCCGCCATCATCTGCAAATGATGCGCTGTTGAGAGTAGAAGTCAGGCTGGACACGGCCTGACTGACAGAACAGCCAGATTTCAGCAAAATCTTAAATCACGTAAACATATCGCCAGCGGACAATCCCGGAGCCTGCATTCTGCAGGGAGAATCTGCAGTCTCACCCTCTGAAGAGGATTGCTGTATGGGCAGAAATCACCTTAATACATGCCTGAGCTCCTGGAACAAATGACAGGAAAAACAGCCTGATAGGACTTTTTCCTGCTTTCATGCAATAAATTGTGACTTGCTTTACAAAAGAAATACCCCCAATTTACTGTTAGGGGCATTTCAGTTTAGGATAATGAAAGAGGTGTCCGTCTGGCTTCTGAATGTCTCAGGCCGGATAGTCCCTGAAAATCATCTTCCTGTTTATCAGGCTTCTCTGAGTCTGATGGTGCATGGCCGGGTCTGCAGCTAACAGGAAGGCATCTGACCCAGGATAATTCTGACATGGTTTAGCACATGGCAATAGTACTCGAGAAAGGCCAGCGCATCGGCATTGGACTCCAAAAGGTAGGCGTAGGTCTCGGATGGGATCCTAACGCCGGAGGCGGCGAGGATTTCGACCTTGACGCATCCACATTCATGCTCGGCGAGAATCACAAGCTGCCGCGCGATGAGTTCTTCGTCTTCTACAACAACCTGAAGTCGCCTGACGGCGCTGTTGAGTCCATGGGCGATGACCGCACCGGAGGCAGCAGCGACGGCGACGATGAGACGCTGAACGTCGATCTGTCCAAGGTTGATCCGAAGATTACCGAGATAATCTTCACCGCTACCATCTACAAGGCTGCCGAGAGAAAACAGAATTTCGGCCAGGTCCACAACTCCTACATCAGGATCTACAACGCCGTCAACAATGAGGAGATTGCCCGCTACGACCTCGATGAGGACTTTTCCATCGAGACCGCAGTTGAGTTCGGCCGCCTCTACCGCTGCGGGAGCGAGTGGAAGTTCGAGGCGCTCGGCCTCGGAAACAAAGGCGGAATGCAGGCCCTGGTCGACAAATACTCATAAGGAATAAGCCATGATAAGACTTGAGAAAGGACAGCGCATCAACCTTGAGAAGGAAGGCGGCTCAAAGCTTACGAGCTTCCGCGTAGGATGCAACTGGGGCGCAATCACAGTGGAGAAGTCAGGCTTCCTCGGCTTCGGCAAGAGGAAGGAGGAGCTTGATGTCGACGTGGATCTGAGCTGCGTCATGACTGATGAGAGCGGGCAGCTTGTCGATACTCTCTACTCCCCTCTGTACCGCAAGGAGATGTTCACCGAGGTCGGGCTGCCTATAGGCAAGGACCGCTCCGCTGACGGCTCCATGTACCATTCCCCCGATGACACCGAGGGAGACAAGGGCGGCAATGACGAGCTCGACAATGAGATCATCACTGTTGACCTCAATAAGGTCAGCGGCCAGATCTCCCAGATCTTCTTCTTCCTGAACATTTTCTCTCCCCGCAACATTGACTTCATGAAAATCCCCTATGTGTCAATCCGCATGTTCGAGGGAACTCCCAGGAAGGTGAACTCGGTCTTCGCACAGTATGATGTTGCGAAGGAGCCGCAGTTTGCAGGAAAGGATGCCCTGATCATGGGCAAGCTGTACCGCAGGAACGGCGAGTGGAAGTTTGCGGCCATCGGAGAGGCGTTCAGCGATCAGAACGACCTCCGCCGCACCATAAAGAGAATACTGGACAGCTACGCAAGGTAAGCATTATGAGAAGATTGCCTGTTTATCTGCTGCTTGACACAAGCGGCTCAATGTACGGCGAGCCCATCGAGGCCGTCAAGAACGGAGTGCAGGTCCTGGTTTCGACGCTGCGCCAGGATCCCTACGCGCTTGAGACTGCCTATCTGAGCATCATCACCTTTGACTCAGACGCGAGGCAGGTCGCTCCCCTCACTGAGCTCGCGTCCTTCCAGCAGCCCAATCTTGAGGCCAACGGCGGCACAGCTCTGGGCGAGGCGCTCGGGCTTCTCGCGCAGAAGGTTGACGCTGAGGTAACCAAGACCACCGCAGAGAAGAAGGGCGACTGGAAGCCGCTGGTGTTCCTCATGACCGACGGCGAGCCTACCGATGACATCAAGCAGGGACTTGCCGAGTTCAAGAAGCGCAAGTTCGGCATGGTGGTAGCCTGCGCTGCAGGACAGAACGCGAACACCGGCATCCTCAAGCAGATTACCGAGAATGTCGTGCAGCTCGACACCGCTGACAGCACTACCATCAAGTCCTTCTTCAAGTGGGTATCGGCGTCCATAAGCACCGGCAGCCAGAAGGTCGAGGAGGGCGGAGTCAACCTCGACAAGATGGACCAGCTGCCTCCTCCTCCTGCTGAAGTGAACATCGTGGTCTGATATGAGACGGCTGCCTGTTTACATACTGATCGACACGTCCGGGTCGATGCGCGGCGAGCCCATTGAGGCGGTCAAGGTTGGACTTGACTCAATGGTCTCGAGCCTTCGCACCGATCCGTACGCGCTCGAGACAGTGAACATCAGCATCATTACCTTCGACAAGGATGTAAAGCAGCTGATTCCGCTGACTCCGATCGACTCACTGCAGATACCGGTCATAACAACGCCCGAGAGCGGCCCGACCAACACCGGCGCCGCCCTTAAGCTCCTGTGCAGCAATGTTGACAAGGAGGTGCACCTCAGCACCCCGGAGCAGAAAGGCGACTGGATGCCCCTGCTGTTTCTCATGACTGACGGAAGGCCGTCTGACATAAAGCTCTTCAACGACACCATTCCGGAAATCAAAAAGAAGCACTTTGCCGACATCATTGCCTGCGCGGCCGGCCCGCATGCCAAGGTAGAGCCCCTGAAGGCCCTGACTGACAAGATCTTCTCGCTCGACACCATGGACAGCGCCACCTTCATCAAGTTCTTCAAGTGGGTGAGCGATTCCATCGGCGTCGGCGGAAGAAGCGTCGGCTCGACCGGTGACACCGGCATGGAGCTTCCGCCTCCTCCTGCAGAAGTCAATGTGGTTATTTAACCTGGAACCGGCAGCCTCCTGGCTGCCGGCTTCATGAATATGTTCAGAATGGGGCGCCGCGCATTGGAAGGCTCTTCATTCTGAACAGTTTCTCTCACGGGCCCGCTTCCTCATTGTGGAGGCTGGGAATGCTCACTCTGCTCAGGACATATTTTCATGAGAAGGTTACCGGTATATTTCCTCATAGATGTCTCCGAATCCATGGTCGGCGAGCCGATCAAACAGGTCGAGGACGGCATGCGCAGCATCATACAGGAGCTGAGGAGTGATCCTTATGCCCTGGAGACGGTATTCGCCTCAGTCCTGGCCTTTGCCGGAAAGGCAAAGGTTCTATCTCCTCTCACAGAGCTCTACAAGTTCTACCCTCCCATATTCCCGGTAGGCGGCGGCACCTCGCTTGGGAACGCGCTGAACTTTCTCATGGACGATCTTGACCGGAACATCAGGAAAACCACGGCAGAGGTCAAAGGCGACTGGAAGCCCATAATTTTCCTCTTTACGGACGGCGTGCCGACTGACGATCCGTCAAAGGCGATTGACCGCTGGAACAGGAATTACCGGCACGGCTGCAGCCTCATTGCGGTATCGCTCGGCAACAATGCCGACACCGCGCTGCTCGGCAGGCTTACGGAGAACGTGCTGCGCCTCAGCAAGACCGATCCACACTCCTTCTCCGAGTTCTTCAGATGGGTAACGGCCTCGGTCAAGACCTCAAGCGTCTCGGTATGCGAGTCGTCAAACGACGAGATCAGGCTGCCCAGCACCGGCTCAATCAATCTTGAGAAGGTCAGTCCGGCAGAGTCTGCAAGGCCGGACGAGAACTTTGCCGTCGTCATTGGCAAATGCCAGACTACCGGGAAGCCCTATCTCATCAAGTACGCGAAGCGCCTCTCAGAGCTAGGGATAGAGGACTCCTCAGGCGCCTCACCTGATGACTACAAGCTCGTCGGAGCCTATCCGATTGACGAGGCCTCATACAATGAGCTCTCCGACGGAAGCCTGGAAAGCCCCAAGGTCAATACCATGTCCCTCATCGGGCAGCCTGCCTGCCCGTGCTGCGGGAACCAGTACGGATTCGTGGTCTGCCAGTGCGGCCATATCTTCTGCGCCGGCAGGGACGGCCGCTGCAAATGCCCGTGGTGCGGAATGGAGGGCGAGCTCAGCGACGGGCCTGCGGGCGGAATGGATGTAACAAGGACAAGAGGATAGGCAGATGGCTTTATCGAAATTCAACAGGCTCTACAGGCTGGGCAGCAGGATCTTCGGCAGGCTGGGGATCAAGGCCTCGGAAGAGCAGAATGCAGATTTTCTCAACAGGAGTTCCAAGGACATGTGGAAAGAGTATACCGAGTCTCGCACGCAGAAAAGAACCGTCATCGAAAATGAGATCAGGCCCCTGAACATCAGGCTCCCCAACGGCACTGTCGGCAGGGAATATAAGTTTGAGTTCAGACTCCCTGCTGGAAAAGTCAAGATGTTCCGCCTTAAGGGGCTTGAGGATCTCGGACTCAAATGGAGGACTGACGGACAGTGCACCTGCACAGTCGAAGGAAAGCCTGTCAAGGCCGGCGACTTCAATGTAACACTTGAGTACAGGCCCGTATGCTGGATCCCGGGAGAGTCTGACAGCGAGCTTGTACTCCCGATTGCCTTCAACGCGGATCCGAGGAGCCTCTGGAAAGACAAGCCGACTCCAACGGACATTCCCTTCCTGAAGCCTGATACCGACTGCGCCTATATCAAGGTTGAGGCAGGAAAGGACGGCTCGCCGAGGAAAGACATCGTCGCGGCGAGCAAGCGCGGGCGCTCCCACGCCCATGAGGCAAAGCCCAGGGACGATCATTTCATGGTCAGCCACTGCGAGGAGTCAGACTGGTATATCCTCGCTGTCGCGGACGGCGCCGGCTCGGCAAAGTACTCGCGCCGCGGCTCGGAGATAGCCTGCCAGTGCGTAACCGATTTCTGCCGGCAGAAGCTCTCTGACTGCGGCGAGTTCGAGACAAAGATAAAGGCCTATTATGAATGCACCGCGCAGGCGGTGAGGGCCAAGGACGCTCCTGAGCCCTCCGAGCCAGAATCAGGGACCAAGGACTCCGGGGAAGCTGCGGCGGCAGGCGAGGCAGCCGCGCGCAAGGAGATGGGCGTCCAGATTTACAACATCGTCGGCAACGCTGCCTTCAAGGCCTACAGCGAGATCTGCGCTGAGTCCGAGAAGAACGCGAAAGAGCTGCAGTGCAAGCTCAAGGACTTCTCCACGACGCTGATGTTCGCCATCTGCAAGAAGTTTGAGTTCGGCTGGTTTGTCGCGTCTTTCTGGGTCGGCGACGGGGCAATGTGCATCTATAACGAAAACAAACAGACTGCCAAGCTCCTGGGCGAGCCTGACGAGGGAGAGTTCTCAGGGCAGACCCGCTTCCTCACCATGCCGGAGATCTTCAAGGACGCCGCATCGGTGTTCAGCAGACTGCGCTTCTCCATCGAGGATGACTTCACGGCGCTGATGCTGATGACCGACGGAGTGTCGGATCCGATGTTCGAGACTGACCGCAACCTCAATGACTACTCCAAATGGAATGAGTTCTGGAATAAAATTAAGGAAGGATTCCCGGATGACGGCATACCCGGCGTTGATCTGAGGGATGACAATCCTGAGGCAAAGGATCAGCTGCTCAGATGGATGGATTTCTGGTCTGCCGGAAATCATGACGACAGGACACTCGCGATACTGTACTGATTATGGCTCAACTCATAAAACTTACGGCAATGGACGGCTCCCCTGTGGAGTTCATGGATGAGGTCATCGGATCCGGCGCGATGAAGGATGTTTACTTCAGCCCGGACAAGTCCTACGTAGTCGGCTTTTTCCGTACCCCTCAGGACGCCAACTCCGTTGACCGCCTCAAAAACATTACTGGTGTCTACCGCGAGAGGATCTTCAACCAGGTAGGCGGCGAGTACTGGAAGAACCTGTTCTGCTGGCCGACCAAGATGGTTGAGTGGAACGGCAAGCTCGGCATTGTCTGCCCGTCCTACCAGAGCCACTTCTTCTTCTCCTCGGGAATGTTCAAGGGGAAAGAGAAGGAGGGCAAGTGGTTCGCGTCGGCAAGGCTCCGCAACAAGTTCCTTCCCGCGGATCAGAAGGGCAGCTGGCTCGACTACTTCCATATCTGCATACAGATAGCAAGGGCAGTGAGAAGGCTGCACGCGGCAGGCCTCGCGCACTCGGATCTCTCATACAAGAACGTCCTCGTCGATCCGCTTACGGGAAAGGCCTCCATCATCGACTGCGACGGACTTGTTGTCCCCGGGAAGTATCCGCCTGATGTCGTCGGCACTCCAGACTTCATCGCGCCGGAGGTCCTCCAGACCCAGCGCCTGAAGCTCGATGATCCGAACAAGAAGCTCCCCAGCATTCAGACTGACCGCCACGCGCTTGCCGTCCTCATCTACATGTACCTTCTCTACCGCCATCCGCTCCGCGGAGGCCGGGTCTGCGACATGGATCCGTCAAAGGACGAGGAGCTCTCCATGGGAGAGAAGGCCCTGTTCATCGAGGATCCCAATGATCCGAGCAACCGTCCCAAGGTCGATCAGCTCGATGAGAGCGAGCTCCCGCAGCGCGACGTGACAAAGCGTCCCTACACCATCTGCGGCCCCTACCTGAAGGCGCTCTTTGACAAGGCGTTCATCCAGGGGCTGCATGATCCTTCGCTGCGCCCCTCGGCAGGCGAATGGGAGCAGGCGCTCATCAAGACCACAGATCTGATGCAGCCCTGCCAGAACCCGGACTGCGAGGCCAAGTGGTTTGTGTTCGACAACACCACAAAGCCCAGATGCCCGTTCTGCGGCCAGGAGTACCATGGGCAGCTGCCGGTGCTGAACTTCTATTACTCACCGAAGCACGGAGTCTTCCATCAGGAGAACTACCGCCTCATGGTCTATGACAAGCAGACGCTCTACATGTGGCACGTCAACCGCTTTGTCATCCCCGGCGAGAAGACCACCCCGGAGGAGAAGAAGCCGGTCGGCGACTTCCATTTCTGGAACAACAGGTGGATCCTCATCAACAGACGCCTTCCTGACCTGTGGGACAAGACTGACAACAGGAAGATCGGTGTGGGGCAGTATGTCGAGCTGACTGAGGGCAGGAAGATCCTGCTCGGAACCCAGGACGGGGACCGCCTGATTATTGTCCAGGTGGTGAACAACTAAGCACTGATGCTGAGGCAACTTTTCCAGGATGATCTACATACTCAGGAACAGCCAGCAGTTCGGCCCGTATGATGAGAACACGCTGCTCACCTACGTGAACAGCGGTCAGATCCTCATTCAGGACCAGGCCCGCGATTCTGTCACCAATGAGGTGACGACCGTGGGCAGGGTCCTGAAGCGGGGCGGCCTTAAGCCATGCGTCGCCCAGAGCGGCGGTCTCATGAGCCAGCTCAGGCAGATAGGCAAGGAGCTGATTGTCCCGGCGTCGTCACTCAGGCAGCACCAGTGGCTGCAGGACAAGAGGCTCCTGATGCTCTCGCTTGTCGGCCTCGCGCCTCTTGCAGTGATGTACGCCCCGGTGCCGAAGCTCCTTATCTTCTATGCGGTGTCCCTGTACTTTGCCTGCATCTGGGGACTCTTCTTCTACTATCTCTTCAAGACAGCGCAGGTATCGGCAAAAACCACAATCAAGCTGTTCTTCATCACGCAGATCGGGATATTCCTCATCTTCTCAGGGCTGCATAGGCTCAATCTGTTCTACATCTTTACAGAGGCGCCTTTCCCCCTGAGCTGGGTCGGCTACGTGCTCGGCGTCGGCGTAACTGAGGAGCTGGCGAAGGCGCTGCCGGTCTATTTCCTCGCAAGGCGCGCCAGGGAGCCGCTCATCCCCCAGACTCTCGTCTTCTACGGCCTGATGAGCGGAATAGCCTTCGGCGTCTTTGAGGGCGTGCAGTACCAGACCCAGGTCAACATCAAGCTTGACTACAGCTCAGCATACTTTCTCAATGTCGCGAGGCTGACGAGCCTCCCGTTCCTTCATGCCATCTGGTGCGGCATAGCCGGATACTTCATTTCCTTCGCCCAGCTTTATCCCAAGTACAGGAAGGCGCTCTATTTCCTGGCGATTGCGGTGCCGGCTTTCCTGCACGGGACCTATGACACGTTCTGCGGTTCGCTTCCCGGGATGATAGTAGCCCTGCCGGTTACTCTTATCGGAGTTGTGCTCCTCATGACCTACCTCAGGAAAAGCGCTGACTATCAGTCGCATCTGAGGCACTAGCAGAAGCGAAGGAAACAGGGCATAAGGGCAGGCACAGAGACAGAGCTGCAGTGCGCATGCTGATCAGTACGTCATTTTCGGCACAAAACGGCAAAAAAATGACAGGGCCTGGCTGCTCTCATAGTACAATCAGGAAAGGAAATCCTGGAGCAGGGCAGGGCAGCCCTGGTTCTGATATTCTTTCACTTGTATCTTAAAAGAAGAAAGTAGTGCCACAACCGCAATGCCAGGCGGATCCATCCGGATCCCAGGCATTTGCATTCATCTAGTCTTAGGAGCTGTACATGAACAAAACAGGTCTGACTTCTGCCGAGGTCGAAGAGAGCAGAAGGAAAAACGGATCGAACATGCTGACGCAGATCCCGCCTGATCCCCTCTGGAAGAAAATCCTTGAGGGCTTCACGGATCCGATGATCATCATCCTGCTTGTTGCTCTGGTCATAGAGCTTATCCTCTGGCTGTGCGGCAAGGCTGACTGGTACGAGCCGGTCGGCATTTTTGTCGCCATAATCATCGCCAACGGCGTTGCATCAGTCAGCGAGAGCAAGCAGGAAGGACGCGCATCCGCGCTCAAGGAGGAGGAGGAGGCCAAGGAGACTGCCAAGGTCATCCGCGACGGAAAGCTCCAGCAGATCCATGTCAGCGAGCTCGTAACCGGAGATCTCGTATTCCTGCAGTCCGGAGACAAGCTCGGCGCGGACGGCGAGATTGTCGAGGGCGAGATCAAGGTCGATCAGGCCTGCCTCAACGGCGAGACCGAGGAGGCTGAGAAGGTAGCCTGCCCCGATGGAACCGCCTATGACACCGCGGACCTTCTCAACAAGCACTTCGTCTACCGCGGCACCGTAGTGTGCCAGGGCGAGGCCTACATGACCGTCAAGGTTGTGGGCGACAAGACCATGTTCGGCAAGCTCGCCCTTGAGGTGCAGGAAGACACCCGCAGCACTCCTCTCCAGGTCAAGCTCGGAAAGCTCGCGGATCAGATCTCGAAGTTCGGCTACTGGGGCGCAGGATGCATCATCGCAGGCATTCTCCTCAAGACCTTCATCACCGGAGCGCTCCCTGCTGACTTCGCCGGATGGGTTACGCTCATCCTTGAGGCCATCACCGTAGCGGTAACCATCGTGGTCTGCGCCGTTCCTGAAGGACTCCCGATGCTCACCTCGATCCTGCTCTCCTACCAGAGCATCAGGATGGCAAAGGACAACGTCCTCGTCCACAAGATCAACGGCATTGAGACCGCAGGAAGCCTGAGCCTCCTCTACAGCGACAAGACCGGAACCATCACCGAGGGACGCCTCTCCGTTGTTGAGTGCGTAACCGGAGCCGCCAGGAACCTCGGCAGCATCCAGGAGATGAATCCATCCCTTGCGATGGACATCATCAACGGCATCGGCGTCAACAACAGCTCTGCCGTAAGCAACGGCGAGGTCATCGGCGGAAACAGCACCGACCGCGCGCTCCTCTCGTTCCTTGTCAAGGAAAAGTCCAGCGAGAAGGTCTCAAAGGAGGACGTAAGGGCCTTCAACGCCTTTGACTCCAGCAAGAAGTACTCAAGCGTAGTCATCAGGAAGGGCGAGGGCAGCGTCACCTACATCAAGGGAGCCCCCGAGAAGATCATCGCGAGATGCGACAGCTTCCTTGACGAGAACGGCAAGGTCCAGAAGTTCGAGGACCTCAACTACATCAACTCCTACATCAACACCCAGGCAGGACGCTCCATGCGCCTCCTGGCTGTCGCGAAGACCGAGAAGGAAGATGACGGCAGCTGCCCGCTGACCCTCGTATGCGTTCTCAGCATCAGGGACAATGTCCGCCCTGCCGCAGCGAACGCCATCAAGGTAGTGAAGGAGGCAGGCATTCAGGTCACCATGATTACGGGAGACCGCAAGGAGACCGCTTTCGCGATCGCCAAGGAGGCAGGCCTAGTAACCAAGGAGACCGATGTGGCCATGACCTCCCAGGAGCTCGCTCAGAAGAGCGATGAGGAGCTCAAGAAGATCATCCCTGATCTCAGAGTGGTCGCAAGAGCCCTTCCTACCGACAAGAGCCGCCTCGTCAGGCTCGCCCAGGATCTTGACTACGTCGTCGGCATGACCGGAGACGGCGTCAACGACTCGCCCGCGCTCAAGAAGGCCGACGTCGGCTTCGCCATGGGAAGCGGCACCGAGGTAGCGAAGGAGGCAGGAGACATCACCATTCTTGATGACAACTTCTCCTCAATCCAGAAGGCTATTCTCTACGGCCGCACGATGTTCAAGAGCATCAGGAAGTTCCTGATTTTCCAGCTGACCGTCAACGTGTCAGCAGTGGCAGTCTGCTTCTTCGGCCCCCTGGTCAGCAACCAGAACGTGATTCTCACCGTCATTCAGCTGCTGCTCGTCAACCTCGCCATGGACACTCTCGCCGCCATCGCGTTCGGAAGCGAGCCTGCGCTGCCTGAGTACATGAAGGACAGGCCGGTCGCGAGAAAGGCCAGCATCATCTCGAAGGGCATGCTCATCGAGATCATCACGGGAGCAGTCTACATTACCGTCGTCTGCCTTGCCATGCTCAAGCTCTGGAGCGTCGCTCCTGCAGATGCTGGCGAGGATACTGTCGGAACTCACCTTCTGTTCGGATCCGCTGACTGGAGCTATGTAAAGTCCGCCATCTTCGCCACCTTCATGATGGCCATCACCTTCAACGGCTTCAACGCGAGAACCGAGCACATGAACGTGTTCGAGCACCTCGGCAGGAACAAGAACTTCCTCATCGTCATGGGCTCCATCCTTGTAATGCAGTACCTGTTCGTCGAGCTCGGAGGAAAGGCGCTCAGCGTTGAGCCTCTCTCACTCAGCACCTGGCTCATCTGCCTCGCCATCGCGTTCATGATCATTCCGGTTGACATGATCAGAAGATCAATCTTCAGCAGGAAGGGCATGCTCGGAAACGAGTCACAGGCGAAAAGCGAAGAGTAAGGCTGCAGGGCAGCAGACGTAAGGAAGCGCTGAGAGCTTCCTCAGAGGGGCGGGCCGGAAGGCCCGCCTTTTTCATTTCAGGAAAGGGCAGAGTCCGTCTGCTCTCCTCTGCTTTCTGAGCCACCATCTCCCTCCGGTGCGCCGCCAGAGGAAGGAACCTGCTCCGTCTCACTGTCCGCTGATGCAGTGCAGTCCTGCTCCTGAGGCTTGCCCCCTGCCGGCTCAGAATCGCCATTCATGTAGGCGCGGATCATCGACGCAAGAAGCGTCATGATCACAGGTCCGATGAACACACCCAGAAGCCCGAACGCGAATGCTCCGCCGATAACGCTGATGAATACGATGACAAAGGGGAGAGACGAGCCTCCGCAGCGATTTATGATGATTCCCTTCACCAGGTTGTCGACATTGCAGACGACCAGCATGAACCACGCAATGAGGCAGAGCGACGCGACGGGGCTTCCGCCTGCGTAAAGCTGATACGCGCCGAAGAAGCCGACGAGCGCCGGTCCGCCCGGCACTACGGAGAACACGCCTGCGATGATGGCAAGAACAAACGCATGATCAACTCCGGCTGCGGCAAGCCCTATGAGTGCTGTCGCGCCCTGCGCTGCCGCAGCGGCTATGAATCCGTAGACCACGGATCTGACTCCGGCCACGCTCTGGTCAATATAGGAGAGCGCACGCTTTCCGCCGATCCTCACGGAAAGCCGCCTCAGGAGCCTCGCAAAAACCGGCCCTGCGGCAAAGAAATACCCGGCAAAGAGAAGCGACATGGCGAACATTACCATTCCGCCGGTCATTGACTTCGCGACTCTGACCACGATCTGCGCCGTATCCGGAACAAATGACACAGCCTTAATCGCCATCCCCCTGAAGTCTATCCTCTTGTGGCTGAAGCTGTCCCATAAATCGGAGAAAAAACCGCCGACGACAGGCAGATCTCCGGCCTTCTCGGCAACGTCCGACACCCTCTCCCTGGTTCTTTCGAGAATTATCTTCCTGGCAGCCTCTGCCTTTTCACCGGCAGTCACCGGTGCCGCTGCACCGTCATCGCCAGGCTTTTCCGCGGATCTTTCCTCTGCCGCAGCGGCGGCAAGCTCCGCTGAGAAATCAGAGGCCTTCTGGTACACTCCCCATGCGCCTATGGCAAAAGGCGAGAAGACGGCAGTGAACATCAGGATGACAGCCACTGCGGCAGCCGCAGTGGTGTGCCCGCGGAAGAGTTTCCGCCTCACCCTGCCGAAGGGCCTCCAGACGGCCACGGCGATAATCGCGCCCCAGACAATCGAGATGAAGAAAGGCGCTATGACAGCGCCGGCGGCAAGCACCACGCCAATGACAAAGACAGCGGCAATTGCGGGACCCGCCATGTCCCTGAGCTTAAGTTCAGACATAAGAGACTCCATGGAAAATCACACTGCCGGAATGATATCAGAACGCATACAGCAGGCGGCAGCCCAGGATCCACTGCAGAGCTTATAATCAGCCGGAAAAGGAGAGAGTCAGCATGATCGGCATAACCATATTCTGCAGGGTAATTGACAATTTCGGCGATATCGGAGTCACCTGGCGCCTCGCGAGGATGCTCTCGCGCCTGGGCATCAGCACGGAGCTCTTTGTTGACCGCACTGACGTTATGAAGGAGATTGTGCCGGAGTTCCGCGGCACGGAATCGTTCCCCGCATCAGCGGAAGGTGTTCTTGTCCGCGAGTGGACAGAGGAGACCGAGAGGGAGTTCGCCCCCAGAGACGCGGTCATCGAGGCCTTCTCCTGCCGCCTCTCTGACCTCACCGCCGAGAAAATCGGCAGGAGCGGGGCGGTGTGGATAAACCTCGACTACCTCACAGCGGAGAGCTGGGCAGACGACTGCCACGGCCTGATGTCCGTGGACCGGGGAGTCTCAAAGTACTTCTATTACCAGGGATTCTCGGAGAGAACTGGCGGCCTCAATATTGAGCCGGGGCAGAGGGAGCTGGATCTGAAGTACCGTGAAAAAAGGGCTGAGCTCCTCACAGGCCTCGGGTTCAGCCCGTCAGTTCCTTTCGTGATGACGCTCTTCAGCTACGAGAACGACGCTGTCTATGAGTCGCTTCTCGGCGCTCTCGGGAGGTCAGGGCAGAAAAGCGCGGTCATCGCCCCTATGGGTCGGGGAGCCGCGTCACTCCTGAGAGCGGCAGAGTCAGCTGGCATTCCGGAAAACGTAACGGTAAAAACCGTGCCGCTCACCTCCCAGGACGGCTACGACAGGCTGCTCTCAGCCGCGGATCTCAACATCGTCCGGGGCGAGGACTCCTTCCTCCGCGCTCAGGCCGCCGGCGTCCCCATGATCTGGCACATCTATCCTCAGGAGGATGACGCGCACCTTATAAAGCTCGCAAGCTTCCTTGATCTGATGGTGACAGCGTTCAGTCCGGATTCAGGTAGATTTATACGAAGCCTCAACATGTCATTCACCACAGGAGACGCGGCATCATTCGGCAGCCTTATGGAGGAATACGGAAAATACCGTGCCGCTCTTGAGCATGGGGCGCGCGTCTGGGCGGAGAAAACCTGCAGCGCAGTAAATTTAGCCGACGGTCTCGTCACATTTATTAAAAATAAGCTAAAATATAGCGCTAGTGCTGCTGTGAAGGCCTGAGCGTGTCCATAGGCACCTGCCAAGCGGGTATGCAAGGGATCTGAACAATGTCATAGGGCCCGGCAAGACCGGGAGACATTCGGGGAAGGCTTTTCACACAGAATATATCTTACCATTGGAGGATTGCAGCGCACAGGCGCTCAGTTTTTTATCTATGAAAATCGCCCAGGAAGTTCGTGCCGGCAACGTAATCATGCTCGGCAAAGATCCTATGATCGTTCTCAAGACCGAGTTCCACAAGTCCGGCCGCAACGCAGCCACCGTCAAGATGAAGCTCAAGAACCTTCTCCAGGCTACCGGCACCGAGCTGGTATTCAAGGCTGACGACAAGCTTGAGGACGTTATTCTCGAGAGGAAGGAGGCTACCTTCTCCTACTTCAACGACCCTCTGTATGTCTTCATGGACACCACCGACTACAGCGAGTACAACGTTGAGAAGGAGAACCTCGGTGACGCTGTCAACTACATCGTTGACGGCATGGAGGATGTCTGCCAGGTTACCCTTTATGAGGGCCGCGCCATCTCCGTTGAGCTTCCCATCAACATCACCCGTACCGTTGAGTACACCGAGCCTTCCGTACGCGGCGATACCTCTGGCCGTGTAACCAAGCCCGCAAGACTTGCCGGCACCGGCTTCACTCTTCAGGTTGCTGACTTCGTCAACGACGGCGACAAGATCGTCATCGACACCAGAACCAACGAGTTCGTAAAGCGCGTCTAATCAGCTTAAGGGCTTTTTAACCGCATGTCCCTGTCTCCTCCGGGAGACGGGGATTTTTTTTGCATGCAGCTGACACACTGAAAAATCCCAGGAAAGACGCCGGATTTAAAACAGGTGGCCAAGGCACCATATAGCAGTAGAGAATAACACTCAGGCTGCATCACGGCCGGAATCAAACGGGGGCGGACCGCACATATGGACGAGTCAAAAATCATGGAAGTCGCGCAGAGGGCGATCGCGTACGACAGGGACGACACCAGGCGGATCATGCATTTCCTTACCGTCTGGAACATCGCGAGGATGATCGCATCTGGAGAGAAGGCAGACGACGATACCAAGGCTGTCGTTGAGCTTACCGCCATCCTGCACGACATCGGCATCAGGAACAGCCTCATCAAGTACAACGACGCGCTCAGCATCCATCAGGAACAGGAGGGTCCCGCGGTCGCGAACCTCATCCTCACAGAGGCGAAGATCCTTGACACCAAGATCGTCGAGCGGGTGAAGTTCATCACCGGTCATCATCACACCTACAGCGCCTGCGACGGTCAGGACTTCCAGATGGTGGTCGAGGCGGATCTCATCGCAAACTCCTATGAGGATGACTTGAGGCCCGCAACCCGGAACCGCATATATGATGAGTTCATAAGGACGGAGACCGGGAAGAAGCTCTACAAGGGGATATTCCCGCTCGAGTCAGCTGATGACAGGCTCTACTGAGCCCATGATCACGAGCAGCAGGAGCAGTGAGCCGTCCTGTTTTTCCCGGATGAATCCCACAGAATGGGGCACGAAAGTGCATTCCGTGCACTATTCCGGAGAGCTGACAACTAAATATGGGATTTTTACTGACACCAACAACAATATCATGGAATTTCACTGATTCATCAACAGCGACAAAAACATTCACAACCGGCAAAAACGGCATGCTTTCGCGACTTTCACAGACCATCAACCGGTCTCTCACAGAAAAGCATCGGAAAATTCACAGAACGGTTAACCGAATTGGAAATTTCACATCACTTCAGGAGAAAACATTCACCAGCCGTCAACTTTCACATGGTTTTATGCGCAATATGTGAAAATCATGAGAGAGGCCTGATGATAAAGCGTCAACAGGGTTTTCACAGTGGAAAAAATTTCAATGCGTCAACTTTAAATCACAGCGTAAAAACAGCAGAATCACAGTTTTAAAAAGCCTGTAATCAAGGACTGGCAAGGCCTTTCAGAGTTTTCCACTGATTTCGCCCCTCTCTATGTCTGTGACTTTGACTTTAAAAGACCTTATTACGTATATGAGACGCGGCCCGCTCCCGGAGAGACCGTGCATAGCCATGGCCCGTCAGTCCCTGAATCCGCAGCGGAGCGTTCTGGCGTTAGGGCCGCTAAGGGCATATATCCCCTTCGGGTCTCAAGGGCTCAGAGTGCAGAGGACATGCTTGCCGGAAATCCTGTTCAGACCAGTGCCTCCTTCAGAACAGAGCGAAAAGGACTTTGCGCGTGTTAGAATTCAGCCACAGAATTCTGATTCCAAGAAGCCATCAAAAATGTCTTTTCTCAAAAACTTCGACGTAATCGTAATAGGCGGAGGACATGCCGGCATCGAAGCGGCTGCCGCTTCGGCAAGAATGGGAGAGGAGACGCTTCTCCTCACGCACAAGCTCGAGACCATCGGTCAGATGTCCTGCAATCCTGCAATAGGAGGCATCGGCAAGGGACACCTTGTACGGGAAATCGATGCGATGGGCGGGCTTATCGCATCAGTCGCTGACAGATCCTGCATCCAGTTCAGGACGCTCAACTCCTCCAAGGGGCCTGCCGTCAGGGCAACAAGAGCCCAGGCCGACAAGCTTCTTTACCGCAGGATTATGAGGGAGGAGCTGCAGCATTACCCTCATCTCCATATCTTCCAGCAGGCTGTTACCGGGCTTACCCTTGAAGGGGAGAAGGTAACGGGCGTCGAGACCGAGTGCGGCATCAAGTTCGGGGCAAAGGCTGTTGTCATGGCCTGCGGAACCTTCCTCAACGGGCTCATCCATATCGGGCTTGTCCACTATCCTTCCGGAAGGGCTGGAGATCCCGCGTCAATCAGGCTTCCGAACCAGCTCAGGGAGCTGGGGCTTGTCATGGGACGGCTCAAGACCGGCACTCCGCCGAGGCTTCTTGGCAGCACCATACATTTTGAGAAGCTCAGAAGCCAGTACTCGGACGATCCGGTACCGGTCTTCTCCTTCATGGGCTCGGCGGAGCAGCATCCGGCGCAGAAGCCCTGCTTTCTCACGAGGACCAACGAGAGGACCCATGACATCATCAGGCGCAACCTTGACCGCTCGCCTCTCTACTCAGGAGTAATACACTCGACAGGCCCCAGGTACTGCCCGTCAATAGAGGACAAGGTCATGAGGTACCCGGACAGGAACAGCCATCCGGTCTTCATCGAGCCCGAGGGGCTGACGACTGACGAGTACTACCCGAACGGCGTCTCAACATCGCTTCCCTTCGACGTGCAGCTCGATGTTATCCACTCAATTGAGGGCCTTGAGGACGTGGAGATCATCCGTCCTGCCTACGCCATCGAGTACGACTTCTTTGATCCGCGGGAGCTCAGGTTCAACATGGAGAACAGAGTGCTTCAGAACCTGTTCTTCGCCGGGCAGATCAACGGCACCACGGGCTATGAGGAGGCCGCCGCCCAGGGACTGCTTGCCGGCATCAACGCGGCTCTCCGCGCCAAGCGCGAGGAGGGCTGGGCGCCGAAGAGGAACGAGTCCTACATCGGCGTCCTTATGGACGATCTCGAGACGCTCGGCACCAGGGAGCCTTACCGGATGTTCACGAGCCGCGCCGAGTACAGGCTGCTTCTCCGCGAGGACAACGCGGATCAGCGCCTCACTCCCATCGCCCACAGGTTCGGCATGATTTCCGAGGAGCGCTGGAGACGGTTCAACGAGAAGATGGAGGCCGTCGAGCAGGAAAGGCAGCGCCTCCGCTCACAGTACATCGGCCCCGGCTCAAAGTTCGCGAAGTCGATGAAGGAGAAGACCGGGCTCGACGTTACGCGCGATCTGACTCTTGAGGAGGTCCTCCGCCGCCCGGAGATGAGCTACGCGAGGCTCAAGGAGATTCTGGGTGAGGAGATGCCCGCGGATCCTAAGGTCTCTGAGCAGGTTGAGATCCAGGTAAAGTACCAGGGGTATATCGAGCATCAGCAGCAGGAGGTCGAGAGACAGAGGAAGAACGAGGAGACTCCTCTGCCGCAGGATCTGGACTACCGCACGGTGAAGGGGCTCTCGACCGAGATTGTCATGAAGCTCAATGAGTTCCATCCGGCGACCATCGGACAGGCCATAAGGATTTCGGGCGTTACACCCGCGGCGATCTCGCTTCTCCTGGTGCACCTGAGGAAGAACGACCTTGCGTCTCCGGCTCAGAGCTCTCCTCTGAGCGGAAGCGCAGATGCAGACGGCAGCAGAGAGGGGGACTGATGAGCGATACGGAGCTTGAAGGCCTCATCCGCGAGTCTGGACTCACGGGCATCACGGAGGACATGACGGAGAAGCTCTCCGGCTTCGCGAATCTCCTCCTCAAATGGAACAGGGTCTACAACCTTACGGGAGTGCGCACGAGAGGCGAGATGCTGGTGCGCAATATCATGGACAGCCTGGTCATCCTCCCGTACCTCAGAGGCGCAGTCTGCCTCGACGCGGGAACAGGCCCTGGTCTTCCCGGCATCCCGCTGGCGATTGCAAGGCCCGACATCTCCTTCGCGCTCGTCGACTCAAGGCAGAAGAGGATAAGCTTTGTCCGCGAGGCCGTGAGGGTGCTGGGGCTCACCAATGTGACTCCGGTCCTTGGGAGGCTCGAGAGCATCCCGGGAGACGGGGAGTATGACATGGTGACAAGCCGCGCCTTCAGCAGCCTCTCTGATTTTGCGGGGCTCACCGGGAGGTTCCTTAAGAAAGGAGGACGCCTTCTTGCCATGAAGGGCAACGTCACGAAGAGCGAGCTGGAGCCGCTCGGGGCGCTTGGTTTCAGCGCCGAGACCCATGCTCTCTCAGTGCCTCATTATGACGGAGCACGCCATCTTGTTATAATGGGCATGATTAATGATTAAAAACTCGTCAGAGGTGCAGTAAAGTGGGCAGGGTTATAGCAATTACCAATCAGAAGGGCGGCGTCGGAAAGACTACCACGTGCGTCAACCTGGCAGCCTCGATGGCAGCCACGGGGCGTGCGGTTCTTCTGGTTGATCTTGATCCGCAGGGAAACGCTACCATGGCGAGCGGCATTGACAAGAACGATGTGGAGAAGACCACCTACGATGTCCTTGTCGATGAGGTTCCCATCAGGGACGTGATGATCGAGAGCAAGACCGCGGGCTATGCCGTCGTTCCGTCAAACTCGGACGTAACGGCAGCTGACGTGCAGCTCATCCAGGTGTTTGCGAGGGAGCTCAGGCTCAGGAAGGCGCTGGCCGCCATCCGCGACAGCTTTGACTATGTCTTCATCGACTGCCCGCCGTCGCTCTCCCTCCTCACAGTGAACGCGCTCTGCGCGGCAGACTCAGTCATTGTGCCCATGCAGTGCGAGTACTTTGCCCTTGAGGGAATCGCCTCGCTCACGGAGACCATCAGGGAGCTCAGGAGCGCCGTCAACCCGGATCTCGAGATCGAGGGAGTCCTCCGCACGATGTGCGACAACCGCAGCAAGCTTGCCTCGCTGGTCTCTGACGAGCTCCGGAAGTACTTCGGCGAGAAGGTCTACTCGACCATCATCCCGAGAAACATCAAGCTTGCCGAGGCTCCGAGCCACGGTCAGCCTGTAATGTACTATGACCGCAACTCGCCGGGCTCCAAGGCCTATCTCGCCCTTGCCGGCGAAATCCTCAGGAAAGAGGCGCAGGACGGCATAGCCGCGGCCGCTGAGCCTGAGTCCTCCGCATCCTGATCACAAAGCGGCGCCTGTGAGTGATGAGGCGCCCCCACATCTCCGGCTGAAAGCATGTTTTTGCCTGAAATAACGCCTCAGGCAGGATTTTTACTGCCCTGATGCAATATAATCGTCTGAATCTGTTAGAATTTCAGCTGCTGTAAAAATCTTACGGCATGTTTTTAATGCCCGCTTCTGCGGAGCTCATTGTCTTGACGGCCTGGTAGATCATGAAAAGCAAATTGGGAAAGGGGCTCGGTTCTCTGCTGAGCGGCAGCGTAAAGGATGATCTGATGCGCGATATGGCTCCTGAGAGCCAGACGGCAGATGCCGGCACTTCCACTGCTGACGGGACATTCAGGGCAATTGACATCGAGAAGCTCGTTCCCGGAAAGGATCAGCCCCGCCGCGACATGGGCGCGGAGGAGATTGACGAGCTCAGCGAGTCCATCAGGATCCACGGCCTCCTGCAGCCTATCGTGGTGAGGAGCATGCCTGACGGCAGGTTCGAGATTATTGCCGGCGAGCGCCGCTGGAGGGCTGCGCGCAAGGCAGGGCTCTCCGAGGTCTCCTGCATTGTCAGGGAGATTGATGACAAGACCGCGGCTGCCTGCGCGCTCATTGAGAACATCCAGAGAAAGGATCTCAACGCGATGGAGAAGGCCGAGGCCCTGAGCCGCATAGCATCTGAGTACGGCCTTACCCACGAGGAGATCGCTGATGCCATCGGCAAGTCCCGCGCGTCTGTCTCCAATCTTATCCGCCTTACCGAGCTCAATGCTGACGTCAAGCAGTTTGTCGAGGACGGCAGGCTTGAGATGGGCCACGCGAGGGCCCTCCTCGGGCTCACCGGCGAGCAGCAGAGCAATGCGGCGAACCAGGCAGTAGCGAAGTCTCTGAGCGTACGCGAGACCGAGAGCCTTGTGAAAAAGCTCCAGAAAGGAGTGAAGGCTCCTGAGCCCCCGCGCTTCAGCGAGGAGGATGTGAACCGCTGGCAGAATTCCATAAAGTCAGCGGTCGGCTGCTCCGGCGTGAAGCTGAGCTTCGGCTCGAACGGCAAGGGCCGTCTGGTGCTCTCCTTCGCGAGCGATGACGAGCTCACCAAGATCATGTCAGTCCTCGGAAAGAACCGCAGCGACACCGCTCAGGATGAGCTGCCCTCGCAGGCTGACGCAGGCGCTGACAGCGGCTCGGCCCCGGTCTGATCAGTCTTGGCAGGCCGCTCCTGCGGCCTCCTGTGGGCATCAAGTTTTCTGCAATCTGTCTCTTCGTGTGCGAGGTCTCCTGAATGTTCCTTCTTATGATGTCCGGAGGGCTGTTCCTCTTTGCCTGGCTGTTCCTGGCTCTGCCGCTTTTCAGAAAGTCCAGGGCGTTTTTACCGGTTACGCTTGCGCTTCTCGTGCTCGCGGGGCGCGATCTGTTCTTTTACCTGAATGACCAGCCCTGGTACGGGCAGGAATACCCGCTCTGGGCCAACATGCTGAGCTCCGCCCTTTTCGGAGCGCTCGTAATAGTTGCCATTCTCTCTGTCCCCTGGGCGATTCTCTTCGGCATCTTCCGCCTGCTCAAAATGGAAGCCATTCGCGAGCTCAGGGGCGGACTGACCTTCGTCCTTATCCTTCTTTCCTGCTCCGCCGCGTTTTTCTGCGTCCACCAGGGCTACTCAATGCCTTCAGACATAAACTACACCGTAGGCAGCATGATGGTGCCCCGCGGCTTTGACAGCACGCGCATTGTCCAGGTCACAGATCTGCATTTCTTCAAGGGGACCTCCGACAGGAGGATTGACGATCTCGCGAAAAGGGTCATAGCGGCAAAGCCTGATCTCATCCTCTTCACCGGCGACCTGGTTGACGGCACTGTCGGGCAGCGCTCGGCGCAGCTCAGGAGGTTCATCGATGATCTGAAGAAGGGCTGCTCTCCCAGGTTCGGCATGATTTCCGTGCCGGGCAACCATGAGTACTATTCAGGCGACTATGCCGGCTGGATGAGCTTCCTCAGGGATCAGGGCATCACTGTCCTTGAGAACTCCAATGTGAAGCTCACCGCAGAGAACGGCGACGCGCTCTATGTCGCAGGCGTTACTGACCGCGCTGCCGAGCGCTTCGGCGGCGAGAAGCCGGACTTCGCCAAGGCAACTGCTGGCATTCCCCGCGACGCGGGCGTAATCATGCTCTCCCACAGGCCCTACAGGCCTCAGGGGACGTTCGACCGGGCATTCCTGGTATTCACCGGCCATACCCACGGCGGCATGATCCCGGGCGTTGACCTTATTGTCAAGTACGAGAATGAAGGGTATGTGAGCGGGCTCTACCACGATTACGGGCGCTCGCTTATCGTGAGCAACGGCACCGGGATCTGGAGCGGTTTCCCCCTGAGGCTCGCGCCGCATGTCGCGGACAACGTCATAGTTACGCTGAAATCGGAAAATACGCTCAAGCACCGCTGATTGATGCTGAGTCTTGGAGAGTTTCAGTTTTACAGTTATGTACTATAAATGACGCTTCAGTTTTTTTCGAAGCATCATTAACGTGCCATCGCTGTAAGAAGTCGTCCGAGGACGAGCTGAAATCAATTAAAACTAAGAATAGTTCCGGCGCTGTTTCATACGAAAACATCCGGATTTTTATCGGCAGCCTGCGCAGGGATGCAGATGCTCTGGTTTGAACAGCTGAATTCTGCTGGCTGCCTGAAGTGAAACTGATGTTTAGTACATTGTACTGGTTTGAATAAGTTCTATCAATTGATTAATTTATATAACCTGTTGAATTAACAATGGTTTATAAAATTTACGGCAGTTTCTAGTACATGGCTTTGAAAAACTCAGAAGGGGCAGGATGTGTTTCCTGCCCTTTTTCGTCTATGGAGCCCTTCTCAGCGGGGCTCATGCTCCCCGCTGTTCTTCCAGGCAAGATAGAGCTGCAGCGTTCCGTTCGTTATATGGCTCAGATCAAGCTCGATGTCGCGGAGGGCGATTACCACCGTAGCCATGCTGTTCTTCCTGAACCCGTCAGTAAGCGAGAGCTCCTCGTTGACTTCAGAGAGTTTCCGCAGGTAGCCCTGCGCGCGCTCCCGGTCGAGGATCATGAGAGAGAGTATTACTTTCTTCGTAAGCATTCGGTTCCGGGCAAGGAGCTCTGCGGTCCTGCCTGATGCCTCAGTGAGGGAGAGCGCGTCGATGCTCGAGGCTATCGCCGCGTTCATGATCCGCATCTTGTGGATCCTGTGGAGGAACCTAACGAAGCTTCGGTAGACAAACCTGTTGAAGAGCAGCGCGTAGCTCCAGAGCGGGAGCTTCTCGCTGTAGTCCCGGGCGCTTTGGAACACGCCCTGTATGACCGCAGCTCCCTCCTTCGGACCTATGCCTGAGAGCCTGTTGAGCGAGGCCCGGTACTCGAGGTAGAACCTCGTCAGGTAGTGGCGGTAGGTCCTCAGCATGTCAGGGCGCTCAAGGGACGGCATGATGACGGCGCTCGCGGCAAGGGAGATGAAGGCGCCTCCCGCCGTGAAGATGAGCCTCTCTGTGATGAGGTAGTCAGGCGTGAGAGGCGTGCGGATCATGAGGATTGAGAGGAGCATGATGACCGTTGCGGTCATGAAGGCGACGAAGAAGTAGTAGAACTTGAAGAACACCCGGCTCCAGAGCGTGAGCCCGGCGAACACCACGAGAAAGACCAGCATGGCCTCCTGCTCAGGGAACATGAGGCAGACAAGACCGGCGATGATGACGCCGTATATGCTCCCAAGGATGCGGTTCACCGTCCGTCTGAGCGCAGTGAGCGGCGTGTCGATGTAGAGGCTCACGCAGAAGGCCGTGAGCGGGATCCAGAAGCTCTGCTCCGCGCTGCAGATGAAGGACACTCCCTCAGCTATGGCCATTGTTACGGCCATGGCCGCCATCTGCAGCATGAGGACGCGCCTTCGCATGTCAGCTCTCTTCGGCATTTCCGTCCTCCCCTTCCGCCTGCTTTTCCATCGCAGCGCCGTACTCATAGCCGCGGTCCGCCCGGAGGAGCGATGACATGTCATCAAGCACGCGCAGGGCGTGGCGGGTCATCTCCCCGTTGCAGAAGCGGTCCTCCGGCATGACGGAGAGTATGCTGCGGCACTCCTTTTCCGCGGCGGCCGCATGGCTGCTGTCATGCCCTTTTCTGAGCATCTCGGCAACGCAGCTGAATATCCCGCTCCGGATCCGGTTGATTCTCGCAATATGCTCCGGCTCCGTTCCGGCCGTCGGCCAGTAGCAGATCAGGATCAGCCCGTTCAGGATGCTCTGGTAGCGGCTCCGCCTCGCCGGATCAATCACATGCCCTGCGGTGTTGAGGAGCGCGCTCTGCAGGGCAAGGATGCGGCTCTTGCTTCTGCAGGGAAGATCCGTGAAGCTCTCGTAGAAATCGGCGCTGCCCATCATCCGGGCATAGAGCCTGAGGTCGTGGTAGAAGCAGCGGTTGATCATGCCGCACCAGTGGAACCTGGTGAACGGCACCAGGATTACGGCAAGGAGCACGGAGACGCTCCCCTTGGCGCAGGCAAGGAGGAGTCCGTCTGCCGTAACCTCGCGCCCGGTGTCAAGAAGACCCATGCCGAAGGCAATAATACCGAAGATGCTCATGAACATCACGGTGCCGGAGAATTCCTTAAGCCTTGCGAGGCAGTACACGGTGGCGGCCGAGAGAAGGCAGGTCATAAGGCACTGCGGGACAATGAGCCTCTCATGCCCGAAGAAGATCCCGGCAAAGAGCACAGCGGAGAGCAGGATGAGGCTACCTGCCATATTGAGGAGCCGGCGGATGAGCGTCTTTCCTGTGAGTGCGCGGAGACCGTAGAGCGCGATGATGAGGATGTATGCCCCGGCGGCTCCGGTTCCGGTGAGCTCATAGAAGGCGACGCCCGCAAGCATGCTGATGCTGCCGCGCAGCATCTCGGCCGTGTAGACGCCTTCAAGATCGTTCCTGATGTATCTGATGAGCATGATGAGTCCCCCGGAAAATTATAAGGGAAAGCAGTGCGCAGGGTTCCTGGGGAGCCGGGCGCAATCTACGGGATATCCTGCTGCCGGCTTGCTGAATACATAATTATGTTTTTGCGTCAATCATTGATATGCAAGGATTTTGTAAAGGATTTAAGGATATTCCAGGGCATGTCAGCAAAGGCTAATCCTACACTGATGCATGGAAAATTTTATTTTTTTCGGGTATTATTGACCATGGATTTTCCCAGGGAACGGAGTTCCGGGCAGTGAAGCTGACAGTGAAGAATGGCCTTTCCGAACGCGGAGCTGTCTTTCTGTCGCTTGCGGTCCTGACTGTTCTGCTTGCTGCCGCTGGCGGCGCAGTCTCATGCTATTCAGGCGGTCCTGCCGGCATCTCGGCTATACTTGGCGGTCTTGCGTTCATAGTGCCGCAGGCCGTCTTCGCGCTCATCTGCGTCAGGAGTGACGACGCGGTGATCGGGACCGGAAGGCTCCTTATGGGATATCTTGTCCGTGTGATCCTCATAATCGTCCTGTCAGTGGCGGTCTACAGGCTCTCATACGCTGTGCCGGCGGCTGTGCTGGTGTCGTTTACGGCAGGAATCGTCTGCTACGTCCTGCTGCTGGCCATCATCAGCCATATGTGTAGAAGGCGGTAAGATGAGTTCAGAGAATACTGAGTCGGGAGCAAGCTCCACTGAGTACATTTCCCATCACATGCATTTCCTGCAGGTGGATCTGAGAAACGGAAACATAGTCGACAGCATCAAGAGCACTCCGGAGCTCGAGCAGTGTCTCAGCTCGGGGCAGATGACGGCCAAGGCCTGCAAGCAGCAGTACAACACTCCCTGCAAGTTCGGGGATCTCTTCACCGGACAGTGCGTAAACAATCTTGAGAATGTTGAGGCAAAGGGCATCTTCAATCCCTATACGCTCAACCTCGACTCGGTCGGCATATCAGTCGCGCTCGGCCTGATTTTCTTCGGCTTCTTCTACTGGCTCGTAGGCAAGCTCAAGGTGGGCGGAGTTCCCGGGCGCCTGCAGTGCGTCCTCGAGATGATCTTCGAGTTCGTCGACAACAGCGTGAAGAGCATCTTCCACGGCACCAGCAGGCTCATAGCGCCCCTCTCGCTGACGGTCTTCTGCTGGGTGTTCCTCATGAACCTCATGGATCTCCTGCCGATTGATCTCCTGCCGCATCCCGCGGAGCTCCTCGGCATACCGTACATGAGAGTCGTTCCGTCAGCCGACGTGAACATCTGCCTCTCGATGTCGGTCTCGGTATTCTTCCTCATCGTGGTTTTCTCCCTTGCCTACAAGGGAGCCGGCGGCTACTCAAGGGAGCTGCTCCTCAAGCCGTTCAACTCATGGTTCCTCGCGCCCGTCAACTTTGTGCTCGGGCTCGTAGAGCTGTTCTCCAAGCCGCTCTCCCTCGGTCTGCGACTTTTCGGCAACATGTTCGCTGGTGAGATGATCTTCATCCTCATCGCGCTCATCCCTTTCTGGTACGGCACTCTGCAGTGGGTCCTCAACGTTCCCTGGGCGCTGTTCCATATTTTGATTGTTACTCTGCAGGCGTTCATATTCATGATGCTGACCATTGTGTACCTGAGTCAGGCTAGTGAGAAGGAATAGCAGACAGGATTTCTCTTGTTGGAGGATTTTTAGAAATGACAGATGTATCTCTGGTTTATGTGGCAGTCGGCCTGATGATGGGCCTTGCTGCCATCGGCGCTGCTGTCGGCGTGGGACTCCTTGGCTGCAAGTATGTCGAGAGCGTAGCCCGTCAGCCTGAGCTTCAGTCAAAGCTCATGGGCCAGTTCTTCCTGGTCATGGGACTTGTGGACGCCGTTCCTATGATTGTTGCCGGCGTTGGCTTCTATGTAATGTTCGGCGCTATTCCTGCTCTCGGCCATTAATCCAGGGGGTAGAGCGGTATGGAGCTTAACGCGACATTTATCGGACAGGCGCTGGCCTTCCTGATTTTCGTCGTCCTGTGCATGAAGTTCATCTGGCCTCCGGTCATGGCTGCCATCGATGCGCGCCGCAAGGCGATCGAGGAAGGCCTGACTGCGGCAGAAAGATCCAAAAAGGATCTTGAGCTCGCTCAGAACCGCGCGTCGGAGGAACTCAAGGAAGCCAAGAGACAGGCTGCCGAGATCATTGAGCAGGCCAACCGCCGCAGAACCGAAATCATTGACAGCGCCAAGGAAGAGGGCAACCAGGCAAAGGAGAAGATCCTTGCCGACGGCAGGGCCCAGATCGAGGCCGAGTGCAGCAGGGCGAAGGAGCAGCTGAGGAAGCGCGTTGCCGAGCTCGCTGTTGCCGGAGCTGAGAAGATCCTGCAGCGCGAGGTCAGCACCGCAGTCGACTCAAGGCTTATTGACGATCTGGCGAAGGCGCTTTAACGGGGTGAAGCATGGCATCTGATATCGAGACGGTCGCCAGGCCTTATGCCGATGCGGCCTACGGGTACGCCTCAGAGCAGGATGAGGTCGGCGAGTGGGAAAAGATGCTCGGCTTTGCCGCCGCTGTCTCCGAGGACTCCAGGGTTGCTCCCCTGATCAACGGAACGCTCCCGGCTGATGAGCTTGCCGCCGCGTTCTGCGGACTTCTCGGCTATGACGTCGCAAAGGAGAAGAAGACCGGCGAGCCGGCAATCGACGGCCACTGCGCCAACTTCCTCCGCGTCATGGCCGAGAACGGCAGGCTGTCCCTGATGCCTGAGGTATTCAGACAGTTTGAGGAGCGCGCCGAGAAGGACAGGAACGTACTCAGCGTCGAGGTCGTTTCAGCGTCGGAGCTTTCGGAGGCGAATCTCGCCAAAATCAAGAAGATCGCTGAGAAGCACTGGCACTGCAAGGCCAAGCTCAGCACTGCGGTCGACGCCGCACTCATAGGCGGTTTCATCATCAGGGCCGGGAACGAGGTCGTGGACATGAGCCTTAAGAGCAGGCTCGGGTCCCTGGCATCGGCTCTCAAAGCCTGAACGGGGTAAGTTAAATGCAGCTGAATTCAACGGAAATTGCGGATCTCATCAAGCAGAGGATCTCGCAGTTCAGCGTCGTGAGCGAAGCGAGAAACGAGGGCACCATCGTTTCGGTCAGCGACGGCATCATACGAATTCACGGTCTGACTGATGTCATGTCGGGAGAGATGATTGAGCTCCCCGGCGGACTCTACGGTCTGGCCCTGAATCTGGAGCGCGACTGCGTCGGAGCAATAGTTCTCGGACCTTATGAGAACCTGAGGGAAGGCCAGAAGGTATTCTGTACCGGCAAGATTCTCGAGGTTCCGGTCGGAGAGGGACTACTCGGACGCGTGGTCAACACCCTCGGACAGCCGATCGACGGAAAGGGCGAGGTCAGGAATGACGGCTTCTCACCGGTCGAGGTTGTCTCCCCTGGCGTAATCACCAGGCAGTCAGTCGACACCCCGGTGCAGACCGGCTACAAGGCTGTTGACTCGATGGTTCCTATCGGACGCGGCCAGCGTGAACTTATCATCGGCGACCGCCAGACCGGAAAGACCGCTCTCGCAGTCGACACCATCATCAACCAGAAGAACTACGGCGTAAAGTGCATCTATGTCGCCATCGGCCAGAAGGCCTCGACCATTGCCAACGTCGTAAGAAAGCTTGACGAGCACGGCGCTCTTGAGAATACCATCGTCGTTACGGCATCTGCCTCTGACACCGCCGCACTGCAGTATCTCGCTCCATATGCGGGATGCGCGATGGGCGAGTATTTCAGGAACAGGGGCGAGGACGCGCTCATCGTCTATGATGACCTGTCCAAGCACGCTGTGGCATACCGCCAGATTTCACTGCTGCTGAAGCGTCCGCCTGGACGTGAGGCCTATCCTGGTGACGTCTTCTACCTGCACTCAAGACTTCTTGAGAGAGCCGCGCGCCTCAACGCCGACTACATCGAGAAGCTCACCGGCGGCAAGATCAAGGGCAAGACCGGCTCACTGACCGCGCTTCCGATCATTGAGACCCAGGCCGGAGACGTGTCCGCGTTCGTTCCGACGAACGTAATTTCCATCACCGACGGACAGATCTTCCTGACCACCCGTGCGTTCAACGCGGGCAACCGTCCTGCAGTAGACCCGGGCATTTCAGTGTCCCGTGTCGGCGGCGCGGCGCAGACCAAGGTCATGAAGAAGCTTTCCGGAGGCATAAGAACAGCCCTCGCCCAGTACCGTGAGCTCGCTGCGTTCGCCCAGTTCTCCTCAGACCTCGATGAGGTTACCAGGAAGGAGCTGAACCACGGACGCAAGGTCACCGAGCTGATGAAGCAGAAGCAGTACAGCCCGCTGCGCGTTTCGCAGCAGAGCGTGATCCTGTACGCTGCCGTGCACGGCTACATCGATGACGTCGAGCTCAATAAGATGGCGTCCTTCGAGAGCGGACTCCTGGACTTTGCCGAGTCCAACTACAAGGATCTGATGAGCAATCTTGACGCCACCGGCGCCTTCAGCGAGGAGATCGAGAAGCAGCTGAAGGAAATCGTGGAGAAGTTCAAGGCTTCTCAGGGCTGATAGGAAAGGGGGCAGCTGATGTCAGGCGCTAAGGAAATACGTTCTAAAATCAGCAGTGTGCAGAGCACTCAGAAGATAACCTCTGCCATGCAGATGGTTGCGGCCTCCAAGATGAGGAAGACGCAGAAGCGCATGCAGGAGGCCCGTCCCTATGCTCACGCCATGCGCCGTGTCATTCACCATATAGCTGACGGACACATCGAGTACCATCATCCGTTCCTTACCGAGCGGAAGATCGATCACGTCGGCTATATCATCGTGTCGACTGACAGGGGCCTCTGCGGAGGCCTGAACATCAATGAGTTCAGGCAGACTGTCATCGACATGAAGAAGTGGCATGACCAGAACGTGGAGTGCGAGGCTTCCATCATCGGCTCGAAGGGCATCTCCTTCTTCTCGAGGGGGAAGCTCTGCAGGATCGTCTCGCACGCCTCCGGGCTTGGCGAGGATCCGGGCGCTGATGACGTGGTCGGAACCGTAACGAACATGCTGAAGGAGTTTGAGGACGGCAATATTGACCGTGTCTATCTCGTCTTCAACAAGTTCGTCAACACCATGGTCCAGAAGCCTGTCTTCCAGCAGCTTCTTCCCCTGCCGCAGGACAGCAAGGAGGACGGCAAGTACGGCTCGGTCGCAAAGTCCCACTGGGACTACATCTACGAGCCTGATGCCAAGGCGCTTCTTGATGAGCTCATCAAGCGCTATATCCAGTCCCAGGTCTACAGCGCAGTGCTCGAGAATCTTGCGAGCGAGCAGTCGGCGAGGATGGTTGCGATGAAGGCCGCTTCCGAGAACGCGGGCTCTCTCATCGACAGCCTCCAGCTTGAGTTTAACAAGGCACGCCAGGCCGGCATTACCCAGGAAATAACCGAAATTGTTTCCGGGGCCGCGGCTGTTTAGTAATTTGGAAGGTGAAATTAATGACTGCAGAAAAAACAGCAACAGGCGTCGGAGCCAAAGGTGTGGTGATTCAGGTCATCGGCGCGGTTGTTGATGTCCAGTTCCCCAAGGAAAGCATTCCGAAGGTATACGATGCCCTCAGGGTAACAAGCCATGACTCCAGCAACGGTTTGGTCCTCGAGGTTGAGCAGCAGATCGGCGGCGGCGTAGTGCGCTGCCTCGCCATGGGCATTTCCGACGGACTGCGCCGCGGAGTCGAGGTTGAGGCTACCGGAGCCGGAATAAAGGTTCCTGTCGGCCATGAGACCGTCGGCCGCATCATGAACGTCCTCGGCGAGCCTGTGGACAACATGGGCCCCATCGGCGAGAAGGAGCGCTGGGAGATTCACCGCCCGGCTCCGACCTACGAGGAGCAGTCCAGCACGACCGAGATCCTCGAGACCGGCATCAAGGTTGTTGACCTCATCTGCCCGTTCGCCAAGGGCGGAAAGGTCGGCCTCTTCGGCGGCGCCGGAGTAGGCAAGACCGTTGCCATGATGGAGTTCATCAACAACATCGCGAAGGCCCACCAGGGACTTTCCGTGTTCACCGGCGTGGGAGAGCGTACCCGTGAGGGCAACGACTTCTACTACGAGATGAAGGCCTCCAAGGTCCTCGACAAGGTGTCGATGGTGTACGGACAGATGAACGAGCCCCCCGGGAACCGTTTCCGCGTCGCGCTCACCGGCCTTACCGTCGCTGAGAAGTTCCGTGACGAGGGCAAGGACGTGCTGCTCTTCATCGACAACATCTACCGCTACACCCTCGCGGGAACCGAGGTATCGGCACTGCTCGGACGTCTCCCGTCAGCGGTCGGCTATCAGCCTACCCTTGCTGAGGAGATGGGACAGCTCCAGGAGCGAATCGCCTCCACCGACAAGGGCTCCATCACCTCGATTCAGGCAGTCTACGTTCCTGCGGACGACCTGACCGACCCGAGCCCGGCGACCACCTTCGCCCACCTGGACGCAACCATCGTGCTCTCGCGCCAGATTGCATCCCTCGGTATTTACCCGGCGGTTGATCCTCTTGACTCGACCTCGCGCCAGCTTGATCCGCAGGTCGTCGGCGAGGAGCACTACAACACCGCCCGCGGCGTGCAGACCGTTCTCCAGCGCTACAAGGAGCTCAAGGACATCATCGCCATCCTCGGCATGGACGAGCTTTCCGAAGAGGACAAGCTTACCGTCGCGCGTGCCCGCAAGATTGAGCGTTTCCTGTCCCAGCCGTTCCACGTAGCTGAGACCTTCACCGGCAAGCCCGGCAAGTACGTCTCCCTCAGGGATACCATCAAGGGCTTCCAGGGCATCATCAACGGCGACTATGACGATCTGCCGGAGCAGGCGTTCTACATGGTCGGCACCATTGACGAGGCCGTTGAGAAGGCCAAGACAATCAACGCCTGACAGAGTGGCCGGGACTGACATAGGAGTAGGCAATGGCTGATGTTCCTTTTGTACTTGAGGTGGTAAGCGCCGAAGGCAGGCTGTTCAGAGGTCTGGTGAGGTCAGTGAGGATTTCGGGATCGGAAGGCGAGCTCGGAATCCTTCACGGCCACGCCCCTCTTCTGACTGCCATCAAGCCCGGGCTTATCAGCTACCGGAGCATGGAAGACAAGGATGAGGTGCTCTACGTCTCTGGAGGCCTTCTTGAAGTGCAGCCCGCATTCAACGAGGAGTCAGACGACGCTGCGGTCTCGGTGACGGTTCTTGCGGACACTGCGGTACGCGGCAAGGAGATCGATGAGGCCAAGGCCGAAGAGGAGGCAAAGGCGGCGCAGGAGGCGTTCGAGAACGCTCAGAACTCCTCCGGCGGGGCAAAGCCCGGCGATACGGACTACGCTACCGCGATTGTCAATCTGTCCCGCGCCATGGCAAGGCTCCACGCGGCCCAGATTTCGAACCATCACTACAACTGAGCCTCATAAGGCTAACGAGATCCCCGGCACTGTTCCGGGGATTTTTTGTTTCTGGGCTGTCAGGATTTCTGCTGCCAGGGACTCTGATATTAATATGATATAATATGTCATATATAATCAATGACATATCCGCAAAGGCAGCTCTCAGCTGCATCAGCCTCTCACCCTGCGCCTGTGATTTAATTCCGTTCACACCTGGCTCTTTATTCACAGAAGGCCACAGATAGGATCAGTCATCCCACAAGTCAGGCACTGAGATGTTCACAACACTGGCATAAAGACTCATTTCATTCACATGGCAGGAAAACGCGCAGAATTGCGATTCCCGGGGATTTTCTTGACTGACGCTTAAGAGTACTTTCTTTTCCCAAGAGGCCATTCTGGGCGATTCCTGAGGCCCTGGCGTGTATTTTTGAAATACCGGTCCTCTTCTATAAGCAAAGAGCGCGTATTTCTGGCATAAAAAAATCCCCCGGAAAGGTGCTTTTTTCCGGGGGATTCGATTTTCACAGAATTTCAGTTTTCTTCATACTGCTGAAAAACGCGCTGAATTTGGAGTTTTAAAGATTATCCACTGATTTGTACTCGGTTAATCCACATTTTTATTCACTTTTTGCCAGTTTTCAGCAGTTTTTCACTTTCTGTGAGTGAATAAAGCTTTCACAGCCTCAGCTCGGCCGCCTGCTACGCCTCGTAGAACGGTGCTGAGCTCTTTACGTCAGGAGCGTCGCTTATATCAAGGAACTCCACCTTCTCCGCCTTCAGGAGCGGGTGCAGCACAGCTGACCATTCCTCGAAGTCTCCGCTGTGATCGGCGTTCTTGAAGAACTCGATCACCACCTCGAGCACATGGTGCCCGAGCTGCTCGCGCGATCTTACCCAGGCATGATCGACGTCAACCATGTCATCAAGGAACTTGTTCAGGACCTCTGAGGTCTTCTCGTCAGGATTCACCAATTTGTAAACAGGCTTCACCTTAATCCAGGAGGTCGGGTTGTAATAGTTGGTCTTGCTGATTTCGGCGTCTATATAGGAAAAAAACGCGCTGTCGGCGATAAAGCTGTCAGTAGAGGGGTTGATGATGAGGCCGAAAGCGTCCTCAGAATTCTTCACCAGCTCGGAGAGCAGATCGTAATTGTGGACAAATCTGGTGAAAGGTGTCCTGATGTCCTTCTGGTAGTCGAGGAACTTGTCGGTCGAGGTGAAGACGATATAGAGGTACTTCCCGCTCTCCGAGGCGATCCTGGCGTAGGCGAGCGAGCCGTCAGGCTTTTTCTCCACTGGCACGATGAGGCTTGACCTCATGACCGCGTCGGCAATTCTGCCGTAGAGCGCCGGAAGGAGGTGCTCGTACTTCGGATCGCCGCTCAGCTGCTTCAGGTAGGCGAAGCCGAACTCCACAGCGGGATTCCTGAGCGACCTGGTATCAGACGGAGGCAGGAACTCAGCGAGGCTCAGCTCGATCTCGTCGTTGAACTTCGCGAAGCGGAAGCCCTTGCGGTAGATGAGATCATCGAGCTCATACTGGAGATCCGGCCTCTCGAAGGAGGAGATGACCGCCTCTTCAAGGCCAGGCTCCGAGAGGGCCTCAAGCGCCCTCTTCTCGTCCGAGTACATTCTGAAGAAGCCTTTGTCGATGTAGGGGAGGCCGGTCTTCTGGCTCTCAATGTACCAGAGCTTCTCTGCCCTCTGGAGCTTTGCCGCGAATGAGAGGTAGAGGAAGCTGCCGCGCTGCTCCGCGTCAGGCAGGCTCTTCTTCATTACCCCGCAGAGCCTCAGGAGGCCTGCGTAGTCGGCTATGTCGAGCTGCCTGTCCCTGATCTGCTTGATGTCGAGAAAGAGGGTATCCTCCAGCTCATCCTGTGAAAGACTCATGAATTCCTCCGTGGAGACTATGCCTGACACTTCTGTCCGAACAGGATATGTCCTGCGTGTGTTTAAACGGCAGTGTTATGTATGGTGTGAATCGGGAAATTATAGCATCAGGGGCGGGGATGATCTGTTCCACGTGGAACAGAGTGTTCTCTATAGTGTGGAAACGGCAGCTGACCGGCTGTCCGCTTAAGACAGAGACATGTTTTTTTCGTATAAATTTTATACAAAACCCTGCCTGAGTTTATATATGACATAATACGTCATATTACTCAGCAGCCATTGTGCGGTGGGAAACACTTCATCCCTCCTGCTCCGCCTGCTCTCTGTTTTTCAGAAAACTTTCACAGACCCGTCAGGCAGGACCGCACAGCCAGGCGATCATTCCAGGTTTCATTCTGAATGTTTTCCATGATACGGAATTTTCAGAAATCTGCGCTGGATGCTGCCGCGATTTCTGCGCCTGACGCCTGATTTGATGAAATCTTTTTGAATTTCATGTGACGTATCGCAGACGGGTACTACCGCGGCGGGTAGTATAATTCAAATCAGTTCTACTTAACAGTGCAGAAATCAGTTTCAGAGGTTCCGATGTCTTTGCAGATTTTTATTCTCGCGGCCGGCAAGGGGACGCGCATGCGCTCTGACAAGCCGAAAGTGCTTCATGAGATTGGCGGGCAGGCCATGCTCAGGCGGGTTTACAACACAGCGTGCGGGCTCAGGCCTGCCTGCATCCACATCGTGTACGGATTCGGCGGCGATCAGATCAGGGCGTCCATGTCGGACCTGAAGAACGTTGACTGGGTCTATCAGGCAGAGCAGCTCGGCACCGGGCACGCGGTAAGGCAGGCCATGCCGAACGTCAAGTACGATGACATCGTTCTCGTGATCTACGGCGACACGCCGCTCCTCTCTGTCACTACTCTTGGCCGTATGGTAGCGGCAGTTCCGGACGGTGGCCTTGCGGTCCTTACCGCAAACTTCAGCGATCCGACCGGCTTCGGCAGGATTGTCCGCGACTCGGCAGGCGCGTTCGACCGGATTGTCGAGCAGAAGGACGCCTCCCCTGAGGAGCTCAAGATCCATGAGATCAACACCGGCGTCTGCGTAGCCGACGCAGGCGTCCTCAGGACTATGCTCAACACCATCGGTCGCGACAACGCGCAGCATGAGTACTATCTCACTGACGTGTTCTCGATAGCGCGCCGCTGCGGCATGCCGGTCGTAACCGTAACCGCTGACGATCCTGAGGAGGTCCTCGGAGTGAACTCCTGCCTGCAGCAGGCCAAGGTAGAGAAGATCTACCAGCGCAAGGTTGCCGAGAAGCTCATGACCGACGGCGTGACCATCATTGATCCGGACAGGATCAACATCAGGGGTAACCTCACCTGCGGGCGCGATGTTGTTATTGACATCAACGCGGTGTTCATCGGCGATGTGGTTCTCGGGGACCGCGTAACGGTCGGACCGAACTGCGTGCTGAAGGACTGCGAGATCGGCACTGACAGCGTGATTTCGCCCTGCACGGTAATCGAGGGATCGAAGCTCGGACGCCATGTGACTATCGGACCGTTCGCAAGGCTCCGTCCCGGCTGCGAGCTTAAGGACGAGGTTCATGTCGGAAACTTCGTCGAGTGCAAGAACGCCACGCTGGGCGAGGGAACCAAATCCGGGCACCTCACCTATCTTGGCGACGCGACTCTCGGCAGGGGCGTCAACATCGGCGCCGGCACCATCACCTGCAACTATGACGGCCTCCACAAGTTCAAGACCGTCATCGGCGATGACGTGTTTGTCGGCTCAGACACGCAGATCGTTGCTCCGGTAACTGTCGGCGACGGAGTAACCATCGGTGCCGGCACCACCGTAACGAAGGACATCAGCGACGACATGCTGGTAATCACCCGCGCTCCGCGCCGCGACATTCCTGACTGGAAGAGGCCGGGAAAGAAAGATCGCGCTCCAAAGCAGCCTGAGGATAAGCAGGAGTAGAAGATCCTGCTGGATGCAATAACGGAAGGCGGGGCCTGGCGGTTCCGCCTTTTTTGGTGTGCTCGGCATGAGCATTGACTATAGGGTGAAAGTCCCGAACTCGCCCGCTGGAGGGAAGAGTCAGCGAATCGCAAGGTGGTCGGAGTAA
>ONIT01000004.1 GCA_900317945.1 uncultured Pseudomonadota bacterium
ACTCCGACCACCTTGCGATTCGCTAACTCTTCCCTCCAGCGGGCGAGTTCGGGACTTTCACCCTATAGTCAATGCTCATGCCGAGCACACCAAAAAAAATCCCGTCCGGTGAGGGACGGGATTCCATTCATTCAGAAGCTAAGCCTGCTGTCAGAGCGACTTGTTGATGTTCTCGACGGTTTCCTTGGCGTCGCCGAAGCACATCTGGGTGTTCTCCTTGAAGAACAGCGGGTTCTGCACGCCAGCGTATCCGGTTCTCATCGAGCGCTTGAATACTACGACGTTGCGAGCCTTCCAGACCTCAAGGACAGGCATTCCGTAAATCGGGCTGCTCTCGTTCTCAGCCGCAGCCGGGTTGACGGTGTCGTTCGCGCCGATGACGAGTACGGTATCGGTATCCTCAAAGTCAGGGTTGATGTCATCCATCTCCTCGACGATATCATAAGGAACCTTGGCCTCGGCAAGGAGGACGTTCATGTGTCCCGGGAGGCGTCCTGCGACAGGATGGATTCCGAAGCGGACCTTGACGCCCTTGGCGCGGAGCTTCTCAGTCATCTCGGCAACGGCGTTCTGAGCCTTTGCGACTGCCATGCCGTAGCCCGGGGTGATGATGACGCTGGAGGAGTTCTTCAGCAGCTCAGCAACCTCGGCAGGCTTGATCTCATGGATCTCGCCCTGAACCTCATCAGCGCCTGCCTCCTGGGGCTTGTTGCCGAAGCCGCCCAGGATGACCGACATGAAGTGGCGGTTCATGGCCTTGCACATGATGTAGGAGAGGATCGCGCCTGAGGAGCCGACCAGCGCGCCGGTAACAATGAGGAGGTCATTGTTGAGCATGAAGCCGGCAGCGGCTGCCGCCCATCCTGAGTAGGAGTTCAGCATCGATACGACAACCGGCATGTCTGCGCCGCCGATGGAGGCGACGAGGTGCCAGCCGAACGCAAGGGCGATGAGGGTCATCAGAATGAGGCAGAACCAGCCTGTGCCGCTCGGGCCGTAGGCAAGGAAGCCGATCATCAGGAGAAGCGACACTGCAAGCGCCGCAATGTTGATGGCGTTCTTGCCGGGAAGGACCAGCGGAGCTGACTTGATGAAGCCGGCGAACTTGCCGAATGCGACGACGGATCCGGTGAAGGTTACGGCGCCGATGAAGATTCCGAGGAAGATCTCAACCAGCTGCACAACCTTCCTGGCGTGCTCGTCTGATGCCTCAGCGGCAGTCTCAGCCTTTGCGGCCTTGATCCTGTCAGCGTACTTGGCCTGGGCCTCAGCGATCTTCGCCCTCTGGATGTTCATGCTCTTCTCGCATTCCTGCCTGGACATATCGACCTTGCAGGTAATGGTGGGCATTGCCGCGTCGCGGATCTGGGCCTCAACCTCGATGTTGTGATCGGCGATGATGAAGCTGTTGATGCCTACGAGAACGGCAGCGAGGCCCACGAAGCTGTGCAGAAGGGCGACCATCTGCGGCATCTGGGTCATCTCAACCTTCATCGCAAGGCGGAACGCGCCGAAGAGGCCGCCGATGATCATGGCGATGACGATGAGCACAACTGCGCTGACCTGGAAATGGGGTCCGAATACGGTAGCGATGAGGGCTATCGTCATGCCGGCGATTCCATACCAGTTTCCGCGCTTCGCGGTCTCCTGCTTGGACAGTCCCGCGAGGGCCAAAATAAAGAGAACAGCAGCGATTATATAGGCCGCTGTAACTAAACCCTGTGACATTTAATTGGACTCCTATTGTTTGTCTCTTCTGAACATCTTGAGCATCCTGTGGGTCACGGTGAATCCGCCGAAGATGTTGATCGACGAGATCATGATCGCGAGGAATGCCAGGATGAAG
This sequence comes from uncultured Pseudomonadota bacterium, assembly GCA_900317945.1. Taxonomy (GTDB): domain Bacteria; phylum Pseudomonadota; class Gammaproteobacteria; order Enterobacterales; family Succinivibrionaceae; genus UBA2810. The sequence goes on from ONIT01000004.1 coordinate 1,847, forward strand.
ACAGCTGCGGGCGCGTCACCGCTGAACATCTGAACAACGGCGCCTACGACGATAATGCCGGAAATCGCATTGGTTACTGACATAAGCGGAGTATGGAGCGCATGGGTAACGTTCCAGACCACATAGTAGCCTACGACGCAGGAAAGGACGAAAACGGTGAAGTGCGCAAGGAAGTCTGACGGCGAATAGTGCGCTGCCAGGGCGAAGAGCACGACGAGAACAGGCAGGCCGTACTTGATCCAGGGATTGGTTCCCTTCGGAGCCTCCTTGGCGGGCTCCTTCTTCTCGGTCTCCGCGGGCTTCTTGGGAGCGGCGGATACTGAGATCTTCGGAGGCGGGAAGGTTACCTCGCCCTGCTTGACGACGGTCATGTTGCGGATGACGACATCATTGAAGTCGATGTCGATGTTGCCGTCCTTCTTCTTGGAGAGCAGCTTCGTCAGGTTGACGAGGTTGGTCGCGTAGAGCTGTGAAGACTGGGTCGGGAGGCGGCAGGCGAGATCGGAGTAGCCGATCATCTTGACGCCGTTCTTGGTGGTAACGACCTTGCCGTTTACCGTGCCCTCGCAGTTTCCGCCGCCTGCGGCAGCCATGTCGACGATGACTGAGCCGCGCTTCATCTGCTCGATGATGTCAGCGGTGATGAGGAGAGGGGACTTCTTGCCTGGAATAGCGGCAGTGGTGATGATGATGTCGACGTCAGCGGCCTGCTTGCGGAAGAGATCCATCTCCGCCTTGATATAGCCGGCGCTCATGACCTTGGCGTAGCCGTCGGTCGAGGTGGCGTCTTCCTTGTAGTCGAGGCGGAGGAACTCGCCGCCCATTGACTCAATCTGCTCGGCAACCTCAGGACGGGTATCGAACGCGCGGACGATTGCTCCGAGGGAGTGCGCGGTGCCGATGGCGGCAAGTCCTGCGACGCCGGCTCCGATTACGAGAACCTTTGCGGGAGGAACCTTGCCTGCAGCGGTGATCTGGCCGCAGAAGAAGCGGCCGAACGCATGGGCAGCCTCAATTACGGCGCGGTAGCCGCTGATGTTGGCGGTTGACGAGAGCGCGTCCATTGACTGGGCACGGGAAATTCTCGGAACCATGTCCATGGCGAGGACCGTAACCTTTTTCTCAGCGAGCTTGTCAACCAGCTCCTTGTTCTGTGCAGGGCGGATGAAGCTTACGATGGCAGTGCCTTCCTTCAGCTTGCCGACCTCCGCGTCAGACGGAGCGTTGACCTTGTAGATCAGCGGAGAAGCCCAGACCTGAGCGGCGGTGACAACCTTGGCTCCTGCCTCGGTGTAGGCAGAATCACTGAAGCTTGCCAGATCGCCAGCGCCCTTCTCGACGTGAACCTCGAAGCCCAGCTTAATAAGCTGAGCAACGGTGGCAGGCGTCGCTGCGACTCTGGTTTCTCCCGCAAGACTTTCCTTAGGGATACCGATTATCATATTTTTCCTGGAATTAACTAATAGCAGCACGGATACGATACCCGCGCCATTAATGAACCTTCCTCGGACTGCCGGGGTTTAACCGGGCACCTGAATACTGGCTAAAGCTCCTTTCATCAGCACTGGGCTGACAGAACTCTGCTGAAAAGCAAACAGAATCCGGGCCGAACGACGCCCAGGGGAACCGGGCTGAGCACAGCAGTCACTGTCTTGGCTGAGAAATCGCCCTGGCACGGCAGGGCCGCGCCGGGACAATACCCCAAAATCATTATATGCTTAACTTCACAGAATTTCCAAAAAGCGCTCCGGCACTGCCGGGAAAAGGGCGCTCATAAGGCGGGAAATGCCGCCCTGCCATGCTGCTCCGGCCTCATGAAAAAATACTCCGCGGGTGCGGCTCCCTGTCGCTGCCTCACTGAAAATGAGACATGTGAGTCATAAATCCGAGAGAACTCCGCAAAAAATAGATCCCCGTTGTAAAAACGTCATGGTGATATGGCAAAGCGGCCCAAAAGCGGTTAAATTCTCCTGAAAGAATTAGACGGAGAGCCCACAATGCTGACGCTTACCAGAATTAACAAGATCCGGCTTCTGGTCGCAGGAAAGCACCCCTGGATCGACAAGATGCTTGACCACAGAGAATCGCTCATCAAGAAGTACATGACGCTTATCGATCTGAGGGTCAGGGGCGTCGAGGACTGCCCTCCGTCCTATACCAAGGTCGAGGATTTCTGCGGCGAGCTGATGGACTACCTCTCGAGCGGGCACTTCGACATCTATCCCAGAATAGTCACCGTGATGGAGAACGCGACCGGGCGCAGGCTTGCGATCGCGCAGAGGATAATCCCGAGAATCAGGCACAACACCGATCTGATCCTGAGCTTCGACGACAAGTACGGCGAGGAGCTGAACGAGGCCAAGATGAAGGACCTCAGGGAGGACCTGAACAGGCTCGGGCCGATTCTGGACACCAGGTTTACCCTGGAAGACCGCCTTATGGCAATCCTTCAGTGCATAGATGATCTGATCAAGGATTCAGCCAGGCAGACGGTCTCCAGGCCAAAGGATCTCGGCGGTAAGCCGCTCGGGAAGGATGATCAGGCTAAGGCTGAGCCGGACGGGAACGCAGGCTGATTCCAGCCGGAAATGCGCCGGGCGGAAATGTCACCGGGCGGCGCGGGAAAAGAACAGGAAAGCTAAAACATGGCATTAGACTCAAAAAACATCATGCAGGAGAGGAGACGCTTCATCAGGATAATCTGCGATCTCCCTGCGCTTGCCACCTATGGGGAAAACAAGGTAAACGTCCAGATCAAGGATCTGTCGCTGATGGGCGTGCTGGCCGTCTCCGAGACGCCGCTTGACCTCAGCAAGGGCACCCATGTGAGGATCGACATCCATCTGGGCGCTACGCTCACCATCAGCATGGACTGCGCCGTAAGCTACGTGCATGAGAACCTTATCGGGCTCGGCACGATGAGGATCGACATCGACAGCATCACCAACCTCCGCAGGTTCATCGAGATGAACGGCATGAGCGAGGAGCTCCTGCACCGCGACATCGGACACCTGGTCGGAGAGGACTTCCCTCCGCAGCAGGACTCGTAATGCCTGCAGGGCGGCCTTCGGGCCGCCTTTTTTATTCCGTTCTTATCCTCTTACTTATTTCCCGCCCCGCGGCAGGCCGGGATCAGACCAGATCGATTATCTCGCTGATATCTGAGACGGCATGGACGGTGAGCCCCTCTATCGGCTTTCTCGGCGCGTTGGCCTTCGGCACGACCGCAGTCCTGAAGCCGTGCTTCGCAGCCTCGGCAAGGCGCTCCTGCCCCGATGGAACGGGCCTGACCTCTCCGGAGAGGCCGATCTCGCCGAAGGCAATCATGTCCTTCGGGATCGGGCTCCCGCGGTAGCTTGAGAGAAGCGCCATGGCGACAGGGACGTCGGCAGCGGTCTCCTCGACCTTGACGCCGCCTACCACGTTGATGAAGACGTCGAAGCCGCCCATCGCGACTCCGGCATGGCGGTGAAGGACCGCAAGGAGCATGGCAAGCCTGTTCTGCTCGGTGCCTACCGTTACCCTTCTGGGGTTCGCGAGCTGCGTCTCGTCAACCAGGGCCTGCAGCTCGACAAGGAGCGGCCTGGTGCCCTCCCACACGACCATGACGCATGATCCGGGCGCCTCCTTCTCTCCCCTGTTGAGGAAGATGGCCGAGGGGTTGGACACCTCAAGCATTCCGCGGTCAGTCATGGCAAAAACGCCGATCTCGTTCACCGCGCCGAACCTGTTCTTCTGGCACCTGAGCGTCCTGAACCTGCTGTCAGTACCGCCCTCGAGCATGACCGAGCAGTCAACGCAGTGCTCCAGGACCTTTGGTCCCGCGAGCGTGCCGTCCTTCGTCACATGGCCGACCATGAACGTGGCTACGGCAAGCTTCTTTGCGATCCTCGTGAACCTGGCCGCGCACTCCCTGACCTGGGAGACCGAGCCCGGGACAGAGGAGATCCCGTCATCGTACATGACCTGGATTGAGTCAATGATGAGTACCTCAGGACGGTACTTTACAACGAGTCCCTCGACGCGCTCGGCAGAGGTCTCGGCGGCCGCCCTGACCTGATCCGTTTTGAGCCCGAGCCTCGCGGCCCTCATGGCAACCTGCTGAAGGGACTCCTCTCCGGTGATATAAAGGACCTTCTTCGTGCCGGAAAGGCGGCAGACCGTCTCAAGGAGAAGCGTTGACTTGCCTGCTCCCGGATGCCCGCCTATAAGGACCACGGCGCCGGGGACTATCCCTCCGCCCAGGACCCGGTCAAACTCGCGGAAGCCGGTGCTGAACCTGGGGAGCTCGGCAAGCGGGATCTCGGATAGGATCTCGGACTCTCCCTCCCCCGCGGATCCGGCGAAGCCGCTGAAGTCGCCGCCTGACGGCGCCTTGCTTTTTGGGGCAAGCTTGACCTCGGTTATTGAGTTCCAGGCCCCGCACTCCGGGCACTTCCCCATCCATCTCGGAAAATCCGCCCCGCACTCGGAGCAGACATAGGCGCTTCTGCTCTTAGCCAACTTCACTCTCCCCGGGGCATCCGCCGTTCCGCCTGATTTCAATGAGCTTCCTGCCGCGGGCGAAACGCCTCCCGGCTATTCCTGAAAGGAAAAAGCCCAGAACCAGGCCGCAGCCGGTAACGAGGGCTGTAAGGAGATCAGGAAGGCGGCAGAGCATTGAGACAAGAAGGAAGACAACTGCCGTGACAAGAGGCACCGCGTAGTCAATTATCGAGGCTGCGGTGATGAGGCGCTCGTCTGACACAACCAGAACCTCCTCGCCTGGCTTCAGATCCGCTATGTCGGTCTTAATCAGGACCACCGAGGGCCTGCTGCCCTCCGCCATTGACGCGTTGCGGCACGACGCGCCCTCCGGGCAGCCGCTGCAGGCGCTCTTTCTCTCGCATCTCACCGCGCAGCGTCCGTCGCGGTATCCCTCAACTATTCCACGGGTCTCTGCCATTGAGCATTACCTGCCTGTAATTCCGTCAAATGCCTTCTGATCTATGCTTGCCGCCACCAGCTCCGCGGTCTCCATCGGCAGCATCCCGACCACGGCAACATCATAGCCGTTCTTGTTCTCGCGGTGATAGACAATGTTCTCGCCCATCTTCATGCCGCCGATATGGAAATTTCGGCTGTGCTTCGTGAGGTACACGGAAAAGTCAAAGATCCCGTTGCTTACGAGGAAATATCCAGCCTGCCCCAGACCGTCAATATAGCGCTTCTTCTCGTAGGCAATGACCCGGTAGCCGACCGGGAGATAGCCAAGCAGGCTGCTGCCGCCGTTCTCCCCTGAGGAAATGTACTCAGGACCTGCCTCCCGGCTCTGGTGGCGCATGGTGCACAGCTTCCCCTTTCTGACTGAGGGATCGGAAGAAAACCCGGTAACGGTGTACTGCTCTATCACGCTGCCGCCCCGGTCGACAGCGGCGGCATCCAGCATGAGGCCGGTGCCGGAATCCACTGCCATCATGAGGCCGTAGCCCTGCCCGTCTGACGGGACAAGCCTGATGAGCTCTGCGTCTGCGCCGGCGCTTCTGATCCCGCCTGCCGCATAGGGCATGAAGTTCCTCAGGATTACGTCAGGATCGGATGAGGCGAGGCGGAACCAGATGAAGGCAGGCATTGATTTGGGGAAGAACTCTGACTTGTCCCCGGCGCTATATGACAGCCCCTCCTTATCCACTATAATGTAGCGCTCAGCGCCGTTCAGGAACTCCATCACCCAGTGATCGCCGCATCCGGCGATCCTGACCGGCTCGACGGAATTCTCCGAGACCTTGACCATTGACATCTCAAACGGCTGGCGGAACGCGGAATAAGCCTTCCTTACCGCTGAGCTGACCTGGTTCCTGCTGTCAATGAGGGAAAACTGCGACTCTCCTGCCGCCTGGCAGGTGACAGACAAAAAAAATGCGGCAAGGAAAGCCTTCCATGCCGCCGTTCTGGTGATTAATTTCAAAAGCAAATTATCCTGCAATCTGACCGTCAGAGATCGAGCCCGCTTACCCTGCGGAAGCCCTCATGATCCTTGACCATGATGCCGAACTCATTGATGTCCTCGGCAGTCTCAGCCCTTGCCGAGACATCGGCGGAGCCGCTCTTCTGGCTCCTTACGCCGCGTGCTGCCGCCTGCTCAATCTCGCGCCAGGAGCTTGCGTCTGCACTGCCGGCATTTCTGAGCCTCGCGCCGGAGAACTCAGCGCTCGCAGGAGCTACACCGCCCATGGGGGCAGTAGAGATGGTGCCGTTCGGGGTAATGCCGCTGTACTGCTGGACGCTGACGATGGTTACCGCGGCGACAGAGGCGGCGATGGCGAAGCCTGCGACCTTCCTGATGCCACGCATCCAGAAGCTTTCCTCATTTGCCGCGCCGGCTGCAGCGGAGCCCTTATCTGCAGCATCTGCCCTGTGTGTCTTGTGGAAGGTTGACGGGCTCATGTAAACGGCTTCCTCGGAGAGCGCCTTGTCAAAATCAGCGGCAAGATCAGGCTGGGGAACAGCAACGTCATCGCCCCTCATGAGATCTGCGACCAGGCTGTACCTGTCCCATCTCTCAAGAAGCTCAGGATCGGACTCCATTTTCTCCGACTCCTTCCTGACATCTGCGAGCTCTCCATCCATCAGTGCCGAAACTTTCTCAAACCTGCTGTCCATAAAAACCTCGTCATACATGCTCTATGAAGGGGGAGACTGCCTTTACCAGTATTTCCCTGGCGCGGAAGATTCTTGATCTCACCGTGCCGACCGGGCATCCGACCGCGGCAGCTATCTCATCGTAGCTTTTGCCTTCCACCTGCCGCAGGAGCAGCGCCGTCCTGAGCTCCTCAGGCATCGACGCCAGCGTATCGTCAACCTTCCTCTTCAGCTGTCTTGTCGAGAGCAGCGCCTCAGGACTGTCTGCGTCCATGAGCTTTCCGCTGCTGTCGTAGATCTCCGTCTCAGGAGCGTCCACGTCAAAGCTGTTGACCGCCCTCGACCCGTGAGACACCGCAAAGTTCTTGGCGCAGTTGATGGCGATCCTGTATATCCACGAGTAGAAAGAACTGCTCCCGCGGAAATCAGGCAGCGCCCTGTAGGCCTTGATGAAGCTCTCCTGGACGACGTCATTGACATCAGCCTGCTCATGCACATACTTCATTACGGCATGCGCAATCCGATACTGATATCTGCGGAAAAGCAGCCCGAAAGCTGAACGCTCGCCATTCAGAACGGCGTCTATAAGCTGCTCATCGCTTCTCTCGTCACTCATCGGAGAGACCCCTCAAGATGACTGCGGCATCTCCCGTCCACATCGTTAGACAGGCAAACATGCCGAAAGTTCAAAATTTATCTTAAAACCATCCAAAAGTTCATCAGCTCTCACAAAAACGAAACAAATGGAGAGCAGAACTTCCGCAGGAATTGTATCATGTTTGAGGGCGTCTGCCCGGCCATCCCGTTACGGAAGGCACAGTTTCCCAGCAGGCCCGGAGAAAGGCAGGCAGAGGAGCAGGCTGCTAAAGAACTGCCGCAGGATGCCGATAGATCATATGGCGCCATGAATGCCGGGCGCAGAGCCTGGCCGGCGGCCGGGACAGCAGCAGAGAAAAGGAGAGAGAGCATGTCAGACATGTCGGTTTCATCAGCAATGAACAGCACCGCAAGGGAGTACCTCCAGGTCGCCGTCCAGAAGAAGGCGCAGGACGCAGAGGCGCAGGCGGCCCTCAGCCTGCTCGCAGGAGCAATGGCCCAGATGGATACGGTCTCTGCAGCCGCACAGGCTCCGCAGCCTGCGGCTCCGGCAGTGGGATCTGCAGTAGACATCAGGGTGTGACGCTGCTGAGCCATTCGGGCATCACGGATTGCACCACACAGGCGGCCGCATGAGGCCGCCTTCTTTTTTCCCGCTACTGTGGATAAATGATGGCCTCTTTGTGGCGGCACCTCTCCATTTAAGCTAAAATTAGCGGCACGGCCTTACTGTGCCGCGGCCGCCGTGCCTGGCCAGATCTCCGGCGGAAACTGTCTCTTGAGGAAGAAAAATTGAAAGCTCTGAAGAATTTCGTTCTGACCGGCATTGCCGCGTCTGTGATTGCCCTCTCCGGCTGCCAGATATTCGGTGGAAATGAGAATGAGACACCTGATCCGTACAAAGGCAGGATCACACAGAGCGCGGACTGGTATGCCAACCAGGCCAGGAACTCCTCCGGAGAGCAGCGCTTCAAGTGGAAGATGAAGCAGATCAGAAAGTATATCGCTGACGACGAGGCAGAAAAGGCAAAGGATATGATCTCCGCCCTCTCAAAGGAGGCGAAGACCGATGTGCAGAAGGCGGAGATCCGCCTGCTCTGCGCCGAGTACTATAACAATACTGCCTCCTATGACAAGGTCCTCAAGTACCTCAAGGGCGTCAGCACCGCAGGCCTGCCACGCGAGGAGGCCGCATACCTCTACATTTACCGCGCGAAGGCCAGCGCGCAGACCGGGAACACCGAGAACGCGGTCAATGACTATATCCGCCTCAACAGCTACCTCAAGGGCGACTCCCTGGTAAAGAACCAGAAGGATATTGTGAATGTCCTCGCCGGAAAGCAGAAGGAGGAGCTCGAGGCAATGATCGGCTCCGCGTCTGACGAGCTGCGCCGCGGCTACCTGCAGCTTGCTTATATAAGAGCAGGCGGCGCCGAGGACGCAGATGATGCTGAGGAGCAGTGGGTAAAGGACAATCCCACTCATCCGGGAAGGCTCTACCTCGATCCGGACACAGACATGAGCCTCATAAAGATAGCGTCAGCCGCTGACTCGCCTGCCGAGGCGCTTGACAGCGCGCTCGCAGGACATGAGTGGACCGGGGCACGCCATATCGCCGTGCTGATGCCGCTCAGCGGAAAGTTCGGCTCCTTCGGAGAGGCATTCAGATCAGGCGTCGAGACCTACCGCGGGGCAAATCCGGGAGCCCAGATCTCCTATTACGACACCAACGGGAAGGATGTCATCGAGCTTTACAACAACGCGATGGCGCAGGGGGCCGAGTTCATCATCGGACCGCTCCTCAAGGAGAATGTCGCAAGGCTCAGCGAGGTTGACACCACAGTCCCTGTGATCTTCATCAATTCCAACGACGGCAGCGGACATGGCCAGTTCCAGTACTTCTACGCGCTTTCCCCTGAGGACGAGGGCATCGAGGCCGCGCTGAAGATCAGGGACGACGGCTACACCCATCCTGCAGTCATCATTCCTGACCAGCAGAAGGGAAGCCGCGTCGCAGAAAGCTTCCTCAGGGAGTGGAGGAACATCTCCGGCTCCTCCTCTGTTCCTGTAATCAGGTTCCGCGACAGGATCTCCCTGAAGGACACCATCGCCTCAGGCATCAGCGGCGAGCACAGGCCTGACTCCTACTATATCTACGCGTCGCCGCTTGAGAGCTCCGTCATCAGGCAGGAGATCAAGTCAATCACCGGCAAGTCCCCGGAGTGCTACATCACCGGACGCTCCAACCCCGGCATAAGCAACGCGTCGGTTGAAAGGACCATGGCCGGCATGAAGCTCGGCGACATGCCCTGGATGCTGCAGTCCAGCGATCTCCGCAGGACCGCAAGGGGAGCCCTGAGGCGCAGCAGCTCTGATACCCTCAAGTTCTTCGCCCTGGGCTATGACAGCCTGATGATGGTTCCCAATATCAGGCAGCTCGACAGCGGCTCATCAGTCGAAGGCCTTACCGGCACAATCACCATCTCCGGAAACGGCACCGTCAAGCGCGGCATCCAGTGGATTACCATCGGAGACAGCCGCTTCCTCTCCGGCAAGGTCAGCACCGCGTCGCCTGAGTTCCGCTCAGGCAAGGACAGCGCTGGGGCAGAGGAGCCTGAGCAGAGTGCTGACGCGGCAGCGCATGCTGACGAGAGCGCAAGGGCAGAGAGCGCCATTGCCGAAGACGAGCCGGGGCTTGCACCCGCAGACAGCGCGGAATAGAGCAGATGAGCGCATTCGCCGACGGAATCGACAACAGCATCAGGATGCTTGAGCTTCTCCGCACTATGGAGGATGAGGTTCATGCAGCCGCGCAGAGCGTGTCCGCGTCTGTCGGCATGAAAGGCCGCGTCTTCGTCTGCGGCAGCTCGCTTTCAGCGTCGCCGGCCAATCTCCTCGCTGATGAGCTCAACAGGAAGTTCTATCCTGTTACAGGCGAGGTTGCCGCCTGCAGCCTGTGCTCAGACATAAAGCTCATCTCTGCGGTCTGCCGCACCTCGCCTGACGACGTGTTCGCCTCGCAGCTGAGGTCGAAGGCGTCCGAGAATGATCTGCTGTTCGCCATGGCCTTCATGGACGGCGGGCAGAACGCCGTCCTGAACGCGATGAGGACCGCCCACGCAAAGCATATGGGCGTCATCCTCGCGACGCCGTTTGACGATGATGACGACCTGCTTCTCGGGGAAATAAACGAGGACGATGTGGTCCTGTCGCTTCCGGCTGATTCCAGAAGGGAGCTGATTGAGGCCTACTACCACATAGTCCTCGAGATAATTGACGAGATCTCCTGAAAGGGAATGCAGGCCCCGGCCGGCAGGCGGGCAGGCAGCTATTGATATTTATTAAACTTGGCAGGCGTCAGATACGGCGCCAGCCTGCGGGAGACTGACTGAGCTCATGAAAAAGACAAACATCATTCTTCTGGCCGCAGTGTCAGCTGCAGCCGCTATTACCCTTTCCGGCTGCGTTGCGGCAGTAGGCGCAGGCGTAGCCGCCGGGGCTGTCGGGATAATGGCCTCTGACAGCAGGACTGTAGGAACGGTCATTGATGACAGCGCAATTGAGGCCAAGGCCATCGACCGACTGGACAAGTACAGCCATGCCAAGTTCCGCGAGAGCAGCATCGGCACAACCAGCATCAACGGGCATCTCCTGATCCACGGACAGACCCCATACGCCGACTACCAGAGCAAGTTCCCTGAGCTCGTGTCAGACATCGCCAGGCTCAACAAGGTCTACAACGAGGTTGAGGTCCGCGAGCCGCTCTCGCTCTCCGAGCAGAGCTACGACGCCTATCTAACCAGCAAGATCAAGACAAGGTTCCTCTTCACCAGCGGGGTAAGCTCACGCCGCTTCAAGGTGGTAACCGAGAACAAGGTAGTCTACCTCATGGGCGTACTCACCAAGGAGGAGGCGAAGAACGGCATAGCTGCCATAAAGCAGGTTGACGGCATCAAGAAGGTCATCACCATGTTCCAGTACGTCTCCGAGAAGACCAAGCAGGAGATCGACAACGGCGCTGAGATCTCGTCAGCAGACGGAAGCAGCGTATCGTCACAGGAAAGCGGCGACGTTATCATAGAATAAACAGACATTATATGTCTGATATATCAAAAACAGATGCAGCAGGCCCGGATCAGGCAGAGTTCTGGATTGATCTGGCGTCTGACAGCGTGCAGGCAGGATTCCCATCTCCTGCCTATGACTACAGCAAGTCATCCCTGAGCCTCAATGAGCTCCTGATCCAGAACAAGTCCACCACCTTCATGATCCGCGTCGAGGGCGACTCGATGACCGGCGCCGGCATCCTTGACGGGGACTATCTTGTAGTTGACAGCTCCCTTGAGCCTCACGACCATGACATCGTCATCGCCAACCTGAACGGCGAGTTTACTGTGAAGGAGCTCAGGACCGGGAAGTTCCCCAGGCTTGTGCCCAAGAACCCGGCATTTCCGTTAATCGAAATAAAGGAAGGTGACGTGCTGACCATAACCGGAGTCGTGACCGGCGTAGTACGGAAGATGAACCCAAGGTGCGGCAGGAAGCGCTGATGCCATCCTGCCGCCATTCAGAAAAGACTATGAGCAAGGAGAAGGTTACCAGGGCTGAGCCTCAGAACCATTTGCCGACGCTCTTGCGGTAATTTGCATACTCAGCGCCGAAGATTCCGAGGAGCTCCCTCTCCTCAGCCGGGATCTGCACCCGGTCAAGCTCCAGGAACAGAAGAAATGCCCCGATAAAGCCGTACATCCCCGAGATGAATATGCCGAGGCCCAGCACGAACAGCACGAGGCCGAGGTACATCGGGTTGCGGCAGAGCGCATTGAACCCCGTCTTAATCAGGACCTTCGGAGCGGCGCTGTGCCCGGGATAGAGCGTGGTGCCTGCAGAGATGTACTGGACAAACGGGACAGCCATGAACAGCACTCCGGTCAGACAGAAAACTGCGCAGCAGATCAGACTCAGCATCACCGGAATTGATTCGAAGTAGACAGGCAGCAGGATCCTTGCGGCAAAGCACAGGGCGATGATCACCGCTGCGGTAAAGAGAGGCCAGGGCCTCGTTAAAGTCCTGATCAGCACTCTGAAAATCGGCATACCGCACCTCCTCGCAAAAAACACCTGGGAAATGATATCAGACTGCATTCCTGATATCTGATCCGCCTGATTTTCTCACGTCACACAGCATCAATAAAGTGCCCGGAGATGCAAAGCGGCAAAAAAATCATTAACCTGATTGTCCACAGCTTTTGTGAACATCTTGTGAATAACTGTGAAACAGCATCCAGCTGATGAAAAAAACTCGAGAAAACGCGTCTGCAAAGGGATTTTAGAGGGAGAAAAACAGCCGCCAGCGCATCATTTCCGGCTGCAGCCCACTGGTTTCCTGAAAATTCAGGCACTGATCTTTCACCAAACGGTAAACAATTTCTCTGATTTCATCCCCAGAAACTGCAGGTGCGGAAAATGTCCACAGGAAAGCAACAGCATGTCAACAGATATATCAACAATATTGTCAACAACCGTTAAACTATCAACAAATCGTCAACAATATTATCAACAATATGGATTCTGTCAGAAGGAAAGCAGTGAATGAGTCTGTGGATTGCTGAGCAGCGGACTGTGAAACTGTGTGAAAGCGGCAGCACAATGAAAGAAGGCCGGACGTCGTCCGGCCCGGGATAAGGACTGTATTTTTATCTCTGTGTGCCGAAGCGCGCCGCGGTAATGATATTCTTCATCTCGCGCACTGCCTCAGGGAGCCCGGTGAATACCGCCCTTGAGATAATCGAGTGTCCGATGTTTAGCTCATGGATCTCAGGAATCGCGGCAACCGCTGCTGCGTTCTGATAGGAAAGGCCGTGGCCGCCGTTGACGCCAAGCCCAAGGGACGCGGCATATGCTGCGCAGTCGGCAAGCCTCTTAAGCTCCTCTGCCTGCACGCTGTCATTCACCGCATCGGCATACCTTCCGGTATGGAGCTCGATGAAAGGCGCCTTCACAGCATGCGCCGCGTCAATCTGGCGCCTGTCCGGATCGATGAACAGCGAGACGCGGATGCCTGCCTCAGACATTGCCTTTACGGCAGCTGCTACCTTCTCAGTCTGCGAGGCTACATCAAGCCCGCCCTCAGTGGTAACCTCCTGACGGCGCTCGGGCACCAGGCAGACGAAGTCAGGCTTGACCTCGCAGGCAATCGCTACGAGCTCATCCGTTACCGCCATTTCAAGGTTCATTTTGGTCTTTATCGTCTCGCGCAGGATGCGGACATCGCGATCCTTGATGTGCCTGCGATCCTCGCGGAGGTGAACGGTAATGCTGTCACCGCCCGAATGCTCGACAATGCCTGCCGCATACACCGGATCAGGATAATCCGTGCCGCGGGCGTTTCTGATCGTGGCAACATGATCGATGTTAACGCCGAGATAGATACGCTCTGTCATTTTTCCTCCCAGCCAGAAACCTGGCATACAAATTCCTTGAAACAAGCTGGTGTCCGCCCAGCCTGGCGTCAATGGCGGCCCGGAACACCTCGCGGGCGGCCCTCAGCGCGCTTTTGTTTGCAAAATCACCCTCAGCCGCGGCAATCAGGTCGCTGCCGGAAAATCCCGCGCCTGAGGCTGAGACGGTGAACCCGGACTCAGGCGAGAAGCGGTAGCGCCTCTGCTCCTCAACCGGCTCTCCCTCTGAATCCGAGAGGAAGTCAACGCCGTAGCCTGTGGAGCTGAGAAGCGCCGACTCAAATACCCTCAGGGCCGGCGCAACGTCAGCCGCCGCGCCGCTCCTGACTGCCGAGAGCGCCCCGGCATAGGCGCCGAAGAGGCCGTCGCAGGGCTCCCTGTCCCCTGTCAGCCTGAAAACGAGCTCATTCATATACATGCCGCAGAAAAGCCTGGAGCCGCGGAGCTCCGTGAAAGGCCCCGCAGGATCAAGCTCCCTGAGCGCAGGCATGGAGCGCCCTTCACGGAGCACAGCCTCGCACTCCGTAAACTCCGGGTATGACGTGCCGCCCTTCCTTGAGACTGCCGTTACCCTGCCGCCTGACTCGCAGAGTAGAGTAACCAGCGCGCCGTGCTCAAGATACGGGCTCACATGAATTACAAACGCTCTCTCAGTCAAAGCCGTCCTTGTCCATATATCCGAGGCTCTTCAGCGCACGCTCGTCATCAGCCCAGCCCTTCTTGACCTTGACCCAGAGCTCAAGGAAGACCTTCTTTCCAAGCAGCTCCTCAATGTCCTTCCGGGCATCGGTGCCGACCTGCTTGATCTTGCTCCCCTCCGAGCCGATGATCATCTTCTTCTGGTTCGGCTTGTCTACGAGGATTGCGGCAGCTATCCTCACCATCTTCTGCTCGTCCCTGAAGGACTCGATCTCGACGGTTACGGCATACGGGAGCTCGTCTCCGGTGAGGCGCATGAGCTTTTCGCGGATAATCTCCGAGACCATGAACCTGACCGGGCGGTCGGTAACATAGTCATCAGGGAAGATGAACTCGCTCTCCGGCAGGTATGATCTGACGATTTCCTTGAGCTGCTCGACGTTGGTGCCCTGCACGGCAGAGACCGGAATGATGTCCTTAAAGTCATGGAGCTTTGTCATATGCTCAATGAACGGCAGCAGGACCTCCTTGCCGGAGAACTTGTCAACCTTGTTGATTACGAGCACCGTGGGAAGGCCGCTTCTCTTGATCTTGCTGAGGGTCAGCTCGTCATCCTCCTGCCAGTGAGTTCCCTCGACGACAAAGAGCACGAGCTGCACGTCTGAAAGAGAGCTCTCTGCGGAGCGGTTCATCAGGCGGTTTATCGCCTTGGGCTCCTCTGCGTGCAGTCCCGGGGTATCTACATAGACAGTCTGATAGTTCTCATGCGTGTCGATGCCCATGATGCGGAACCTGGTGGTCTGGGGCTTCCTTGAGGTTATGGAAACCTTCTGTCCCAGCATTTTGTTGAGCAGAGTCGACTTGCCGACATTCGGACGTCCGACTATGGCAATGAAGCCTGCGTATGTTGTAGTCTTATTTTCTGTTTCCATTTGATTTTCTCAGAATTTCCAGTACATGTTCAGCGGCGTCCTGCTCCGCGCGTCTCTTTGATGTGCCGGTCCCGAATACTGCCTGGCTGAGAGGCTCCACAGAGCAGGATACCCTGAACACCTGGCTGTTCTGCTGCCCCGTAACCTCAACAACTGCGTAGACCGGGACATGGAATTCCCTTGCCTGCAGGTACTCCTGAAGCCTGGTCTTGGGATCCTTCTGCCCGATTCCCGGCCTGATGGTCTTCAGCCTCTCGCTGAACCACCTGCCCAGGAGCTCCTTCACCGTCTCAAGCTGCTCACCGGTATCGAGATAGATAGCCCCGATGGTTGCCTCGACCGCGTCAGCAAGGATCGAGTCCCTCCTGAAGCCGCCGCTCCTCTGCTCTCCGGGGCCCATGTTCAGGTAGTCCCCGAGACTGAAGCTGTGGGCAATTTCGGCGAGAGTGGTCTCCCTTACCAGCGTTGACCTCATTCTTGAAAGATCACCCTCGTCGACATTGCCGAACCGGTCAAACAGAAATCCGGAAATCACCAGCTCCAGGACAGCATCCCCCAGGAACTCGAGCCTCTCATTGTGCGGCGCGCCTGCGCTTCTGTGGGTAAGCGCGCGGATGAGAAGCGATCTGTCCCTGAACGAATAGCCAATGCTGTCCTCATATTTATCCAGCTGATTCATATTTAGACTCTGACTTCCTCCCTCTAATGAACCGAACCAATCCTGCCGAAGCGAAGGCCTTCAGTAATGCAGCGCATGCCGCTGCAGTCTGTATTGATGCTGAGCCAGATGATCTTGGCCGGGCCGATGAGGTCATCCGCCGGGACAAAGCCCCAGAACCTGCTGTCGCGGCTGTTGTCACGGTTGTCACCCATGGCAAAGTACATTCCCTCAGGCACCTGCCAGGTTCCCTCAGGCATGCCATCCTGCTTCCTGTAGGCAAAGAGCGGGAATGTCCGGTCCGGAGCCTCAAGGATATCGTGCCTGACTCCCAGGAGATCCTCAGTGCCGCGCTTCAGGGGATGTCCGGCGAGGGAGAATTCGCCGATGCCGGTCCACTCCTTGGGCACAGTAACGGGATCTGACCCGTCCGCAGGCTTTATGGTCAGGTTCTTTGCCTCATCATAGCTGACGGTGTCGCCGGGAAGCCCGATGATGCGCTTGATGAAGGCAGTGTCGGGATCCTCCGGATAGCGGAATACCGCGATGTCGCCCCTTGAGGGGGAGCCGGTACCAATCATGACCTTCCCGGTGAACGGGTTCCTGATGCCATAGGCATATTTCTCAACAGCCACGAAGTCTCCCTTGAGAAGCGTCGGCATCATTGACTCCGAGGGGATCCTGAACGGCTCGAAGAGGAAGGAGCGGAACAGGAACACCGCGAGGAGCACCCAGAAGCACTCGCGGCCGAGGTCAACAAACCAGTTCCCCGCCTCAAGCTTCTCGCGCTCCTCCTTGGAGAGTGAGCCGCCGGCGGCCTTCTCGGCGGCAAGGATCCTGGCATTCCTGAGAGGCCTGACCTTCAGGAAGTCCCAGAACCAGGCAATGCCGCAGAGGACAGTAACAGCGGCCAGTATCAGCGTAAAGTCTTTCATTGCAATCCTTTCTCCAGCTTCTCAGATCACTCCGTCACTTCTCGTCGGTCCCGACGTGAAGCACGGCAAGGAAGGCGTCCTGCGGCACATCGACCTTTCCGATTGCCTTCATTCTCTTCTTGCCGGCCTTCTGCTTGTTGAGAAGCTTCTGCTTTCTGGTGATGTCTCCGCCGTAGCACTTCGCGAGCACATCCTTCCGGAGGGCCTTCACGGTGCTCCTCGCGATAATCTGGCTGCCGATGGCCGCCTGGATTGCCACCTCGAACATCTGACGGGGGATAAGCTCCTTCATCTTGGTTACAAGCGCCCTGCCGCGGCTCTGAGCCTCGCTCCTGTGGGTGATGACCGCAAGCGCGTCAACCCTCTCGCCGTTTATAAGGATGTCCATCCTCACCATGTCGGCCTTCTCGAAGCGGTCAAAGCCGTAGTCAAGGGAGGCGTAGCCTCTTGAGGTGGACTTCAGGCGGTCAAAGAAGTCCAGGACGACCTCGGCAAGAGGGATCTCGTAGGTAATCTCAACCTGCCTGCCGTGATAGAGCATGCTCTTCTGCACTCCGCGCTTGTCAATGCAGAGCTGGATGACATTGCCCACATACGCGTCAGGCACGAGGATATTGCAGCGCGCGATGGGCTCCCTGATCTCCTCGATGTTGGAAACCGGCGGCAGGCGCGCGGGCGAGTCGACGTTGATCACCTCGCCTGAGGTGAGCTTCACCTCATAGATTACCGTAGGCGCAGTGGTGATGAGGTTCACACCGTACTCGCGCTCAAGCCTCTCCTGGATGATGTCCATGTGGAGGAGCCCCAGGAAGCCGCAGCGGAAGCCGAAGCCCAGCGCCTGCGAGGTCTCAGGCTCGAAGAAGAGCGACGCGTCATTGAGCGAGAGCTTGTCGAGCGCGTCGCGGAACTGCTCGTAGTCGTCGGTCGAGACCGGGAACATTCCGGCATAGACCTGGGGCTTCACCTTCTTGAAGCCGGGGAGCGGCTCGGAGGCAGCATCCTTGGGATGGGTAATCGTATCGCCCACCGGCGCGCCGTGAATGGTCTTCATGCCGCAGGTAATCCAGCCCACCTCTCCCGCGGAAAGTGACTCAAGATCCACCGGCTTCGGGGTATTGTGGCCGATCTTCTCGACATTCCACACCGTTCCGTTTGACATGATCTTGATCTTCTCGCCCTTCCTTATCGTGCCGTTCTTGACGCGGAGAAGCGAGACTACGCCCAGGTAGTCATCAAACCTCGAGTCGATGATGAGCGCCTGCAGCGGGGCGTCAGGATCGCCCTCGGGCGCCGGGATCTGCTCAATGAGCCGCTCGATGACGTCCTGCACGCCGATTCCGGTCTTCGCCGAGCAGCGCACCGCATCTGTCGCGTCGATGCCGATGATGTCCTCAATCTCCTCGGAGACCCTCTCCGGCTCGGCTGTAGGCAGGTCAATCTTGTTGAGGACCGGCACGACCTCGAGGCTCATGTCGAGCGCCGTGTAGCAGTTCGCCAGGGTCTGCGCCTCAACGCCCTGCGAGGCGTCAACGACAAGGAGCGCGCCCTCGCAGGCCGCAAGGGATCTCGAGACCTCATAGGAGAAGTCAACATGTCCCGGCGTGTCAATGAAGTTCAGCTCATAGTCATCGCCGGAGCGTGACTTGTACTGCAAGGTCACTGCCTGCGCCTTGATCGTGATGCCGCGCTCCCTCTCAAGCGACATGGAGTCAAGGACCTGATCCTGCATCTCGCGCTCGGTGAGCCCTCCGCAGAGCTGGATGATGCGGTCTGAGAGCGTTGACTTGCCGTGATCAATATGGGCGATAATGGAAAAGTTGCGGATTTTTTTCATTGACTGAACCGATTCTGAACTGCCTTGGATATTTCTCTTTAATTTACCCTTATACGCATATTTTAACCGCAAAAGGGCGCCGTTTCGCGGCGCCCTGGAAAAAATAAGCAGAACGGGCTGAGGCTACTCCGCAGCGCACTCCACGCTGTAGAACGAGCCGGTCATTCCGGGCACGCTGAGCGTGTAGCCTTTCGCCTCCGGCGCGAAATTGAGCGGCCTGAGGCTGCAATTCTTGCCGAAGATCCTCTCCGCGGCCGCCTGCTCGAACTTCAGCGTGCCGTCAGAGAGCGAGGTGTTGAGGACATAGAGAACCCTGTCGCCGCCCTGCTCCTTGAGATCAGCGTAGAGCGTGCCGTCAGAGTAGACATGGCGCCTGGTGCCGGATGAGAGCGCGGGATGCTCGTCGCGGAGCCTCATCAGCGACACGAAATAGTTCCTGAAGGACTTCTCGTCATCGGTGAAGCCCGAGATCCTGCCGTCAGTCCTCGCCACATGATCGTTGCAGCGGTTGATTTTGTCGCAGCCGCCCGGCTGATCGACAAAGCCCGGGAGCTCGTCGGCAGACTCATCGCCGTAAAGTATGGAGAGCGGCCCGCTCATTGAGGCAAGGAAGCTCCAGACCGCGCGGTGGCGCGCGAAATACTCGAAGTTCTTCTCGCCGTCATTCGTGTACCTCGCCCGCTGCAGGAGATCGCCGAACCGGAGGAAGTCATGGTTGGAGATGAAGTTCACCGGCATGGCGGTCTCAGGATAGATCCTCATTCCGGCATATCCCGCGGTCTCAAGGTCCGAGGCAGGCGCGCCGCAGGTGCCCTTCTCGAAATTGTTGTCGTAGGTGGCGAACACCTGGGTCAGCTTCTTCCTCATGGGGAAGTTGAATGCCCCGTTCAGCGCGCCGCCCTCAAAGGCGTCAGCAAGGAGCCATTTCGGATCCGAGGAGTACACCTCGCCTACGGCAAAGCCAAGCGGATGGACCTTCTGGCCGTTCATCTCATAATCGATTCCGGCAGCTGTCTCGGAGATGAACGAGGTGATCTCCTTCCACTCGTCATGCGGCACCTGATAGGCCATGTCGAAGCGCCAGCCGTCGATTTTCGCTGTCTTCATCCAGTAGGAGATGACATCCTTGTAGAAAGGCAGCGACTTTACCGGATCCAGGAAAATGCCGTTCGCGGCGATGCCGTCCTCGGGGCTCCCGGTTACGTCAAGCCCGGTCTTCGAGACCGCGAAGTCATGCTCTGCAAGGCCCTTCACAAGGTTGCTCTTGGCGTGCCCGAGAACACCGTCCAGGATTACATAGATGCCGAGCTCATGCGCCCTGTCCACAAGCCTCTTCAGATCATCAAGCGTCCCGAACTTCGGATCGACCCTGAAATAATTGGAGGCGAAATACCCGGTGCCGTCAAGCTTGTCGGCCTGCTCATTCTGCCCGGGAAGAGGCACAGACTCGAATACCGGAGTCATCCACAGCGCGTTGGCGCCGGTGCTCTTTATGTAAGGGAGCGCCTCAGTGATTCCGGCAAGGTTTCCGTGGTGGCGGCTCGGCCCCCAGGAGAGCGCATAGCCCTCCGGGCCCCTGTCGCTGTGCTGGAAGGCCTCGACCATCACCTGGTAGATGCGGAGCCGGCAGAAGGCGCTGTCGCTTCCGTCACAGGCCAGGCGGTGCTGATCCTCCTTTATGCTGCCGTCCTTCACTGCGGCAGCCGGGGCAGCGGTAACCTTGGCGCACTCCTTCGGGCCGTAGAGCCCTGCTGAATAGCAGGAGAGTGAGACCAGGCCGAGCGCGGCCGCAATCAGTATCTTTTTCATATGTTTTTCCTCCCTGGGCCGCAGCCGCATTCATTAAAGCTGCGCCGGGCTATTCGCCATCAGCGCCGTCAGCCTCATCAAGGCCGTCGTCCGTAGGTATGCCCCAGCCATCGTAGACAGCTCCGTGCTCCTTAAGAACGGCCATGACCTCGTCAGCCTCAGTCATGATGTCATGCACGTTAATAAGCGTGTCAGACATGGCGTCAAGGCAGAAGCCGTCAACGCCGCCGTCCCTGATCTCCTCAGGCCCGTCCTCATCGAAGAAATACCCGAGGCCCTCAAGCTCCTCAGCAATCGCATCTGCCGCAGGCTGGCTCGGCGCGAAGATATGATGCTGTACGGTATACTCCTCAGAGAGATCAACGCCGTCAGCCTTAAGCTCGCTGATGACCTCTTCCGTAAGTTTCTGCACCTCTTCTCTCGTCATATCAGCACCGCCGTCAGTTGCGGACCAGCATCTCGTCGAGCTTGAGATCCGCGTTCTTGTTTATCGCAATGCCCTTCTCGATTACGTGGGCGGCAATCTGGTGCGCCTCCTCAATCGAGTGGTACTCATAGGATCCGCACTGATAGCGGTTGACCTCGGGAAGCTCGGCAAGGCTCTTCACGGAGTTGACGTCGAACATCGAGGCAAGCCAGGCATCTGCCACCTCCTGCTCGGCAGGCGCTCCGATGACGGACATGTAGAAGCCGGTGCGGCAGCCCATCGGGGAGATGTCGATAATCTCTACCCTGTCTGAGTTCAGATGGGTTCTCATGAACCCGGCGAAAAGGTGCTCCAGGGTGTGCATGCCCTTGGGCGGCATCATCTCCTGGTTGGGGATGCAGAAACGGAGGTCAAAGACGCTGATGACATCGTGGTGCGGAGTCTCGTAGCGCTTTGAGAGCCTGACTGCAGGAGCCTTCATCTTGGTGTGGTCAACCTTGAAACTTTCTAAGAGTGCCATAGCAATTTACCTCAGTATCCGCAGCTGTCGAGCTGCTCCTCATATGTCTTCGCCCTGGAGTCAACCTTCCGGGCAACCTTAATAAGCCAGTCCTTGCTGCTGTACGTGCCTTTCGCGTAGCCGCCCCAGCCCTCATGATAGTTCAGGTAGTGCCGGTAGCCGTCATACGGCCCGACGCCGTTCTTCCTCATGGTGACCGACATGTACCAGCCGATGAAATTTATGCTGTCCTCAAAATTCTCACGTGATCCACTGCTGCCTGTAGCCTGCTCATAGTTGGCCCAGGCCTCGTCCTTCGCCTGCGGGAAGCCGTAGGCTGAGCTCGCCCGCCCGTACGGAATGAAAAGAGCCCAGCGCACCGGCGGCTGCGCGTTGTATTTGTATGCAGACTCCTGGTACATGATCGACATCATGACTGAGGCAGGCGCGCCCCATTTCTTCTCGGCGTTGAATGTTGCATCAGCCCAGTGGGGATACTGCTCGAAAATCCTGCAGATATTTTCCGGATGGGCAGGAGGATTGTCAGGAGAGCTGCAGCCTGCGGCAAGCAGCAGGCCGGAGATTAAGAAAAAGATTCGTTTGAGCATGATTCCCCCGTTTTGCGAGATTCTATCACGAGGGAGCGAAAATGAAAAAAGGCCCGGACAAAGCCGGGCCCCAATATGTTTCCGTGTTAACGGAAATTACTTGATGATCTTGGCAACAACGCCTGCGCCAACGGTGTGGCCGCCCTCACGAATAGCGAAGCGGTCCTGCTCGTTCATTGCAACAGGGTGGATCAGGGTTACGTGCATAGCGTCAAGGTGATCGCCAGGCATGACCATCTCTACTCCCTCAGGAAGATCGATGGTGCCGGTGATATCGGTAGTTCTGAAGTAGAACTGAGGACGATAGCCCTTGAAGAACGGGGTATGACGGCCGCCCTCGTCCTTGGAAAGAACGTAGACGTGTGCAACGAACTCGGTGTGCGGGGTGATGGTGCCCGGCTTAGCGAGAACCTGGCCACGCTCAACTTCCTCACGCTTGGTGCCGCGGAGAAGAATACCAACGTTATCGCCGGCCATACCCTCGTCGAGGATCTTGCGGAACATCTCAACGCCGGTGCAGACGGTCTTCTGGGTAGGACGAATACCAACGATTTCAACTTCATCGTTGATTCTGATTACGCCGCGCTCAATACGTCCGGTAACAACGGTACCACGTCCGGAAATCGAGAAAATATCCTCGATAGGAAGAATGAACGGATGGTCGATATCACGGACAGGATCAGGGATGTAGGAATCCATGGTGTCAGCGAGCTCGAGAACCTTCTTCTCCCACTTCTCCTCACCGTTGAGGGCGCCGAGAGCGGAGCCGCGGATTACAGGGGTGGTGTCGCCAGGGAACTTGTACTCGGTAAGAAGATCACGAACCTCTTCCTCAACGAGGTCAAGGAGCTCCTCATCGTCAACCATGTCGCACTTGTTCAGGAAAACGATGATATAAGGAACACCTACCTGACGAGCAAGGAGGATGTGCTCACGGGTCTGGGGCATAGGACCATCGGTAGCAGCAACTACGAGGATAGCGCCATCCATCTGAGCAGCACCGGTGATCATGTTCTTGACGTAGTCAGCGTGGCCCGGGCAGTCAACGTGAGCGTAGTGACGCTTGGGGGTATCGTACTCAACGTGGGAGGTGTTGATGGTGATACCACGAGCCTTCTCCTCAGGAGCGTTGTCGATCTGGTCGAACTTAAGAGCCTGGCCTACACCGTAGTGCTTAGCAAGAACGGTGGTGATTGCCGCGGTAAGAGTGGTCTTACCGTGATCGACGTGTCCAATGGTTCCAACGTTGACGTGCACGCGGTCACGTACAAACTTTTCCTTCTCTGCCATTTTTATTCCTCAAATGTTAACAAAGGCTGCCTGCTGGCACAGGCAGCACAGAAACTACTTCGCAGTACGCTCTTCAATAATTGCCTTGGCAATCGGCGCAGGAGTCTCGGCGTAATGGCCGAACTCCATTACATAGGACGCACGGCCCTGGGAAAGTGAGCGGAGGTCCGTAGCGTAGCCGAACATCTCGGCGAGCGGTACGTTAGCCCTGATCATCTTGCCGGTAGGACCGTCTTCCATTCCTTCGACAACGCCGCGGCGGCGGTTGAGGTCGCCGATAACGTCGCCCATGTAATCCTCAGGAGTGTCGATCTCGACCTTCATTATAGGCTCAAGAAGGACAGGATTTGCCTTCATGAAGCCGTCCTTGAATGCCATTGAGCCGGCCATCTTGAATGCAAGCTCTGAAGAGTCGACTTCGTGGAAGGAACCGTCGTATACGGTAACCTTGACGTCGACGATCGGGTAGCCTGCGAGAACGCCGGTAGCAATCTGCTCCTGGACACCCTTGTCGATTGCGGGGATGAATTCCTTAGGAATAACACCGCCGACAACCTCGTTGCCGAACTCGTAGCCCTTTCCGGACTCCTGGGGCTCAAGCCTGAGCCAGCAGTGGCCGTACTGGCCGTGACCGCCGGACTGGCGAATGAACTTGCCTTCGGACTCGACGGACTTGCGGATGGTCTCGCGGTAAGCAACCTGCGGCTTGCCGACGTTGCACTCAACCTTGAACTCGCGGCGCATACGGTCGACGATGATATCAAGGTGAAGCTCGCCCATTCCGGAAATGATGGTCTGGCCGGACTCCTCATCGGTGTGGACGCGGAAGGAAGGATCCTCCTGTGCCAGACGCTGAAGGGCAAGCGCCATCTTCTCCTGGTCAGCCTTGGTCTTGGGCTCAACTGCAACGGAGATAACCGGATCCGGGAACTCCATCTTCTCAAGGATGATCGGATGAGCAGTATCGCAGAGGGTATCGCCGGTGGTTGCGGTCTTGAGGCCGATGGCGGCAACAATCTCGCCTGCGCGGACCTCCTTGATCTCCTCACGCTTGTTGGCATGGAGGAGAACGAGACGTCCGATACGCTCCGGCTTGTCCTTGGTGGAGTTCAGCACGCCGTCGCCGCTGTTCGCAACGCCGGAGTAGCAGCGCAGGAACGTAAGGTTTCCGACGAACGGATCGGTTGCAATCTTGAATGCAAGAGCGGAGAACGGCTCATCGTCGCTCGCCTTGCGCTCATCGGGCTCGCCGTTGAGCTTCTCGCCCTTGACAGGCGGAATGTCAACAGGAGAAGGCAGATACTCGACAACTGCATCGAGCATTGCCTGAACGCCCTTGTTGTGGAATGCGGATCCGCAGGTAACGGGGATGATCTGGCAGGCAATGGTCTGCTTTCTGAGGGAAGCCTTGATCTCCTCCTCAGTGAGCTCCTCGCCGCCGAAGAACTTCTCCATGAGAGCGTCGTCGCCCTCTGCGGCAACCTCAACGAGCTTGCCGCGCCACTCCTCTGCCTGCTCCTTCAGGTTTGCGGGGATATCCTCGTACTTGAAGGTAACGCCCTGATCCTCGTCGCTCCAGACAATGGCCTTCATCTTGATGAGGTCTACGACGCCCTCGAAGGCATCCTCAGCTCCTACAGGGATCTGCAGGGGAACAGGATGGCCGTTGAGGCGCTTCTTGATCTGCTCAACAACGCGGAAGAAGTTCGCTCCGGTACGATCCATCTTGTTGACGAACGCGATGCGGGGAACGTTGTACTTGTTGGCCTGGCGCCATACAGTCTCGGACTGAGGCTGAACTCCGCCGACCGCGCAGTAAACCATTACGGCGCCGTCGAGCACACGCATTGAACGCTCAACCTCAATGGTGAAGTCAACGTGACCCGGGGTGTCGATAATGTTGATACGGTGCTTCTTGAACTGATGTCCCATTCCCGACCAGAAGCAGGTGGTAGCAGCGGAGGTAATGGTGATTCCGCGCTCCTGCTCCTGAACCATGAAGTCCATGGTGGCCTCACCGTCATGCACTTCACCGATCTTGTGGTTTACGCCGGTATAGAAGAGGATACGCTCAGTGGTAGTTGTTTTACCAGCATCGATATGGGCACTGATACCGATATTGCGGTACAGTTCCAGTGGGGTTGTACGAGCCACTTTCTTTTCCTCAATATTGTGGGATTGACCCACAGATTAAACATAAGGTTCCCGGCCGGGCCGGGAACTGTTCGGCGACTACCAGCGGTAGTGTGCGAAGGCCTTGTTGGCCTCGGCCATGCGATGAACATCCTCGCGCTTCTTGACCGCGGTACCCTTGTTGTCAGAAGCATCGAGAAGCTCACCGGCAAGGCGCTCGGCCATAGACTTCTCTCCGCGGGCACGGGCAGCGTCAACGAGCCAGCGCATTGCCAGCGCGTTGCGGCGGGAAGGACGTACCTCGACAGGGACCTGGTAGGTTGAGCCGCCGACACGGCGGGACTTAACCTCTACAGAAGGACGAATATGATCAAGAGCCTCTTCGAAGACTGCAAGGTGCTCCTTGCCGCTCTTCTGGGCAACAATGTCGAGAGCTCCGTAAACGATGCTCTCTGAAATAGACTTCTTGCCGTCAACCATAACTACGTTGATGAACTTGGCGAGAAGCTCTGAATTGAACTTGGGATCAGGCAGAATCTTGCGCTGACCTACAACACGACGTCTGGGCATTTTTCTAAATTCCTCACGGCTTCAGGATAATCCAAAACCTTGACTGATGAATATTTATACTCGTTTGGCCTTACTTAATGAGGAATTCATTAAGCCTTAGGCAGTTTAACACCGTACTTGGAACGACCCTGCTTGCGATCCTTTACGCCAGCGCAGTCGAGGCAGCCACGGATGATGTGGTAACGAACACCAGGGAGATCCTTTACACGGCCTCCGCGGATAAGAACAACTGAGTGCTCCTGGAGGTTATGACCCTCACCGCCGATATAGGAGGTGACTTCGAAGCCGTTGGTAAGACGCACACGGCATACCTTTCTCATTGCAGAGTTAGGCTTCTTCGGGGTCGTAGTGTAAACACGGGTGCACACGCCGCGCTTCTGAGGGCACTGCTGGAGGGCCGGAACGGCACTCTTGCTGCTCTTCTTGGCACGAGGCTTGCGCACAAGCTGGTTGATGGTGGACATTCTACAGTAATGCTCCTTCCTTGCTTGCTGTCAAAATAATAAACCGCCCCTAATAAAAGGGGCAATAAATCATAGTACAACAGCATTCTGATGTCAAGGGATATGGACTGCAGAACGGAATTTCTGCGGCAGCGAAAAGCGCGCCGGCTTCAGATATCTGAACGGCTGAAGGGCACTGGCCGGCAAAAAAAAATCCCCGGTCGCAGTGCCGGGGATCATGCGTGTCTGAGCTTTTGGATCAGATTCTCCTGTCAATCTGCCTTGCCGCAAATCTCGGCCTCTCGCTCATGATCTGGGCAACATCCTCCTCGCTCATGTGGCTCCTCGAGAGACCCAGGACGCGGTAAGTGATGTAGGGACGGGCCTCGAGGGAGATCATCATGCCCTTGATTACCGACTCGTCAGCCTGCGACGGAGTGCCGTACGCATATGTCAGAATTCCGGCGTTCATCAGGTTCCTGACAGACGGTTCTGTAACAGGCAGGTTTATAACGCTCCTTCTCTGGATGACAAACTCACGGAGCACAGCCCTCTCGGTGAAGTCGAGGCACTTGATCATGTCGGTCATCTTGACGCTGCTTACATGCCTTGAGAGGAAATCAACAGCAAGGTTGAAGAGCACGATTACAGCCTGGCTCAGGAAGTAGGATACGGATATGATGAGCCCTGCCCACCAGTAGACGGAATGGGACGACAGCCAAAGCTCGACTGCCGGGCTGAACTTCTCCGCAGGAAGGAGCAGAATCCCGCCGTTCATCAGGAAAAACCAAAGCATAATCCAGTTGAGCACTGTAAACTGACTGAGTTTCTTCAGACACTTTGTCATAGCCTAATCCGCTCCCGCGGCCCTCCCGTTGTTTTGATTCAGTTAAAGCAAACGGCGTGCCATGGGTTCCCTGCGGCATCTGGCAAAATCGGCCGGCCTCCTCCCCGAAAAGCCGACTGTTGTATTATTCGCGCGTACAGGTCTATTCTATTAAGAAAAGGAGCAGACATATGAAGAAAATCACTGCGATCATCAAGCCGTTCAAGCTTGACGAGGTCCGCGAGGCCCTCAATGAGAAGGGGATCAGCGGCATGACCGTGGCCGAGGTCAAGGGCTTCGGCAGGCAGAAGGGACACACCGAGCTCTACCGCGGAGCGGAGTATGTGGTTGATTTCCTCCCCAAGGAAAAGCTTGAGGTCGTCGTCAGGGACAGCGATGTCGACACCTGCATCGAGGCAATCACCAAGGCTGCCCATACCGGCAAGATCGGTGACGGCAAAATCTTCGTCAGCCCTGTTGAGAGGGTAATCAGGATCAGGACGGGCGAGGAGGACGACGAGGCCGTCTGATCACAGGATTACGGTCCTGACGCCAAGGGAGAGTGACTCTCCTGGTACGGAGAGGGACGAGAGCTGCCAGCCGTCCTGCAGCCCGTGATCACCGGTTATCCCGTACTGCTCAGCCGCAGTCGGGCAGAGAAGGAGCGGAAAGCCGGCTTTTCCTGAAAGCTCAGTCCACGCCCTCTGAAGATCAGGCCCGCCTCCCGGAGGCGAGAGGAATGACGCGCCGGTCAGCACGGCGCCTCCAATAAAAAAAGCCGCGCGGATCCCTGTCCCCGCGGCTGTCATGGCAGCAGCAATATCAAGCGCCTCTCCTGCCCTCTCCGAGAAGGGAGGCGCGTCAACAATCACCGTTACCCTGCCCGAAGGATTAACCCTTGTAGGCAATGACCTCTACCTCAACCAGCACATCCTTGGGAAGAGATGCGACTGCGACGCAGGAGCGCGCGGGAGCGTCAGCCTTGAAATACTCGCCGTAGATGCCGTTGAAGGCAGCAAAGTCGGACATGTTCTTCAGGAAGCATACGGTCTTTACCACATCCTTGGTCTCATAGCCGGCCTCCTTGAGGATGGCGCAGAGATTCTCCATGACCCTGCGGGCCTGAACCTTGATATCACCCTCGACGACCTTCTGGGTAGCCGGATCAATTGCGATCTGGCCTGAGGTGTAAAGGAATCCGCCGGCGATTACGCCCTGGCTGTACGGTCCGATTGCTGCGGGAGCCTTGTCTGTCTTGACGATCTTGGTCATTTGATTTTCCTTGCTTATGCCGGACCCGGTCCGGCCTGTATCTGCCCGCCGCCCTGAGGCGGCTTTCCCTTTTTTCCTGATTCTGCCTGACAGGCACATGAAAAAAGGCCTTCTCCCGAAACGGGGGAAGGCCTCTATATCATACGCCAAAAACGGCTTTCAGTCAGACTCAGATTTCAGGCGTGTCAACACCTGCCGCAGCATCCTGCTCATCGACGTTCTTGAGCTCGGCTGCCAGCGCGCTGGTGCGCTCGTCCTGCTTCTTGCGCTCATCCTCCATCTGGCGGACTGCGGCCTCACGGGCAAGCCTGCGCTCCTCACGGCGCTTCTCGTGATAGGCGAAGCCGGTTCCTGCAGGGATCAGGCGTCCGACAATTACGTTCTCCTTGAGTCCGCGGAGCTCGTCAACCTTGCCTGCGACCGCAGCCTCGGTGAGAACTCTGGTGGTCTCCTGGAAGGAGGCAGCGGAGATGAAGGACTCGGTGTTGAGCGATGCCTTGGTGATGCCCATCAGCAGGCGCTGGTAGCTGGCAGGAGTCTTGCCCTCTGCCTCGAGCTCACGGTTCTTGACCTTGACTCTCGCTACGTCAACCTGCTCGTTCGGCATGAAGCCCGAGTCACCCGGATCGGTGATCTCGCACTTCCTCAGCATCTGGCGGACGATGACCTCGATATGCTTGTCGTTGATCTTTACGCCCTGCAGACGGTAGACGCTCTGGACCTCATTGACGATGTAGTCAGCGACGTCGCCGATTCCGCGGAGGCGGAGGATGTCCTGGGATGACTCAGGACCGTCAACGAGGACAGTGCCCTTGGTTACAGTCTCGCCGTCGAACACGTTGATGTTGCGCTGGTTGGAGATCATGAACTCATGCTTGCCGCTGCTCTCGCTCTTGTCGGGGATCGGGCGGCCGGCCTCATCCCTCTCGATCTCTCCGTCCTCATTGCGGAGGAACGGATAGATGACCAGGCGGCGCTTGCTCTTGGTGTCCTTGCCGAAGGAGACGATACCGTCAATGTCTGCCATGATGCAGGGATCCTTGGGCTGCTTGGCCTCAAAGAGCTCGGCAACGCGCGGCAGACCTCCGGTAATATCCTTGTTTCCGGCAACCTTCTTAGGAACACGGTAGACGATGTCGCCCGGGTGGATCTCCTGGTGCTCCTGCAGCTCGATTACGGAGTTGTCGCTCAGCGAGTAGCTCTGGACGATGCCGCCGTCAGCATTGCGGATGATGACAACAGGATGCTTCGCGTCCTTGCCCTGCTGGCTGATCTCACGGACCTGAATGGTCTGGACGCCGGTTGCGGCATCTTTCTTGAAGTCAACGTTGACTCCGTCGTTCATGTCCTGGAACTCAACGGTGCCGGAGAACTCGGAGATGACCGGGTTGTTGTGCGGATCCCACTCGGCGATGGTGTCGCCGATCTTGATCTGCTGGTCCTTCTCTACCTGGAGCACGGAGCCGTAAGGAAGCTTGTGGGTCTCCTTGACGTGCCCTACCTCATCGGTAACGGTTACCTCGGAGGCACGGCTGGTGATGACCTGCTTGCCCTCGGTGTTGGTAACGGTCTTGATGGTGTCGCTGAACCTGATGAAGCCGTTGTTCTTGCTCTTTGCGGAGGACTCTGCGACCTGACGGTCTGCGGCGCCGCCCACGTGGAACGTTCTGAGGGTAAGCTGCGTGCCAGGCTCACCGATTGACTGCGCTGCCATTACGCCGACAGCCTCGCCGCGGCTTACCATGGTGCCTCTTGCGAGGTCCTTGCCGTAGCAGTGCGCGCAGACGCCGTAGCGCGCGTTGCAGGTGATGGTCGAGCGGACCTTGATGCGGTCGATCTGGTTCTGCTCGAGGATGTCGCACTCTGCATCAGTGATAAGGGTGTTGGCCGGGATCAGGACCTCATTGGTCTTGGAGACCGGATCAGTTACATCCTCTGCGGTTACGCGGCCGAGCACCCTGTCGCGGAGAGACTCGACGACATCGCCTCCGGAGACCAGGGGTGATACCCAGATTCCGTCAGTGGTGCCGCAGTCGTCCTCAGTAATGACGACATCCTGCGCAACATCGACGAGACGGCGGGTAAGGTAGCCGGCGTTCGCGGTCTTGAGCGCGGTATCGGCAAGTCCCTTTCTCGCGCCGTGGGTGGAGATGAAGTACTGCAGAACGTTCAGTCCCTCACGGAAGTTCGCCTTGATCGGGGTCTCGATGATGGAGCCGTCCGGCTTGGCCATAAGTCCGCGCATTCCGGCGAGCTGTCTGATCTGTGCCTGAGATCCGCGGGCGCCGGAGTCAGCCATCATGAAGATGGAGTTGAACGATGCCATCTTCTCCTTCTCGCCGAGGATATTGGTGCCCTCCTCGACGGAAAGGTTCTTCATCATGGCCTTTCCGACCTCTTCAGCAGCTCCCTGCCAGATATCGACCACCTTGTTGTACTTCTCGCCGTTGGTAACGAGACCGTTCGCGAACTGGCTCTGAATCTCGTCGATTTCCTTCTCGGCGTTGGCAATGATGGTCTTCTTCTCCTCAGGGATGAGCATGTCGTCAACGCAGACCGACGAGCCGGAGAGCGCTGCGAAATGGAAGCCGGTGTACATGATCTGATCGGCGAAGATGACGGTGTCCTTTACTCCGAGAGTCTTGTAGCAGACATTGATGAGCTTGGATACAGCCTTCTTTCCGAGCGCCTTGTTCGAGCAGAACTTAAACCAGCTCTTCGGATTCTCGGCAAGCTCCTTGCGGTCAGCGTCGGTCATCTCATACGGAGGATCGATGAGATCATAGGAAAGTCCCTTCGGCAGGATGAGCGAAAGCACTGCGCGGCCGATGGTGGTTACGCGGAAGCGGGTGTTCTCCTCAAATGTCCCGTCAGGCAGCTTCTTGTAGTCGGTAACGCGGCACTTGATGCGTGCATTGAGTGACGCAAGTCCTGCGTAGTAAAGTCCCTCTGCCTCCTTGGGGCTCGTGACGATCATTCCCTCGCCCTTGGCGCCGACACGGTAGCGGGTCATATAGTAAAGACCGAGCACCACGTCCTGCGAAGGAAGGATGATAGGGTCTCCTGATGCAGGCGACAGAATGTTGTTCGTCGACATCATGAGACACCTTGCCTCGAGCTGTGCCTCATAGGTCAGCGGGAGGTGTACTGCCATCTGGTCTCCGTCGAAGTCGGCGTTGAATCCGGGGCAGACCAGCGGGTGAAGCCTCATGGCCTTTCCTTCAATGAGGATAGGCTCGAATGCCTGGATGCCGAGACGGTGAAGCGTAGGAGCGCGGTTCAGGAGGACCGGGTGCTCACGAATTACGCTGTCGAGGATATCCCATACTGCAGACTCCTCGCGCTCGACCATCTTCTTTGCAGCCTTGATGGTGGTTGCGTAGCCCATGGACTCCAGCTTGCCGTAGATAAAAGGCTTGAAGAGCTCAAGGGCCATCTTCTTCGGCAGGCCGCACTGGTAGAGCCTGAGGTTAGGTCCGCAGGTGATTACCGAGCGTCCTGAGTAGTCAACTCGCTTTCCGAGAAGGTTCTGACGGAAGCGTCCCTGCTTGCCCTTGATCATGTCGGCAAGGGACTTCAGGGGCCTCTTGTTGGCACCGGTGATGGCGCGGCCGCGGCGGCCGTTGTCCAGGAGCGCGTCCACAGCCTCCTGCAGCATGCGCTTCTCGTTGCGGACAATGATGTCCGGAGCAGCGAGCTCATTGAGCCTGCGCAGGCGGTTGTTTCTGTTGATGACGCGGCGGTACAGATCATTGAGATCCGAGGTCGCGAAGCGTCCTCCGTCAAGGGGAACCAGAGGACGGAGATCAGGCGGCAGAACCGGGAGGACGGTAAGAATCATCCACTCCGGCTTGTTGCCTGAATGATAGAAGTCCTCAAGGAGGGCAAGGCGCTTCTGCAGCTTCTCCTTCTTGCTCTCTGAGGTGGTGCTGTCCATCTCCTCGGTAACGGCGGCAATCTCGTGCTCGAGATCAATCTGCTGCAGGAGGTCAAGGATGCCCTCGGCGCCCATCTTGGCGGTGAAGTCATCCCCCCACTTCTCCTGGGCCCAGCGGTAGGTTCCTTCCTTGCACTGGCCGTCTGCTCCCTGCTCGTCATCATCCTCGAGGATCTGGCGGACGTGGAGCGGCTTGTCGTCAAGGCCGGTGTCGGTAACGACATATGCCTCGAAATAGAGGATGCGCTCAATATCGGCAAGCTTCATGTCAAGCATGAGGCCGATTCTTCCCGGAAGGGACTTGAGGAACCAGATATGCGCAACCGGTGCGGCGAGCTCGATGTGGCCCATGCGCTCACGGCGCACCTTGGAGGTGGTGACCTCCACTCCACACTTCTCGCAGATGGTGCCCTTGAACTTCATGCGCTTGTACTTACCGCAGAGGCACTCATAGTCCTTTACCGGTCCGAAAATCTTCGCGCAGAAAAGTCCGTCGCGCTCGGGCTTGTAAGTACGGTAGTTGATGGTCTCGGGCTTCTTTACCTCGCCATGAGACCATGAACGGATAAGATCCGGTGAAGCCAGACTGATCTTGATGATGTCAAAATCGTCAACTTTGCTCTTCTGAAGAGGAGCAGCCTGAGAAACAATGCTGTTGTTATCCACTATTTTCTCCCTTGGGAGCTAATGGGCCCGCCGGGAAGCAGGCCCGCGCCAAAATCAGTTGAGTTCTTCGAGTTCAATGTTGATGCCGAGGGACCTAATTTCCTTCAGGAGCACGTTGAACGATTCAGGTATGCCGGCCTTCATCCAGTAGCAGTTCTCAGGCCTGCGGTCATCGCCGAACGGATGGTCGCCGCCTACCAGGTTGCGGTAGATCTTGGTGCGTCCTTCCGTATCATCGGACTTGACAGTAAGCATCTCCTGAAGTGTGTATGCCGCGCCGTAAGCCTCGAGCGCCCAGACTTCCATCTCTCCGAAGCGCTGTCCGCCCATCTGGGCCTTTCCGCCGAGAGGCTGCTGGGTAACCAGACTGTAGGAGCCGGTGGAACGCGCATGCATCTTGTCGTCAACCAGGTGGTTGAGCTTCATCATGTACTTGGTTCCGACCGTTACCTTGTGCTCAAACGCAACGCCGGTCCTTCCGTCGTAGAGGGTGGTCTGACCGGACTCAGGCTCGCCTGCAAGACGGAGCATCTCCTTGATGGCAGACTCCTCGGCGCCGTCAAATACCGGAGTGGCAACCGGAAGGCCGTCGCGGAGGTTGTTCATCAGGGTCTTCACCTCATCATCCGACAGCTCGGAGATGTCGACCTTCTGACGGGTGTTGCCGAGATCGTAAACCTTCTGCAGGAACTCACGGTCCTCGGCAATGGAGCGCTGCTCCTCAATCATTTTGTTGATGCAGTTGCCGATGCCCTTGGCGGCCAGTCCGAGATGAATCTCGAGGATCTGGCCGATGTTCATACGCGAAGGAACGCCGAGGGGGTTAAGAACCATGTCGACCGGACGTCCGTCCTTGTCGTAAGGCATGTCCTCGATCGGGCAGATCTTGGAGATAACACCCTTGTTTCCGTGGCGTCCTGCGAGCTTGTCGCCCGGCTGGATGCGGCGCTTGACTGCAAGGTAGACCTTGACGATCTTGAGGCATGCAGGAGGCATGTCATTGCCCTCCTGGATCTTCTTCTTCTCAAGCTCGAACTGGGCGTCATACTCCTTGCGGGTCTTCTTGTACTGCTCGGCAATCCTCTCGAGCTCAACCTGCTTCTTCTCGTCCTTGAGGCTCTGCTTCAGCCAGTCGCCGCGGTCCATGTCGGCAAGCTTGTTCTCAGGATAGCCTGCGGAGAGGAGGACTTCCTTGGCGCGCTCGAAGAACACCTCCTGAAGGATGGAGAACTTCTCCTCGAGATCCTTCTTGACTGCGGCAAGCTCCTCCTCCTCAATCTCGCGGGCTCTCTTGTCCTTCTCGAGGCCCTCGCGGGTGAACACCTGGACGTCAACGACAGTTCCGTTGGTGCCGTTGGGGACGCGGTAGGAGGTGTCCTTCACGTCTGAGACCTTCTCGCCGAAGATGGCGCGGAGGAGCTTCTCCTCAGGGGAGAGCATTGACTCATTCTTCGGTGAGACCTTGCCCACCAGGATGTCGCCGCCCCTGACCTCGGCTCCGATATAGACGATGCCGGACTTGTCGAGCTTGGAGAGAGCTGACTCGCTGACATTCGGGATATCCGCGGTAATCTCCTCGTGGCCCAGCTTGGTCTCACGGGCAATGCAGGTATGCTCCTGAATGTGGATGGTGGTCAGGCGGTCATCGCGCACAACCTGCTCTGATACCAGGATGGAGTCCTCGTAGTTGTAGCCGTTCCACGGCATGAACGCGACTCTGAGGTTCTGTCCGAGGGCAAGCTCGCCCATATCGGTTGCGGAGCCGTCTGCAAGCACGTCGCCGGCGCGGACCTTCTCGTTGAGATCAACGCAGGGGCGCTGGTTGATGCAGGTGTTCTGGTTGGAGCGGGCATACTTGCGGAGGTTGTAGATGTCGATGCCGGGCTCGTTCTCGTCAGCAAGCTCTTCCTTGTTGACCTTGATGACGATTCTGGAGGCGTCAACGTAGTAGACGTATCCGCCCCTTCTTGCGAGCACGCAGACGCCTGAGTCAACGGCAACGGCACGCTCCATTCCGGTTCCGACCAGCGGCTTGTCAGCCCTGACGGTAGGAACGGCCTGCCTCTGCATGTTTGCGCCCATCAGCGCACGGTGTCCGTCGTCGTGCTCAAGGAACGGAATAAGCGCAGCAGCGACTGACACGGTCTGCTGAGCGCTGACATCCATGAAGTTGATCTTCTCGGCAGGAGCGTAGATCGCCTCGCCTACGTTGCGGCAGGCTATGTTGTTGCCGACGATGTGGCCGTCCGCGTCAATCTCAGTGGTTGCCTGGGCAATGTAGTTATCCGGGTTGCTCTCGTCAATCGCGGAAAGGTACTTGATGCTGTCAGTTACAACGCCGTCCTTGACAACGCGGTACGGGGTCTCGAGGAAGCCGTAGTCGTTGCAGCGGGCATAGGTTGCGAGCGAGTTAATAAGGCCGATGTTCGGTCCTTCAGGGGTCTCAATCGGGCAGAGCCTGCCGTAGTGGGTCGGATGAACGTCTCGAACCTCGAAGCCTGCGCGCTCACGGGTAAGTCCGCCTGGTCCGAGAGCCGAGATGCGGCGCTTGTGGGTAACCTCGGAGAGCGGGTTGTTCTGATCCATGAACTGGGAGAGCTGGCTGGAGCCGAAGAACTCCTTGACAGCTGCCGAAATGGGCTTGGGGTTGACCAGGTCCTTGGGCTGAAGCTGCTCGTAGTCACCGAGCGCAAGGCGGTCGCGGACTGCCTTGACCACGCGGGAAAGGCCGGTCCTGAAGCAGTTCTCAGCCATCTCGCCTACAGAGCGGATGCGCCTGTTGCCGAGGTGATCGATATCATCGGTGGTGTCGCGGCCGTTTCTGATCTTGATAAACTGGCGGAGAACGCCGACAAGATCCTCGCGGGTAAGCACGCCAGCGGTGCCGAGGTTCTGGCCCGGATCAAGGCGGCTGTTGAACTTCATGCGGCCGACAGCGGAGAGGTCGTAGCGGTCCGGATCCATGAACAGGGACTCGAAGAACTTCTGATAGTACTGGATATCATCGTTGGTTCTCTCGCCCGGGCGCATCATGGTGTAGATTTCCTGAAGTGCGCTCTGCCTGTCGAGGGCCTTGTCCTCCTCGAGAGTGTCGGCAAGGTACGCGCCGCAGTCGATGCTGTTGGTGAAGAGGATGTCGACCTCTTTGATGTCATGCTCACGCAGCTTGTTGATGATATCCCTGGTGAGCTTGGTGTTGGCGGTGCAGCCCTCAATCAGCTCGCCGGTCTTGGGATCATGGACATCGGCATAGAGGCGCTTGTTCTGCAGGCGGTTGCCGGCATCATCGTTCTTGACATCCTTCTCGCCCTCTGCGTCACCTGCAGTCAGGGGGATGTCAATGAAGCTGCCCTTTCCTGCCTTGTCGAGGGCCTTCATGATCTTCTTCGCGTAGCGAGGAGTCAGAGGGTGGTTCTTCTCGACAATGGTCTCGCCGTCGACTGTTACATCGAAGTCGAGCTTAAGGTTGCGGAGGTGATCAACGCTGACCTCGAGCTGCGCGACATCCGGATCATCAGTGAACCTGACCTTCTGAGGCTCGAAGAACAGCTTGAGGATCTCCTCGTTGCTGTAGCCGAGGGCATGGAGAAGGACAGTAGCGAAGAGCTTGCGGCGCCTGTCGATGCGCACGTAGAGGAGGTCCTTTACGTCAAACTCGAAGTCGAGCCATGAGCCGCGGTAGGGGATGATGCGCGCGGTATAGAGCTTCTTTCCGGTGGAGTGGGTCTTGGCCTTGTCCTGGTCAAAGAACACGCCGGGGCTTCTGTGAAGCTGTGAGACGATTACACGCTCGGTTCCGTTGAATATGAACGTGCCGTTTTCAGACATCAGGGGAATATCGCCGAGATAGACGTCCTCTTCCTTGATTTCCTTGGGCTTGGAGGAGTCATCCTTGTCATAGATGGCAAGGCGCATCTTGGCATGAAGGGATGCCGCATAGGTCTTCTCGCGGATCTGGCACTCGCGGACGGTGAACTTCGGCTCATCCATCTTGTAGCTTACGTACTGAAGCTGAGCGCTGCCCTTCTCTGACTTTACCGGGAACAGGCTTCTGAAGGCTGCCTCCAGACCGTATTCACCATTGGGATCTGACTCCAGGAACTGTTTGTATGAGTCAACCTGGATGGAAAGCAGGTAGGGGATTTCCATAACCTGGGCATGCTTTCCGAAGTCCTTACGAATTCGTTTTTTTTCAGTAAAAGAGTAAACCATGGTCCCTCGGGTAACAGATTATCGAACTGATGTCTCACAGGCCGCAGACAGAGGCGGATCCGCACGGTGCTGAAAACTGCCTGCGTGCTGTCCGGCAGAAACATCACCGGGACAGCCTCGAAACACACTGGAATGACTGTCCTGTCATTCCGCTGCATTTAACACAAAAAGGCCAGCAGCCGCCAAGGGCCGCCAGCCTGCTGGATACAGGCGGTTAAAAACCGCCGATGAAATTACTTGAGCTCAACTTCTGCGCCGGCGTCAACGAGTGCCTTCTGGAGAGCCTCAGCATCAGCCTTGGCGATGTTCTCCTTGACGTTGCAGGGAGCAGACTCAACGAGGGTCTTGGCTTCCTTGAGGCCGAGGCCGGTAGCAGCACGAACAGCCTTGATGACGTCGATCTTCTTGGCACCGAAGCTCTTGAGTACAACGGTGAACTCGGTCTTCTCCTCTGCGGGGCCGGCAGCGGCTGCAGGAGCAGCAGCGGCAGCAGCAGCGGAAACACCAAACTTCTCCTCCATTGCCTTAACGAGCTCTACGATGTCCTTAACAGACATGTTGGCAATAGCGTCAATAATTTCTTCTTTAGTCATAACAGTCAAATCCTGTCGAAATAAAATTGTCAGTTGAAAACAAAAAACTCGGGTGAAAGAAAGCGGTTAAACAGCCGGAGCTGCCTCTGCGGCGGGAGCAGCTGCTTCTGCCGGAGCCTCGGTCTCTTTCTTCTCTGCAACTGCAGCGATGGTACGTACCAGCCTGCCTGCTGCTGCTTCCTTGAGAACGGCCATGATCTGGGCAACGCCTTCCTCGAAAGTAGGAAGCGATGCGAGAACATCAAGCTGATCTGCGGGAATAAACTCACCCTCATAGGCGCAGCCCTTAACCTTAAACTTATCTTCCTTCTTAGCGAATTCCTTGAAGATTCTGGCTGCGGCGCCAGGATGCTTCATAGAGAAGGCAATAAGGGTAGGACCTGCAAATACGTCGTCCATGCACGCAAATTCAGTACCTTCAACGGCTCTCTTGAGGAGAGTGTTGCGTACAATGCGCACATAGACACCAGCCTCACGGCTGGCCTTACGCAGTGCATCCATCTTGGTTGCTGTGATTCCGCAGGAATCTGCAACAACTGCCGACAGAGCGCCTTTGGCCTGTTCACTGACTTCCGCAACGATCTTCTGTTTGTCAGTTAAATTTAATGCCATTGGCTTAAACTCCTGGAAAATCCGGCTTGCGCCGGCTAACAATCCTCCCCCGGAGGGAAGGAAATTCCGGTATCCATCATCCAGAAGAAGAAAAACTTCCTGCTGAAGTTCGGAACCGTCTACGCAGGTAACATTAAGGTTTCCCGCCTGCGGTCTTTGACTAGGGCCGAAACCCCAACCAAACGGGACGGCAAGCCGCCCCGCATAATCAATTACCTGTCAGCAATGGAAGCCGGGTCAACATTGACGCCGACACCCATAGTGGTGCTGAGGTTGATCTTTTTAAGGAACACACCCTTGGAGGTAGCGGGCTTAGCCTTGCGGATAGCCGAAATGAGAGCTGCAAGGTTGTCCTTCAGATCAGCTGCCGGGAAGTTGGCAAGGCCGATGGTGGTATGGACAATAGCAGACTTGTCATTGCGGTATGCAACCTGACCTGCCTTGGCGTTCTTGACTGCCTGGGCAACGTCACGGGTTACGGTGCCGACCTTCGGGTTAGGCATGAGGCCTCTGGGTCCGAGGATCTGACCGAGCTGTCCGACAACACGCATTGCATCAGGGGAGGCGATGACGACGTCGAAGTCCATCATGCCATTCTTGATCTCTGCAGCAAGCTCCTGCATTCCGACGAACTCTGCGCCGGCTGCCTTGGCAGCCTCAGCGTTCTCACCCTGGGTGAATACGCAGACGCGTACCTTGCGGCCGCTTCCGTGAGGAAGAACGATTGCTCCGCGGACATTCTGGTCAGACTTCTTCG
Source organism: uncultured Pseudomonadota bacterium (assembly GCA_900317945.1). Lineage (GTDB taxonomy): Bacteria > Pseudomonadota > Gammaproteobacteria > Enterobacterales > Succinivibrionaceae > UBA2810. The sequence continues at coordinate 41,178 of ONIT01000004.1, forward strand.
GGTCGATTCCGAGGTTGATAGAAACGTCAACGCTTTCAACGAACTTGGCGGTGGCGATGTCCTTGACAAGATTTACAGCCTCATCAGCGGTGTAAAGCTTGGAAGTGTCAACCTTCTCATAAAGAGCGCGCATGCGCTTAGAAATTTTAGCCATTCTTTAGTCCTTTACCTCGAGGCCCATGGAACGTGCTGAGCCTGCGATGGTACGGGCCATAGCTTCTGCATCAGCTCCGGTAAGATCAGGTTCCTTGGTCTTGGCAATCTCAAGCAGCTGAGCGTGAGTTACTGAACCAACCTTGGTCTTAAGCGCATTTGAAGAACCGCTGGTGATTCCGGCAGCCTTCTTCAGGAGGAAGGTTGCAGGAGGGGTCTTCAGAACGAAGGTGAAGGAACGGTCTGCATAGACAGTGATGATTACAGGGATAGGTGCACCCTTCTCAAAATTGGAGGTCTGGGCATTGAATGCCTTGCAGAACTCCATGATGTTCACGCCATGCTGACCGAGAGCCGGTCCGACCGGAGGAGCAGGATTGGCAGAGCCTGCCTTTACCTGCAGCTTGATATAAGCTGAAACTTTCTTAGCCATTTAAAAAATATTTCCTTAGAAAAAGGGTTCAGTCGCCTGCCTTTAACAGCAGGCTCCCCTTCCCGCGAAAAACGGGTTCGAATATTATAGTGATCTGTTCTGCACTTTGCAAGCGAATTAGACACGCCTCACAGAAATAAACTTTTTCCCCTACAGAATCATGCGCTTGAAAATTTTCTGCCGTCTCAGGACGGAGCGTAGCCGCTTAGATCCCTGAGAGCAGCCTTCCAGTCGGAAGGGCTTATCCCGAAGACCCTGCCGATTTTCTCCATGGAAAGCCTCGAGTTGAGCGGGCGTACCGCAGGAGTAGGATACGCAGACGACGGGATAGGCGTTACCCTGACCTTCTCCTTGAGGATTCCCTGCTCTGCTGCCCCGCTGAAAATTGCCTCGGCAAACTCACGCCAGCTGACAAACGGGCTGCCGCAGTAGTTGTAAATGCCATATTCAGTGAAATCAGAGCACCCCAGAACGGAAGATGCCATTCTCAGGAGCGACTCAGCGATGTCTCCTGCGTAGGTGGGACCGCCTATCTGATCGTCTACCACCCTGAGCTCAGGGTGAGTCTTCCCGAGCCTCAGCATAGTCTTTATGAAATTGTTCCCATGCTCGCAGAAAACCCATGCAGTGCGCATGACAATGGTTCTCTCGCAGGCATCAAGGGCAGCCTTCTCACCGTCGAGCTTGGTCTGCCCGTAAACATTGGAAGGAGCGGTAGGATCATCCTCCTTCTCAGGCTCAGTCCCTTTTCCGGGATATACATAGTCCGTGGAGATATGGAGGAGCGGAATGCGCGCCTTATGCGCTGCCTCAGCAAGGAATCCGGCCCCGCGGCAGTTGAGCTCATATGCCGCCTCGCGGTCGCTCTCAGCCCTGTCAACGGCAGTGTAGGCGGCAGCGTTGATGATCACGTCAGGAAGCTCCCGTGCTACTGCACTGTTTACCTGGCTTCTGTCGGTAATGTCAAGATCCGCATGCCCTGCGGCAAAAACGCTGAAGCCGCTCTTCCCTGCAAGGGCCGTGAGCTTGTATCCGACCTGTCCGCCTGCGCCGGTGATGAGAACTTTAGGCATTGCTATAGACTCCATTGATGCTGCCGGTCTGGCCCGTAAGGGGCACCGGCAAAGAAACAGTGCAAACTTGCTGCTGAGCCGCTATTATCGCAAAATTCCGGGATCCTTACCGGACTGCAGGACAGATTTTTGAAAAGCCTGGACGCACAAGGCGCAGAAATGCCCTGCTGCATGGGCCTGAATTGAAACTTCATGCTTGATTTAAACCTGTATCATATATATAATATTGAATTTGTTTTTTTGTGAGTATGCGTGGTATCAGGAAGATGACCTGACGGCGACGCACCGGAGAGTAAAATGAAAGAAGGAATTCATCCCAAGTACGAGCTGGTAAAGGTCAAGTGCTCTTGCGGAAACGAGTTTGAAGTACGCAGCACTGCATGCCACGACTTCCAGATCGATGTATGTTCAAAGTGCCATCCGTTCTACACCGGCAAGCAGAAGATCGTTGATACCGGTGGACGCGTTGAGCGCTTCAACAAGCGTTTCGGTGTCTTTGCAAAGAAGACCGGAGCCAAGAAGGCAGACAAGTAATACCTCCTGGTATTCATGTCAGCAGACGCCGTTCACCAGAACGGCGTTTTTTATTTCCAGAGCAGCAGCCCTGTCTGTCAGCCATCCATCATCCTTTCTTCCCCAGTCATTCAGCCAGGCCGGCCCTCAGTCCGCTCCCTGATATTTCCAGGCGCAAGCATGGCTCCAGTGCTTTGCAGAATTTTTACCAGTCTGTTAACAAATCGAATAGAAAAAGGAGAGAGAGATCCTAGAAAATATCGCGCGATAATCCTATATTAACAGCTGGGAGTACAGTCAGCTGCAGACCAGGACGGAGCATGGCTCCGCCGCAGTCTGGTGTTTCAGCCTTTATGAAACTCTCTGTACTAATATAACAAGGAGCAAAACAATGGCTCAGGAAGATATCTATCAAAAATCGCTTGAATACCACGAGAAGCCGTACCCCGGAAAGATCGCGATCAAGCTGACCAAGCCTGCAGACACAGCCTACGATCTCACCCTCGCGTACAGCCCTGGAGTTGCACAGCCCTGCCGTGAGATTTACAAGGATGTCGATGCTGCATACCGCTACACCTCAAAGGGCAATTCCGTAGCAGTCATCTCCGACGGAACCGCAATTCTCGGACTCGGAGCGCTCGGCCCCCTGGCATCAAAGCCTGTAATGGAAGGAAAGGCCCTGCTATTCAAGCGTTTTGCCAATATTGATGCCATCGATATTGAAGTAAAGCATGAGGGCATCGATGACTTTGTCCGCACTGTCGCAAACATCGCTGACAGCTTCGGCGGAATCAACCTGGAAGACATCAAGGCTCCTGAGTGCTTTGAGATCGAGACGAAGCTCAAGAAAATCTGCAAGATCCCGGTATTCCATGATGACCAGCACGGCACTGCGATCATCACCACTGCCGGAATGCTCAATGCCTGCGAGCTGCAGGGCAAGAAGCTTGAGGATTGCAAGATCGTCTGCGTCGGCGCCGGTGCAGCCGGCATCGCCTGCATGGATCTGCTTACTCAGTGCGGAGCCAAGAAGGAGAACCTGTACGTCTGCGACCGCCACGGCGTAATCACCTCCAAGAGGTATGATCTGACAGGAAGGAAGGCGGAGTTCATCAATGACTCCGGCGCTACCACCCTTGCCGAGGCCCTTAAGGACGCCGACATCCTGGTAGGCGTCTCCGGACCCAACGTAGTTACCGAAGAGGAAGTCATGGGCATGGCTCCCAAGGCTATCATCTTCGCCTGCTCGAACCCTGAGCCTGAGATTCATCCTGAGATCGTAAGGCGCTGCCGCCCGGACATCATCATGGCAACCGGCCGCTCCGACTACCCTAACCAGATCAACAATCTTCTCTGCTTCCCTTACCTGTTCCGCGGAGCGCTCGATGTAAGGGCAAAGGACATCAACCTTGACATGATCAAGGCAGCTGTCAGAGCAATCAGGGAAGTTGCCAAGGATCCCAATATCCCGCCTGAGGTTCTTACCGCCTCCGGAGAGAGCCATCTCGAGTTCGGACCGCACTACATCATTCCGAAGCCGATGGATCCAAGGCTCCTCAAGAAGATTGCGCGTGCCGTTGCAGAGGCTGCCGTAAAGTCAGGAGTAGCCCAGCTGCCGCTTCCTGAGAATTACATGCTGTAAGCTTATCTGCATGACCCGTTAAGGCAAAGGGCACCGTACGGTGCCCTTTTTCTTTATCAGATCCGACCGGCAGCAGCAGGCGTATCGAATCGCAGCTGGATCAGCTCTCACACTGTACTCAGCGAAAAAGGCAGGGAGCAGCTCTCGCCGCCCTCTGCCTAACACTGCTCACTGCCTGACAAGGCCGCTTTCAGCTGGCAGCAGCCCCTGACGATGCTGCACCGGCCTTGGCCTGCTGATCAGCAATAAGATCCTCAAGGTGCTCCTTCTGCTTCTCAAGCTCCTCAAGAGTGACGCTGTCTTCCTCTGCGGCGCTGTCGCTGTCCTCAACAAGTCCGTTTGCGGCAAAACGGTTCCTGAGCGAGCCAAGGCCTGACTCGATCTGGCCCTTGTGGCTCTCATAGAGGCGTGAGCCGATTACGCCGGCCGCGATGCCTGCTACGAAGCTGATTACAATTCCTTTGGTAAAAAATGCCATTTTCACTCTCCTGTCTGCGCGGATCTGGAATATTCCGCATCTGTATTAGCTGCCGGAAGCCTGCCGAGACGCGGCAGGCGCCGGTAGTTCCTGTCCTTTGAAACAAGTATCCTCGAGCTGTTGAGCACAACGCCCAGAGTAGATGCGTTGTGTACAAGCGTCGCGAGGAGCGGCGTAATCATGCCCATGGCGCCGAGCGTCATGGCTATGGAATTCACCACAATAGTCACGCCGAAATTGAAATGGACGATGCCCATCGTCTTTTTGCCGATGCTGACAAACTCTGGAAGCTTCAGCGGATCGTCAGAATTGATCGTGACATCTGCTGTCTCCATCGCGGTGTCAGTGCACCCCTTGCCCATCGCCACGCCGATGTCGGCGTAGGCAAGCGCGGGAGCGTCATTTATTCCGTCTCCGCACATCAGCGTTACGCCCTTGCTCTTCACGCGGTTGACGATATTGGCCTTGTCCTCTGGCAGCACTTCTGCCTCATAGCCGTCGAGACCGAGAGATGACGCAATGGCGGCGGCAGCCTCACGGTTGTCACCGGTAAGCATCATGATCTCCTCAACGCCCTGATAGCGCAGGCGGTTGATTGCCCTTCTGAAATCGCCCCTTACGGAATCGGAGATCTCAAGGGCTCCCATGAACTTCCCGGCCCCAGAAACGTATATGACGCTCGCGGCAGGGCTCAGCTTCTCAGGTTCCAGGACTCCCGTTACCGAGTTCTCCTTCATGAAGGCAAGCGAGCCGACAAGGACCTCGCCGCCGCTGAAGCCGTCAAACGCCTCCACCTCTGCCCTGATGCCGCGGCCTATTACGGTCTCAGCCTCAGTGTGCCCAGGGATTTCGAGCCCCTGCTTCTTAACCTCGTCAAGTACTGAGATGGCAAGAGGATGTGTAGAGTGAACCTCTGCTGAGGCGGCAGCCATAAGCACGGTCTCCGAGGAGATGCCTTCGGCAGCTGTTATGTTGACCACCTCAGGGCGTCCGTTGGTAATTGTTCCGGTCTTGTCGAGGACGACAGAGTTCACGCCAGCCGCGGCCTCAATGAACGATCCGCCCTTTATCAGTATTCCGGAGCGGGCACAGCGGCTGATGGCGGCTGATATCGCCGTTGCGGTCGAGAGCTTGAGCCCGCAGGAGAAGTCGATGAAGAGCATGTTTAGGACGCGCGAAATGTCCCGGGTCGCAAGATAGACCACGAGAGCCCCAATGAACGAGACTGGCACAAGCATTGATGCCATATGATCGGCATAGTTCTGCACCGGCGCCCTGGTCTTGTTGGCATCCTCGACCATGTGGATGATCCTCGAAAGCGAGGTGTCATCGCCGACCCTGTCAGCCCTTATCGCAAGATTGCCGAGCATGACGACGCTTCCGGCAAATGCCCTGTCTCCCGGCTTCTTGTCAGCCGGGCGCGACTCACCGGTAAGCGCAGCCTGATCAACTGCCGCCATTCCCTCGATTACGGTTCCGTCCACCGGGATCTTCTCGCCGGTGAACACCAGGACGGTCATGCCGGGCCTCACTGACTTCAGCGGTACCTTTTTCTCAATGCTGTTCTCGCGGATCCAGACGTCCCTGACATTAAGCCCGACAAGGCGGCTGATATTGGTCCTTGCGCGCCTGGCGGCAAGAGAGGTAAGCATCTCGGAAAAATTGGATATCGCAAGGAGAGTGAGGCTGGACTCCGGCTTCCCGGCAAGGACAGACGCGGTGACTGCAGTTACAGTCAGCGTGTCCGCATTCGGTCTTCTCTCTTTCACTGCCCCGGCGATGCCGCTCCTGAAAAGCTCCGTAGACATCAGCAGCACTGCTGCGCTCCTGATAAGGCCGGTGGACGCGTAGACCTGAGGAGCCAGGTACTTGAGCCCGAGGAACGCCCCGAAGCAGACGAGGGAAATTATGGCGCTGCGCCTGTGTCCCCTGAATTCCTTCTCGAAGTCATCAGCATCTGAGGACGGCCTCTGCTCCTGGGACTTCATCTCAGCAGCTGAGGCACGCGGCGCTTTAACGATTCTTCCGGCTCGCGGCGCCGCAGCGGGAAGGCTGCGCGGTGCAAAGATTCTGCGCACTTCTGACGCGATTGCGGCAATCCCGCCGGCAGAGCCGGCATCCACAGTGATCTTTAACCTGTCACCCGTGATAAGCGCCCCTCTTACATGAGGGATGGCCCTTGCCCTTGCCTCCGCAAGAAGCGCGGCCTTCCCTTCAGGAGCTGAGCCAATCAATACCGAATAAGTCCTGCATTCAGGCATTTCAGCGACCTCCGACGGCACGGGCCTTTCTTATAAGCCTGGAGGCCGGCTTGGTAAAATCCTTTATCTCAAGATGGGTTGGACGAAGAAGGAGCGCCAGTCCCCAGAAGAGGATCTGCGTTCCGGACGGCCTCTCGCCCTGGAACACTACCCGGTTGATTCCATAGGCAAGAAGCGCGAAACCTGCAATTCTGGTGATAAAAGCCGGCCCGGTATGATCAAAGAAGGTCAGCAGGCTCTTCTTGAGACCGCGGAAGATATCGTAGATGTTGTCGCCTGCGGTAACAATTCCTGTAGGTATTAAAGTCTGCTCCTGGAGCGCGTGCTTTCCGGCGACGGCATGGGACAGAGCGTCAAAGACCAGATCCGCGGTCTCCTCAGGAACCGAATACTCCGCAATTACGGAACCGGTAACAGGAGAGACCCTGACGCTGTCAAAGCCGTCAAGCCCTAGAAGAAGATCCTCTATGCGCGAGCAGATCTCCGGGCGTCCCTTTATAGCTTCGCAGCTGTAGCGGCGTCTTCCCGGGATTCGGTGCGCAATCACCATTCCGCGGTTTGAGAACATCATGTCGGCGAACGCCTGTCCGAGCCTGTATCCCTCGGAAAATCCCGGTACTCCGTTTGTAGTCATTATTTATTCTTCCTGTATATCCGGAAAGCGCTTTCGATCAGCCTGTCAAAAAGCGATCCCTTCCTGACCTTTGCCCTGTCGTAGAATACGGTGATGCTTCCTGTCACCCGGTTGACGTTCCAGTCAGTGATGCCCTCCTCGGCATCGAGCGCATCGCAGATGCTCCGGTATATCCCGTCATCTTTCTTAAGGCCTTCATAGACAAAGCGGATCCTGCCCTCGTTGACATGGGCAACCTTCACCTGCCGGAGAATCAGCGCCTCATATATGGAATCGGCTGTCAGAGACTTGAGAAAATCAAACATATCAGTATTGTTAGCCTTACATTACAGAATAATAATTCATAAAAACAGGTTTATCAATGGGAATATCAGGTCAGGATCGCTCAGCCCACGCAGGATCCGGGCAAAGAAAAGCCCCTGCAGCAGGACACATGGTCCATATGCAGGGGCTCGGCGAAAAAGTGCCGCATGATGCGGCACAGCGAGGCAGCCAGGGGGAAAAGCAGGCGCTCTCATAGGCGCCTGCAGGCGGCTTACTGCCTCTTTTGCTTCTGGGACAGCATGCCGTACTCGCGCTGGCGCTTCTTGTCCTTCCGGTGCATGGTGTACCAGACAATGAATGTGCAGACCGAGACAACCAGGACGATTATCGAGGCAAGGGCATTGATGGTCGGGCTTACGCCTCTTCTGACGCTTGAGAAAACCACAATCGGCAGCGTCTTTGCACCTGGTCCGGAAACAAACTGGGTAATGACCACATCATCCATGGAAATCGTGAAGGCCAGCAGCCATCCGGAGAGAATCGCCGGAAACAGCGACGGAATGGTAATCACGAAAAACGTCTTCAGCGGAGTGGCGCCAAGATCCATGGCAGCCTCCTCGATGCTGGTGTCCAGTTCCTGAAGCCTGGTCCTGACGACGACCGAGACATAGGCCGAGGTAAGGGTAACCATCGCGAGCCAGATGGTGAAGGCGCCCTTCTCCGGCCAGCCCGCGATCTTTGACGCCAGGTAGGTCAGCGCCCCGTGGATGCCGCTCCAGAGCGAGCCCTCCTCAACCTTCATCCCATTGAGCCAGTCATAGAGACCACCGGTCATGTTCTCAAGCGCTACGAAAAGCAGCATGAGGGCAAGTCCGATGATGACATCAGGAAGCACCATCGGCGCTGTGGTTAGGAACGAGAAGAGCGTCTTTGTCCTGAACGACTCGAACCTCGTGAGGACAAAGGCCGAAACAGTCCCGAGGACAACAGCGAACGATGCCGAGAAGAATCCGATGGTCAGCGAGAGCAGGACTCCGGATCTTATCGCCTCGCTCTGCTGCTGCACTCCGACAAAAAGCTCCTTGTACCAGCGCAGCGAGAACTTGGACCATACGGTTACCAGCTGGGAGTCATTGAATGAATAGACGATCAGCACAATGATCGGCATGTACAGGAAAAAGAATCCCAGTGCAAGGATTACCAGTCTCCAGACCGACTTTACTTCAGGTGCAGGGCTGCTCATTTTGAAACCCCCTCATTTTTCTGCTGCTTAAAGTACCAGATTATGGGAACAAGAAGGAACATCAGCATGGCAACTGCTATTGCCGCAGCCTTCGGCCAGTCGTGGTTGTTGGAGAAGTCTATCCAGAGCTGCTGTCCGATAAGGATGTTGTACGGACCGCCGAGAAGCTCCGGGATAATGTACTCGCCTACCGCAGGAATGAACACCAGCATGGAGCCTGCGATCATGCCGCCTGAGGTAAGAGGAAGCAGCACTTTGGTGAGAATGGTAAACGGCTTAGCCCCGAGATCCTCCGCGGCCTCGATGAGCGAGTTGTCAACCCTTGAGATAGCCGTGTAGAGCGGCATGATCATGAAGGGCAGGTACGCGTAGACGACACCGACATAGACAGCGAAGCTGGTGTGCATCATATTGAGAGGCTCATGTATGATACCGAACCACATCAGGACATTGTTGATTGTCCCGTTTGGCTTCAGCAGCCCTATCCAGGCGTAGACCCTGATGAGGAACGAGGTCCAGCTGGGCAGGATGACAAGCATCAGCAGCACGCTGCGCATTGCCTGCGAGGAATGTGCTATCGACCAGGCCATCGGGTAACCGATAAGAAGGCATATAAGCGTTGATACCGCCGCTATCTTCACCGAGTTCCAGAAGGCCTCGATGTAAATAGTAACGTGGAACTCGGTGCTGATCGCGTCAAAGAAACCCTTTAGGCTGTCCCTTAAATTGAGCCCGACAGACTCAAAGTTCAGGAAGCTGTAGTCAATCTTCCAAACGTTGCAGTCCTCCTCGTCCTCGCACCTGAACAGATCAAGGTAGTTGCCTACATTCAGCGATATGCTGACATGATTGTCCTCATACGCGGAGAGATCCGAGTACGGCGGCTGCGACGTGTCAGAGACGTCAGCAAAGCTTATCTTGAAGATAATCAGGAACGGGACGAAGAAAAACAGGATTGTCCACAGATACGGAGCGCCAATGACACAGCTGCTCCCCCGAAAATGAAGTCTTCTCAGGCGGCTAGTCTTAAGTTTCATGCGCACTTTCCCTTAAATGGTAAGGACAATGCAGGAATCAGGTTCCCAGCTGATGAATACCTTGTCGTCCCAGGTCGGCTGGTTCTTGCGGAATCTGTCGACATTGGGCAGAGTGGTGCGGACAATCATGCCGCTCTGAAGCTTGATGAGGTAAATTGAGACGTCGCCCATGTAGGCGATGTTGTCAACGATACCCTCCTCAAAGTTGCACTCCTGCTGGGGCTTTTCCTTTGAAAGAGTGATCTTCTCGGGACGGATCGCCACAGAGAGCTTCATGCCGTCGGCAATTGCCGCTCCTGCGTCAATATAGATTTTGTTCTGCAGCGCCGGGCACTCGACATACATGAAGTCGCTGCCGTTCTCGCCGAGCACTCCGTCAAACAGATTGACAGAGCCGATGAACTCGGCGGTGAAGCGGCAGTTGGGGTTCTCGTAAATTTCCTCAGGATCTCCGACCTGCAGGAACTCGCCGCAGTCCATGATCGCGACGCGCTCAGCCATGGTCATAGCCTCCTGCTGGTCATGGGTAACCATGATGCAGGTAACGCCAACCTTCTCGATGATGTCAACGAGCTCGAGCTGCATTTTGGTCCTGAGCTTCTTGTCGAGCGCGCCCATCGGCTCATCAAGGAGCAGGAGCTTCGGGTGGGTGGCAAGCGATCTTGCAAGGGCCACGCGCTGGCGCTGTCCGCCTGAAAGCTGGTGCGGCTTCCTGTCTGCGTATTCTTCCATGTGGACCAGGGCGAGCATCTGCTCAACGTTTTCCTTAATCTCGTCCTTCGGCATATGCTTCTGCTTGAGTCCGAAGGCGATATTGTTCCACACGGTCATATGGGGGAAAAGGGCATAGGACTGGAACATCATGTTCACAGGCCTCTTGTACGGAGGGACGTTGGAGAGATCCTGCCCGTCAAGGATAATCTTGCCGCTTGTCGGCTTTTCGAATCCGGCAAGCATTCTGAGAAGCGTTGACTTTCCGCAGCCTGATGATCCAAGTAGAGCGAATATCTCTCCCTTGTTGACTGTCAGGTTGACATCATCCACGGCAAGCACGCCGGGAATATAGCTTTTTGACAGATTCTTGATGACAAGAAGCGGGGGTTTGACCTCCTTCTTCTGCTGACCGTCCTTATGCTCCAGCATTTTTCTAAAGTTCCTCCAGGACAAAATGTACGCAAGCGGCGTCTCAGAGCGCCGCAAGTTAAAAACCCAGACCAGAACGGAAGCAGTAAACTACACCGCCGCTCATTTTGCGCTGATAATAACTCATTATCTTTTCACTGCAAGAAAAAAAAGGCCTGTGAATGTAAATATTTCCGCAAAAGCTTCACTGAAAATTAAGGGAAAATTTACATTCTGCGGCAAGATTGCCGCAGTATTTCAAATAAATAACGAAAAAAGCCAGGAACTACGAAAGTCCCTGGCCTCTGCATAGTCATGCACCTGACGGATTATTCAGGCTTGGTCCTTGTAGACTTGATCTTGGTCCAGATCTTGTTGATTTCCTTGGTGATCTTCGGAGGCATGGGCTTGACCATGAACATCTTGGAGAGAAGCTCATCCGGCAGGAAGATATTGGGGTTCTCGCTGGTCTCCTTGTCAACAAGGGGCTTTGACGCAGGAACAGCGTTGAAGTAATGGACATACGAGCTGATGCTTGCCATGACCTCTGGCCTCAGCAGGTAGTTCATGAACTTCTCGGCATTCTCAGGATGGTCAGCGTCAGCCGGGATGGTCATCATGTCATAGAAAATCAGAGCGCCTTCCTTCGGGACGATATAGTCAACATGGACGCCGTTGTTGGCCTCCTTTGCCCTTTCCGAACCCTGAAGGATGTCTCCGCTCCAGCCGATTGCCATGCAGATGTCACCGTTCGCGAGATCATTGATGAACTGCGATGAGTGGAAATAGTTGATATACGGACGTACGGTAAGGAGGAGCTTTCTCGCCTCCTTGTACTCATCAATGTTCTCGCTCTGCGCGCTGTAGCCAAGATAGTGGAGGGCTGTCGCGATAATCTCGGTAGGTGCGTTCAGCACTGCGACGCCGCAGGTGCTGAGCTTCTTCATGTTCTCAGGCTTGAAGAAGTAGTCCCATGAGTCAGGCTTGGCGCCCTTGCCGAACAGCGCCTCGAACTTGTCGACGTTGTAGCCGATGCCGGTGGTGCCGATCTCATAGGGGATGGAATACTGATTGCCCGGATCAACCGCGTCAAGGAGCTTGAGCTGAACCGGAGAAATGTTCTTCCAGTTAGGGATGTTGTCCTTGTTCAGCTTCCTGTAGACGCCGGCCTTAATCTGCCTCGCCATGAAATCTGATCCCGGTGCGACAAGATCATACCCGGTATTTCCGGCGAGCATCTTGGCCTCCAGGACCTCATTGCTGTCGTAGAGGTCATAGGTAACCTTGATGCCGGTTTCCTTTTCGAAATTCCCGATGGTATCCGGGGCGATGTAATCGCTCCAGTTGTAAATGTGAAGAACTTTTTCCTCTTCAGCCGCTGATGCGCTAACAGCTAAAGATCCGAGGATCCCTGTAAGTACCAGTGCAAAAACCTTAAAGTTTTTCATTTTTCCGATTCCAGTAAAGCGAGCCCGAGGCATCGCACGTCCGAATTATGTTATATCGCGGCCCGCTTGTCACTTATTAATTTGCGACAGAAATCAAAAAAAATTTAACTTTGGCAAGTTGGCATGTCAATTTATGCCGATTATTTAGTTAAAAAGAGAGATAACGGCACATGGACTGAGAAAGATGAGGGAAAAACAGGAAGGCAGAAGAAAATTAAAGACAGCCCCTCAGTCAGGAGAGGCTGCAGCGTGGATCAGAGGCCGAGTGAGGCAAGCAGGTCGTCCGCGTCGCTCTGGGTGGATGCGCCCGCGTCATCGCCTGCGGCAGGAGCGGAGCCGGCGCCGGAATCAGCCGGAGCCCCTTCAGGGCTTCCTCCGTTTGAATAGCTCTCAATGAGATCATCCGGATTGACTTCCTCACCGGCATCAAAGTCCTGAAGCTTGATGAACTCGGTATGGTCCATGGCAAGCTCCATGTAGAAGATGTTGTTGTTTCCGGTGTAGAAGGAAACGCGCCTTGCCTGGGGATGATCGAGGTTGGTGTCAACGGAAATCCTGACCTGCCTGTTGAGGGTGAGCATCTTCGGCTGGCTCTGGGTGATCGAGGACTTGAGCTCCTGGCTGACCTTCTTGGTAAAGTCTCCGAGGATCTGGTTCATCAGCTCGCCCATGACGTTGCCTACCTCGTCCGAGGTATAGACCTGAGCCTGCTCATCATCAGGGATGTTCATGCTGGAGAGGTAGTTGTGATAAATCTCCATCGCCGCCTCGGCAGTGAGGTTTATGACGACCAGTCCGGAAAAGGCTCCGTCAAAGAGAACAAAGCAGCCGATATCAGGACGCAGGCAGGTTTTGCTAATCTTCTGCGCCATCGGTGAGTAGTACACAGGGATATGAGCAGCCTCACTGAGGACACCTGTTACGGAATGGCAGAGCTTCAGCAGAATCTCTTCAGTAGTTACTATCTTGCCTTCCGGTTTTTTCTGTTTAGCCATTTTTGTCAAGCACCTTACCACTAATGACAGAAAGTTTAACCTATCTCAAGAGCATTAAAAGTAACATTTTTCACATTATTCATATTAGACAGGGACAGCTGCCTTGCGCATGACAATTTTATCGGCTCACTACCCTGAAAAATTGCCCTGCTGCACCCTGATTCCCCTGAAGCGCCAGTTTTCTTCCTTATCCCAGACATACTGAGACGAAAAGCGCCGTTCATCAGCTGCGGCAAAGCCCGTGGAAGCAAAGGAGCTCCTGACCTGCTCCCGCAGTGCAGGAGCAGCCGCCGTAAAGCAGCAGAGGCCGCTGAGAGGCAAATCGAGTAGGCGGATGTTTTAGCATCACACCTCTCACAACACCGTACGTGCGGATCCGCATACGGCGTTTCCAGTTTGAGTAGGCTAATCCCAATTG
>ONIT01000067.1 GCA_900317945.1 uncultured Pseudomonadota bacterium
ATGCTGAAACTGCGGGATGATCCCGAACTTGCGATCACAGGAATCATCAAGTACTGCAAAATTGCAGTCTCGGATGCCGAGGTTCGTGCGTAGGCCCTGCTGAAAATGTGAGATGGCATTCATATCGGATCGCCGCGGCACAAAATTTCTTGACAGGATTATTTTCTTTTTTTACAATCAAAACAGGCACATTCTGTCCTGATTTGAACGAACCGGCAGATGTGCCCGGACATCTGCGGATCGGACAATGGAGCAGTGAAAACTGAAATTCATACAAGCCTTGACAGCAGACATCCCATCCGGAACGGCTCATTCAATCTGGCATGGCATAGACAATAGCGTGATGCCGGGCTTGCGGCCTGCTTTCGAAAACTGTCTCAACGATGCAAGAATGCAGAAGGTCTGACAATGGACAATCAAACGAAAAAACTGCTGCTACTGGCACTTAGCGGAGATGCAACGGCGCAGAATGATCTGGGCTGCGCCTATTCCAGTGGACAGGGAGTGGAGCAGGATTTTGCTGAGGCCATCAAGTGGTGGCGTAAGGCTGCAGATTGCGACCTTCCGGGAGCTGCGCTCAATCTGGGCATTGCTTACTTAAGCGGCCAGGGCGTGCCGCAGGACTACGCCGAGGCAGCCAGATGGAACCGCAAGGCCGCGGAGCAGGGCCTTGCCGGTGCAGAGCACAATCTGGGCAATGCTTATTTCAAAGGACAGGGAGTCCCGCAGAACTACACCGAGGCGGTGAAGTGGTACCGCAGAGCCGCCTATCAGGGGCTTGCCGCATCCCAGTACAGCCTGGGTCTTGCTTACGCCAACGGCAATGGTGTCGGGCAGGATTATCTCGAGGCTGCCAGGTGGTATCTCAAGTCTGCTGAGCAGGGCGATGTAGATGCCCAGTACAATCTGGCAGGCCTTTACGCACAGGGGCTCGGTGTTGCAAAGGACTTAGCTGAGGCCGAGAAGTGGTGGATCAAGGCTGCTGCGCAGGGGGATGATCAGGCGAAAAAATGCCTGCAGGCTCTGTATTCTGCATCAGCAGGTCAGAACAATACCGGCAGCTCACCAGCAGGATCGCCTGGTTATTCCGGATGCGGTAGCAGCAGACACGATACACCGCAGGATTTGGACGACCCTGATGTGCAGTTTGAGGTAGGCAACGTTTACTATTTCAACTCAGACTCTGAGGTGTGCAAGGACAAACACTACGATCTGGCTGTCATGTGGTGGCGCAAGGCCGCGGATCTTGGACATGCAGGAGCCCAGTTCAGTCTTGGATTCTACGGGTACGGGCAGGGGAAAGGCATACAGCAGGACTATGCAGAAGCGGCAAAATGGTACAGAAAGTCTGCTGAGCAGGGGTATCCACGGGCTCAGTGCAAACTTGGATTTGTTTATCTCTTGGGACAGGGAGTGGAGAAAAACGAGTCTGAGGCCGCAAAATGGTTCCAGAAGGCCGCGGAGCAGGGTGATAATGATGCCGAGAACGAGCTTGGCAAGCTTTACTATAACGGCAGAGGGGTTGCGAGGAATGAAGCTGAGGCTTTGAAGTGGTACCGGAAGGCCGCGGAGCATGGCAATCCATTCGCAAAGGAAACACTGGACAAAATTCAGGCTGGGGAAACGAGCCAGGCAAGCCAGCCTGATCAGAATAGCGCCGGAGATTCATCAGTCACTCCTGATCCAAAGTACTACAGTGACAGGCAATACAGCCTTCTGTCACCTGTCGGCTGGTTTACCATGAAAGGGCGAATTGGTGTGGCGGAGTTTTGGAGCAGGCTGATGATATGGTCTCTGCTGTGTTTTTTGTTTTTCGGAAATTTTCCAAAGCATTTTGACTCTTCAACGTTAGGAGTGTTAGTTGTTATTGTTTTGATTGTTTTTATTTCTGGATATTTATCAATTCTTGCCAGGCGATATCATGATCTTAATTGGTCATTTGATGATGAATTTCGGGTTATGGGGTTATTTGTTTGCTTCCCTCTTGCTATCATGATTTCTTTCTTGATTATCAAAGATCCTAACGTAATGTTGGATCCTAATGCAGTTATTGATCTTAAAAGTTCAAAGTTGCGCCATACTCCTGTTTGGCTGGTGCAGTTAGTTTGGGCTGGATCGGTGTTATATAGCGGGTATATTTTGCTGAAAATCGGCTTTGCAAAGGGCACTGACGGCAGCAATCAATACGGTCCGGATCCGACGAAGTAGAAACTATGATGCCGGCCACCCCATCCATCAACGAGGCCGGCATTCCTTTTAATGACTCTCAGAACAGATATCAGATCCTGATCACCTTGACGTTCTTAAACCCTCTCTCCTTGAGAATGAGCGCCTGCAGCCTGCTCATCACTCCGTTCCTGCAGTAAAGGAGATAGGTCTTTGACTGGTCCAGGTTCCCGAACTCCGTCGCGATCTTGTAGAAGGGGAGCTCCTTAATCTCCGCTCCCTCAAGTTTCAGCGGATTCTCCTCCGCCTCGTCGGGCGCCCTGACGTCAAGCACGACCTCACCCTCGCCCGCAGCGGTGACATACTCAACCTCCGGCTCCGCTCCCTTCGGCGCCTCGCCGATTTCCTTGATGTCGGTCCAGCGCGAGTCCTCGACCGCCTTGTCGAGAATGGAGAAGTCGAACTTCTTCTCCTCCTCCTCGATCCTCCCCAAATCCGCATGGATGGTCGGCTTCTGCGATATGACACCGCAGTACTCCGGCATGGCGGCCGCGAGCTCCTCGGTCCCGATTTCACGGCACTTGTCGATGATGTCCTGCTTGTCCATGGTGATGAGCGGGCGGAGAATGAGTACTGGCGTCACGCGGTCAATCACCGAGAGGTTGGTGATGGTCTGGCTTGAGACCTGTCCGACGCTCTCGCCGGTTACGAGGGCCTTTATTCCCTCACGCTCGGCGATTTTCGCGGCGGCGCGCATCATCATGCGCTTGAGCACGACTCCCATCAGGTGGTGGTCAATCTTCTCTAAAATCTCTCCTACGACATCCTCAAACGGCACGGCGAAGAACTTCACGCGGTGCGAGGATCCGTACTTCTTCCAGATGAAGTGCGCCTCCTCACGGACTCCTATCTCATGCTCGCGTCCGCCCATGTTGAAGAAGCAGTAGTGCACGCGCGCTCCGCGCCTGATGAAGTCAAAGCTCGAGACGCCGGAGTCGAAGCCTCCCGAGATGAGGCTCAGCACATCCTCCTGTGTCGAGAGCGGATACCCGCCTATTCCTTTCCTGGTATTGCTGAGAAGGTAGAATTTCTTCCCGTCAACCTCGATATGTATCGTAATCTGCGGCTTTTTAAGGCTCACTCCGGCGCTCTTGCCGCTCTCCCAGAGTACCTCCCCGAGAGCACGCTCAAGCTCGACCGAGGTGAAGGTTTCCTGTCCTTTCCTCTTGCAGCGCACGCAGAAGGTCTTTCCGGTGATTTCAGGAAGCGCAAGCGGGGCGGCGGTCCTCAGGATGTCCTCAAGCGACGCGTACGGGAAGGAGAGCACCTCGCTGAAGGAGTGTATTCCCGGAATGCGCGACAGGATGTCCGACGAAGTCTCATTTGAGACCTCCTTCGGCACCTTGACGAAGACCCTGTCCCAGTTCCCGAGGACCTTTACCCTGATGCCGGAGTTCTGGAAGACATTCCGGATGTTGCCGGTAAGGATGCGGATCATGCGGGTGCGCACCGGCTTGCTCTTTACGACAATTTCGGGGAAGAGCTTTATGATGAAGGTGCTGTACTTAGACTCATCGATGCCTTTCTCTGCATCAGACTCAGCCCCGGCTTCGGCTGGAGCCTTTCCCACAGCCGCTGTCTCTGTCTCAGCCTGTCCTTCCATGACGGATGCAGTCTCTTCGTTCGAAGCCGCCTCAGCCTGAGCCTCTGCCTCTTCCTGTCCCGGGATGTCCTTTTCTTCCATTTCGCGTAAATTCCAAGAAAAACCTGCGCAATTTTACAGGATCTTTGATAAATCGTACAAAGAGCACGGAAAACTTCTATCCGCCTGATATAATCACCGCTCTGACAGAAAAGGGGAAAGGCTCCCGGAAAGCAGCGTGCCGGCCGGCACAGCCCATATCTGAGTGTGAGGCAATGGCAGACGCGGCGCTATAATAGGATCCTGTCCCTAACCGGAGAAGAAGATGGCTGGGAAGCTTTCATTTGAGGAAACCATTCAGAAAATCGAGTCCGCGGCCGCAGCCCTCGAGAGCGGGAAGCTCTCCCTCGACGAGTCACTTAAGGTCTATGAGGAGTCCGTCGGGCTCATCCGCTCCGCGGAGAAGTACCTGGAGAGCGCGAGGCAGCGCGTCCGGATCCTGGAGAAGAATCCTGACGGCAGTGAGGCCATGAAGGACACCTCTGACTACAGCGCAGAGTTCCAAGGAGCGTAAAGGAGCAGAAGATGAGCCTTAAAGAGTACATGCAGGAAAACCGCGGGCGCATCGACGCGCTCCTTGAAAGCCATATCAATAACCTCCCTGACTCGGTCGAGCCGAAGCTGAAGGCCGCCATGCGCCACGGGCTTTTATTGGGCGGGAAGCGCGTGCGCCCGTTCCTCGTCTTCGTTACGGGAAAGCTCCTGGGCGCCGATGAGGCAGTCCTTGAGGGCCCCGCGGCCGCCATCGAGTGCATCCACGCCTACTCCCTTATCCATGACGATCTCCCCGCCATGGACAACGATGTCCTCCGCCGCGGGCAGCCCACTGTCCACAAGGCCTTCGGCGAGGCTCTGGGCATACTCGCGGGCGATGCCCTCCAGAACCTTGGCTTTGAGATCCTCGCGAGCCATCCGATGCCTGAGAAGCTCCTCTCCAATAAGGTCAGAATGCTTCAGGAGCTCGGCGAGGCCTCCGGCTACCGCGGCATGTGCGGCGGTCAGGCACTCGATTTGGAGGCCGAGGGGCATAAGGTAGATTTGGAGGGACTCCTCAAGGTCCACCGCCACAAGACCGGGGCGCTCATCCGCTGCGCCGTCCGCATGGGCGCGCTCGCGTCAGAAAGTCTTGACGGCGCCGCCATGAAGGCGCTCACGGAGTACTCGGAGGCGATAGGCCTTGCCTTCCAGATCCATGACGACATCCTCGACGTAACCTCCAGTACCGAAATACTCGGGAAGACCGCCCACTCCGACGAGAACCTGGAGAAGAGCACCTTCCCGGCGCTCCTTGGTCTCGATGGCGCGAAGGACTACGAGAGGAAGGTCTACGAGAAGGCGGTCTCCGCTCTCGCGCCTTTGAAGGGCGACACCTCGCTCCTTAGTGAGTTCGCTGAGTACATCGTAACCCGCGGAAACTGACGATGAAGCTCCCCGATCCCAAGGCCTGGCCGCTCCTTTCAAGGGTAACAGATCCTGCCGAGCTCAGAAAGCTCAGCATCGAGGAGCTCACCGTGCTCGCGAGGGAGCTCAGGGACTTCCTTCTCCACTCCGTAAGCCAGACGAGCGGCCACCTCGCCTCGGGGCTCGGCGTAGTGGAGCTCTCCATCGCGCTCCACTATGTCTACGACACTCCCTTTGACAACATCGTCTGGGACGTTGGGCATCAGGCCTATCCGCACAAGATCCTGACGGGCCGCGCCGGGCTTATGGACACCATCAGGAAGCTCTGCGGCCTCCACTCCTTCCCCTGGCGCGGCGAGAGCCCCTATGACACCGTGAGCGTCGGGCACGCCAGCACCTCCATCGGCGTCGCGCTCGGCATGGCGGTCGCCGCCGCGCGCGAGGGAAAGGGCAGGAAGACCTGCGCCGTCATCGGCGATGGCGCCATGACGGGCGGCATGGCCTTTGAGGCACTGAACCACGCCGGGAGCCTCGGGGAGAACCTCCTCGTGGTCCTCAACGACAACGAGATGTCTATATCAGAGCCCGTCGGGGCGCTCTCGAAGTACCTCTCCTATATCCTCTCGAACGCCAACTTCAACAGCATCGTGCGCGGGGGCCGCGATCTCCTCAGGAACTTCCCCTTCCTGCAGCGCATCGCCATAAAAGGACACGAGTACCTCAAGGGCATGATCCTCCCGGGGACGCTCTTCGAGGAGTTCGGCTTCAACTACGTGGGACCCGTCAACGGGCACGATCCGGAGGCCCTTGTTACGACTCTCCGCAACATGCGTAGCCTCCCCGGGCCGCAGCTCCTCCATGTGGTAACGAGGAAGGGCATGGGCTATGAGCCTGCCGAGAACGATCCTACGAAGTACCACGGCGTCCCCAAGTTCAGCCTGGAGGAGGGCGTCTCTGCCTCAAAGCGCGAGACCTTCGCCTCGGTGTTCGGACGCTTCCTCTGTGAGAGCGCGAAGAAAGACAGGAGGTTCTGCGCCATCACGCCCGCGATGCGCGACGGCTCCGGGATGAGGGAGTTCGCGGAGAAGTTCCCGAAGCAGTACTTTGACGTGGCGATTGCTGAGCAGCACTCCGTAACCTTCGCAGCGGGGCTAGCGGCGGGCGGCATGAGGCCCGTTGTGTGCGTCTACTCCACCTTCCTGCAGAGGGCCTACGACCAGATCGTGCATGACGTGGCGCTCCCCGACCTCCCGGTCGTAATCGCCGTTGACCACGCCGGCATCGTGGGGCCCGACGGTCCCACGCATCAGGGCGTGTTCGACATTTCGTTCCTGCTCCCCATTCCGAACATGGTGATCATGGCGCCGGGGCTCATCGGCGACTTCCGCCCGATGCTTGACGCGGCGCTCTCCTGGGGGCGCCCGGTCGCCGTGCGCTATCCGAAGGGCCCGGGGAATGAGCCCAGCGCCGAGACTACGGCGCTTTCTGAGGCCAGGAAAACACTGGGCATTTCCCCTGACGCGGCAGTGCCTGAGCTCAGTGATTTCACGAAAGCTCTCAGTGCTGACGCGGCGGCCGCAGTTCCTGTCCTTGAGGACCGCCTGAAGGATGAGATCCGCCTCGGACGCGGGAAAATCGCGCTCTCGGGAAGGGCAGGCACCGATACCGCCATCCTCGCCTTCGGCGCGCTCCTTCCCTTTGCCCTCGCCGCGGCGAAAGGCACCGGCGCCTTTGTCATCGACATGCGCTCCATCAAGCCTCTCGATGAGGAGCTCCTGGGGGCTCTCGTGAAGGCTGGCGTCAGGTACTTCATCACCGCCGAGGACGGGGTTGAGACGGGCGGCATCGGGGAGTACACGGCAAGGCACCTCGCGACCGTCTCTGATGAGGTGAGGGTGAGGACCGTCGCGCTCCCTGACGAGTTCATCAGGCAGGGTACATCAGACGAGCTCTACCGCCTCTACGGGCTCGACTCTGCGGGAATACTCCTCAAGTCCGCTGAGTTCGTGCGGAAGGAAAGGTCCTTAAGGCGCCTCAAAGACGCAGAGAAGAGCGAGGGCAGCGCCTCAGGGAGCGCCCGCGGCTGATCTGAGAGCGCCAGCGGCCATGCTGAGAGCGTCAGCGCGGATAAGAGCGCCCGCGGCAGAGAGAGCTCCCGCGGACAGGAACTTCCGCGGCTCTGAGTGCCCCGTGCGGGCTTCTTTGGTAAAATACCGGACAACAATACAACATGCGGCCGGCGGCAGTGCGCCGCGGCCCATCTTACTGGAGCTGTTATGCCTTCATTTGACGTAGTATCAGAGATTTCAAAGCCGGAGCTTAAGAACGCGGTCGACAACGCATCCCGCGAGCTCTCCACCAGGTTTGACTTCAGGGGCGTCGACGCCTCCTTCAGCCTTAACGATGACGGGATCATGATGAAGGCCGAGGGCGACTTCCAGCTCAAGCAGATGATGAACATCCTTATCGAGAAGCTCGGGAAGCGCAAGATCGATCCGCACGCCGTAGACTTCACGGGAACTCCTGAGCAGTCCGGCAAGACCTGGTCGCAGCTCATAAAGCTCCGCGAGGGCATTGACCGCGAGATGGGAAAGAAGATCGTGAAGGCCATCAAGGACAGCAAGCTCAAGGTGCAGGCCCAGATTGACGGCGACGCGGTGCGCGTCACTGGAAAGAAGAAGGATGATCTGCAGGCAGTAATCGCGCTCCTCAGGGGACAGGATTTCGGGCAGCCCCTGCAGTACAACAACTTCCGCTCATGAGCACTTATCTAACATTCACTTCTGAGAGGCCGCTCTGATGGATATCATCGGAAAGACGGCCTCCTTCTTCCGGGAAATCCTTCTCTCGAGGCGCATGATCCTCTGCTGCCTCACGGGATTCTCCTCAGGGCTCCCCCTCTATGTGCTCCTGAACCTCGTGCAGGCCTGGCTCACGGCGGAGAACGTCAATATCAAGACTCTGGGGCTTTTCGCCCTCGTGATGTTCCCCTATACCTGGAAGTTCCTCTGGGCGCCGTTCTTCGACAGCGTCTCTCCGGTAAAGGGCATGGGGCGCAGGCGCGGATGGCTCGTCATCACCCAGGCTGTGCTCTTCCTCCTTATTACCATGATGGGTCTCATCGACCCCAAGAGCGTAATGTCCTTCGCCGGCATCACCGTCTCGGGCGTCTCGCTCGCCGCTGCCATGTGCTTCCTCGTCTCGATGGCGAGCGCCTCGCAGGACATCGCGCTTGACGCGCTCAGAAGGGAAATATTGAAGGACAACGAGCTGGGGCTCGGGAATTCCCTCTTTGTGAACCTCTACCGCCTCTCGCAGCTGGTGCCGGGGAGCCTTGCCTTCATCCTCGCGGACCATATCCCCTGGAGCATGGTCTACCTTATAACGGGGCTCTTCATGATCCCGGGGCTCCTCGCGACGCTCTTTGTCGTAAAGGAGCCGCAGATCGCGGCGGGGAAGAGGACCTTCCGCGAGGCGGTGTCGCTGCCTTTGAAGGAGTTCGTCTCCAGGAAGGGCGTGAGGCACGCGCTTCTGGTCCTGCTCTTCATCTTCTGCTACAAGCTCGGGGACAGCATGGCGACCTCGCTCCTCACCCGCTTTTATTTGGACAAGGGCTTCACGAGGACCGCGATAGGGATACTGTCGAAGTCGGTGAGCCTCCCGATGTCGGTAATCGGCGCGCTCCTTGGCGGGATCTGGATGCTCAAAATCGGCATAAACCGCGCGCTCTGGCTGTTCGGGCTCTTCCAGTTCATCACCATCCTTATATTCATCCTTCTTGACATGTACCCGACGAAGACGGTGCTGTCGCTTGTCATCGGGGCGGAGGCCTTCGGGGTGGGGCTCGGCACCTGCGCCTTCACGTCGTATCTGGCGCGCGAGACCAATCCCGCCTATACGGCGTTCCAGTTCGCGCTCTTCACCTCGCTCGCCGCGGTCCCCCGGACCTTCTTCAACGCGGCCTGCGGCTACCTGCAGGCCCTCCTGGGCTGGTCCGGCTTCTACTATGTCTGCGCCATCATCGCGGTTCCCGGCATGCTGCTTCTCTTAAAGGTCGCGCCATGGAACGGCGGAAGCGACCTCGAGAGCGAAAGGCAAAACTCCTAATGCTAGCAAAACGATAAGTAAAAGTCAACGGGTAATTTCTGGATAGGAGCCATAATTGCGCTATTGGAAATTTTGCTGAATTTATATGAACAGCAGGTCACATTTTCCAAAGATAATCCGGAAATTTTCCGCGAAAAGGTATAAGGCGGCGCGCGGAATGCAGAGGGCAGGAAATTGATCTGCCACAAAATAATGATGTTCAGGTGAAGTGGAACACAATATATTGTAAAGAGTCTGTAAAGTGCTCCGGCTGCGCAGAAAGCGCTCTTATGTAAGCCCTGGAGCGCCTTCCTTCCCATTATCAGGCGTCCTGCGCGCCGGAGCCACGCTGTCGGCTGCTCAGACGCTCCGGAGTGGTTCCTGCATAAAAATGTGCTGAATCATCGAGTTACGCGTAAAACAGCGGAATATCCATGATTTTGCTGAAAATTTGATTTAAATCTCACTTTATCTTCGCTGAAATGGTTTTTTAACCGGAAATTAAAGCGTATAATGATTCCTGCCGGGTGAGACGCCAGTTCTCACTTGGGGAATTAAGCCAGGCGGCAGGTGCCGCAAGTCGTTAAGAAAAGTCTTATCTTTACAATAGGAGTAAGGTCATGAGAGAACAGTGGCGCGGATTCCGTGGTACCCATTGGGTGGATGACGTCAATGTTAGAGACTTCATTCAGAACAACTACACTCAGTACAGCGGTGACGAGTCTTTCCTTGAGGGACCGACTGAAGCTACTACCGAGCTGTGGGGCAAGGTTCAGGATCTGCAGAAGCAGGAGCGCGCGAAAGGCGGTGTCCTCGACATGGAGACCGAGGTTGTTTCATCCATCACTTCTTATGGCCCCGGCTACATCGATGAGAGCCTTAAGGACAAGGAGCAGATTGTAGGCCTTCAGACCGACAAGCCCCTGAAGCGTGCATTCATGCCGTTCGGCGGAATCAAGATGGCTGAGGAGGCTTGCACCACCTACGGCTATACCCCGAACCCCAAGTTCCACAAGATTTTCACTGAGTATCACAAGACCCACAACCAGGGCGTCTACGATGCGTACACCCCTGAGATGAGAATGGCACGCAAGTGCAAGATCCTCACCGGCCTGCCTGATACCTACGGCCGCGGACGTATCGTCGGCGACTACCGCCGTGTTGCACTCTACGGTATTGACTACCTCGTAGAGCACAAGATGGCTGACTTCAACAACTGCGGCTGCGGCGTTATGACCGATGACGTCATCCGCCAGCGCGAGGAGCTGACCGACCAGATCCGTGCCCTCAAGGCAATGAAGGAGATGGCCAAGTCCTACGGCTACGACATCAGCGCTCCTGCAAACAACGCAAAGGAAGCAGTTCAGTGGCTGTACTTCGGCTACCTCGCTGCCATCAAGACCCAGAACGGCGCTGCAATGTCCGTCGGCCGTGTCTCCACCTTCCTCGACATCTACATTCAGCGTGACCTCAACGAGGGCAAGCTCACCGAGAAGCAGGCACAGGAGCTCATCGACCACCTCGTAATGAAGCTCCGCATGGTCAAGTTCGCCCGTATTCCTTCCTACAACCAGCTGTTCTCCGGCGACCCGGTATGGGCTACCCTCGAGATGGCAGGCCTCGGCGGAGACGGACGCCACATGGTTACCAAGAACGACTTCCGCTTCCTCCACACCCTGGAGAACATGGGACCCGCTCCTGAGCCTAACCTGACCGTTCTTTACTCCCAGAGGCTCCCTGAGGGCTTCCGCAAGTATGCGGCCAAGATTTCCGTAAAGACCTCCTCCATCCAGTACGAGAACGATGATGTAATGCGTCCTGTATGGGGCGATGACTACTCCATCTGCTGCTGCGTATCCGCAACCCAGACCGGCAAGGAGATGCAGTTCTTCGGCGCACGCGCTAACCTCGCCAAGGCTCTTCTCTATGCAATCAACGGCGGCGTTGATGAGATGAAGGGACTTCAGTGCGGCCCTGAGCTTCCGAAGATCACCTCCGAGTACCTCGACTACGATGAGGTAATGAAGCGCTACGACGTCATGCTCGAGTGGCTCGCTGGCATCTATGTCAACACCCTGGACCTCATTCAGTACATGCACGACAAGTACTACTATGAGGCTGCCGAGATGGCTCTCATCGATACCGACGTACGCCGCACCTTCGCTACCGGCATCGCAGGCTTCTCACACGTAATTGACTCGCTCTCCGCAATCAAGTACGCCAAGGTCAAGCCCATCCGCAACGAGCAGGGCCTCGCAGTCGACTTCGAGATTGAGGGCGACTTCCCCCGCTACGGCAACGATGATGACCGCGCAGACAAGATCGGTGTTGCGCTGCTCCGCTCCTTCATCACCAAGATCAAGAAGCACCACACCTACCGCAACGCAGAGCCGACCACCTCTATCCTTACCATTACCTCCAACGTGGTATACGGCAAGGCTACCGGCACCATGCCTGACGGCCGCAAGGCTGGCGAGCCCCTCTCACCGGGAGCAAATCCTTCCTACGGCGCAGAGAAGAGCGGACTTCTTGCCTCCCTCAACAGTGTTGCAAAGATTCCGTACGAGTTCGCACTCGACGGCATCTCCAACACCCAGACCATGAGCCCTGACGCTCTCGGCCACGATGACAAGGAGCGCGCTGAGAAGCTGGTCAACGTCATGGACGGATACTTCGCGCAGGGTGCACACCACCTCAACGTCAACGTATTCGGCACCGAGAAGCTGATCGACTGCATGAACCATCCTGAGAAGCCTGAGTATGCGAACTTCACCATCCGCGTATCCGGCTACGCAGTCAAGTTCATCGACCTGACCAAGGAGCAGCAGCTCGACGTTATCGCCAGAACCTGCCACAAGACTCTGTAATCTTTAGAGCCAGGCTTAGAACACCGGGCGCCGTATCCGAAAGGCTGCGGCGCCTTTTCTGTACCTGTCTTTTGCAGGAGACAAAATGACTCAGGGACATATCCATTCATTCGAGACCTTCGGCTCCGTTGACGGGCCCGGGGTGCGCTTCGTCGTCTTCGTGCAGGGCTGCCGCATGCGCTGCCGCTACTGCCACAACCCTGACACCTGGAAAATCGGGGAAGGGGAGCTCTGGAACGCCGAGGACATCATGAATAAGGCGCTCCGCTACAAGCCCTACTGGGGAGCTGATGGCGGCGTCACGGTGAGCGGCGGCGAGCCGCTCCTGCAGATTGAGTTCGTCACGGAGCTCTTCGAGCTCCTGAAGAAGAACGGCATCAACACCTGCCTCGACACCGCGGGCGGCCAGTTCAATGACGATCCGGAGTGGCTTTCGGCGTTCGACCGTCTGATGAAGAGCACCGATCTCGTGATGCTCGACATCAAGCACATAGATTCCGCGAAGCACAAGGAGCTCACCGGCATCCCGAACGAGAACATCCTTGCCTGCGCCAGGCACATGGATGAGCTCGGGACAAAAATGTGGATCAGGCATGTGCTGGTTCCCGGCTATACCGACAGCGACGAGCAGCTCACGGGGATCCATGAGTTTGTCAGCCAGCTCAAGAACGTAACCAGGGTTGAGGTGCTTCCGTACCACATGTTCGGAAAGTTCAAATGGGAGAAGCTCGGCCTCAAATATACCCTTGAGGACGTTGACGTACCGACCGACGAGAGCGTGAAGCACGCGAAGGAAATCCTGCACGCGGGGTGATGCCCTGCAAAGCGTCCATTCTTAGAGAAAGCCGGAGAGATCCGGCTTTTTTCGTAACGGGATTATCTGACTATTGCCTGATCTTCGAGAGATTCATACGACGGCTCTCATTACGCATTGTCACCAATTTCTTTTGCCTATTTTCTGAGCTGGTCGAGTATAAATGGAGCAGCATACAAAGAGCCTTTTATATTCAGATGATGCAAGTCGATATAGAGCAGGTTAGCTTTCCTGTCAAGCATAGAGCATTTTCCATCCTTGCAGAAAGGCTTTTCAAGGTCTATGAAGTGAACATTTCTATAGGTCCTGGAAGATTCCATGGCAATTCTGTTCCAGAGGTCAGTTATTTTCCTGTCTACAAGCATGGAGTTACTTATTTCGCATGTAGCAGCCGTGCTCGAATTCAAAAACGATGGAATTGCAACAGGGCGTTGAATAACGGATGCTTTGCACTTTGACCACTCATCTCCCCGATAGCATGGGCTGTCCTGAATTACGTAAATCTCTTTGCCTGCTTTTGTCAAAGCATCGTATGTCCTGACAAAGCCATCTCGGAGAATTGATTCAAAGTTATGATTCCCGGGATTCAGCTTGTCCTCTATGCTGATCTGAGAACACGCAGGCCTGTGCGCAAGAACCACTTTAGTAATGTTCTTGTGGCTTAGTATGTAGCTGAAAGCTTCTGAAAGCAGGTGCTCATTGTAGTACCACTGGGGGAATTTACCTACTGCCGACTGCAGACCGATCAGAGGTACGGCACAGGGCGAGGCGAATACCGAAACTCCTTCATTTTCATGAGCCATGGCGCTCAATCCAGGGTAGAGGTGACGTGAATGCGAATCACCGATTATTGCAATAGTGTTTTTCCCCGGCTTTCGCTGGAATTTGCATTGCTCTGCGGAGTTTTTCCAATCTGGGATAACACTGAGGCATCTTTGAATGGACTCGTTCTGCTGGCTGTTTATGGCATCGATCAATGGCTGATCCGGATCGTTCATCCTTAAAGTGTACCCGTCATGCTTTTCGACTGAATAGCCTGCAACGCCAACAAGTATCATGGCGCATAGAAGTCCGGCAGCCTTGTAGCCGCCATATCTGCCCCACCTGAGCCTGGGCTCCACAAAGTAATAGGTGACTGCTGACATGATGACCGCGAGCACAACACATCCAATTCTCACACTGAGCTGCGGCATCTCGCCTCCCACAATCCAGGCAAACGACAGGAACGGCCAGTGCCAGATGTAAAGCGGATAGCTGATAAGCCCGAACCAGACCATCAACCGGTTCGAGAGCAGGTATCTGTTGATGAAGGCGTCCTTACCGGCGGCTATCATCAGCACTGCTCCCATCACAGGAAGCAGCGCCTTGTATCCCGGGAAGTTCTTGCTGTCTAAAGCAAAGACTGCAGTGAGTATGAGAGCAAGCCCGATGACAGAAAGAACGTTTCCGCAGAGCCTTATATTGTCAGTCCTG
>ONIT01000001.1 GCA_900317945.1 uncultured Pseudomonadota bacterium
ATGCAGCGCTGTGAAGATCCGCTGGTCGGGCTTGAATGCCTGTGCTGTGCTCTCGGCCTGCTATGACCCAACTGAAGCGGGGTTCATGCGTTCGCCCTGTCCAGCGCCCTGCTAAATGATCTGTCAGAACGGCCTAGTCAGCAGGTTGATTGCCGCTATGTCGATGAGCATGGTGCTGCTCTGATCCCCTGCAAGCGCCGCATTGAGTATAAGGGCAGCCGATTTCCGGAGGTACTGCCGCTCGAGCTCGCTTATGCTCCGACCGCCGTGCCTCATTTTGAACTCTTCAGTAATGCCGTCTCTCAGCTCTTTGAGATGCTCAGGCCATGCTGAGTCATCGATGGGAGAGAGCTCAGTTCCTGCTGCCGCCTCACGGGCTGCCTCAGCAAAGAAAACGCTTTGAGCTTTGGTGAGTCCAAGGGACAGCGCGTATCCTTCAGCGGAGTCCATCAGGCTCTGTCCGTATTTCCTCTCGGTGCTTTCAAGATGGTCGTCATGGGCAGCGCCCATCCTGAAAAGCTGCTGCATCAGGAACTTTCCTGCACCGTCAGCTCCGGTGTATTCCTTTGATGAGAAAATATCGCTTTCTGACTGTCCTGCCCTGAAGGCAGTGATTCCCTTTTCAGTGAGCTCCTTCAGCCTCACTGCCTCAGTTCCTGGAATAAGCTTCCTCAGCGCTGCCTCGATGTTTTCCGGCACGGCCTTGTCATGATCGCCGCGGCTCCTGATGATCTCGTCCCGGTATATGACCTGAGCAGGAGATGTCTGGTATTTCTTTTCCAGGACCTTACGCATCAGCATGTGCTCTTTTTCATAGAACACGTCAGGAAGGGAGCTGTTCAGCATGGCCCTGTGCCTCGCCTCGGCCTTTTCAATGAAGCTGCTGCCGCTTTCTTCCATGAGGCCGGACTGGCTGTCAGACCAACTATCAAGGGCATCTGCCGATGACGCCGCAGACGTCAGGATGAACAGGGCTGCCGCTATTCTTCCGTATATCATCATATGGGATTAATCATGTTGGGGGACCACAGGAAGTATCCGATGTCGCCGAAGGCTGATATCACTCCATAGGAGATGAGCTCGTTTGCAAGGAACAGCAGGAACATGGCGGCCATGAAGGCAAGATCAAGCATGAATACCGGCGGTATGACTTTCCTGATTGGCCTGATGAAAGGATCCACCAGCTCATAGGTGAATCTTGCCGGAGCCTGGAAAGTCTGCGGCGAAAGAAGGACGAGCCAGCTCAGGATCATCTGCACGATCATAAGCCAGAAGAGGGCTGCGGCGCACATCTGCGGGACAGCCAGTATGAATTTGAGCAGCCAGTAGCTGAATGGCAGCCCGACGTGAAACACGATGGCAAACACCAGGTACTTGAGGAAGAGCAGGATCAGCACTGCTGCCACGCCGGAAAGGCTAAGCCTCCCGTTCATGATCGTCTTCCTGCCAAGCATCCTTATCACAGGACCGGTGATTCTTCCCAAAATTTCCGCAAGTATGCTGTATCTTCCTGCATTGAAGAACTGCGCGAGGCACCTGGTGATGAAGAGGACAATAAAGAGATTGGAGAGTCCTATGATGAGATAGAACAGCATGGCGCCTCCAGCGAACTGCGCGTTAGGTTTATCTGATGGAGCAGATTTTACCATGTAAATGGAGTATGGCAGCAAAGCCTCGCAATGGCTCCCGAATGTTCTCCGTTCCCTGTCGTTTCGTGGTTCTCTTGACTTGTGGTGATTTTTTCGTTTTTTTGACAGGAGCACCGCAAGCTTTTTCCGTTTGTTATTACAATACTCCGGTTAGTTGTCCGCTGGAGGGAACCATGAGCCTTGAACAGGTAAGAAAGCGCATTTTTTCACCGACTGACCTCGATCTTGAGAAAACAGCGTCATGTCTTGCCGGAGTCTTTTCCAATTCGGTGGACTATGCTGATGTGTATTTCCAGCACCGGACTTCAGAAGGGTGGCACCTGGAGGAAGGCATTGTCAAGAACGGCTCCTACAATATAGCGTCAGGCATGGGAGTGAGGACGGTATCCGGTGATAAGTCCTGCCTGGCGTATTCGGATGAGGTGTCAGTCAAGGCGCTGCAGCAGTCGGTCAGGGCGGCGAGAAGCATTGCCTCACGCGGGGGTAGCGGTGAGTTCAGGACTCCTGTGCAGGTTAAGGCGAGACAGCTCTATCCGGCAATCAATCCGGTCCGCTCTATGGCAAGGGATAAGAAAATCGAGCTCATAACCGAGATGGATCATTTCACCAGGGCGCTTGACTCCTGCGTAAAGCGTGTGACGATTTCCCTGAGCGCAGTCAGTGATGCTGTTCTCATCATGGCTACAGACGGCACTCTGGCATCAGATGTGAGGCCGGTGGTCAACCTTACCGTGCATGTCGTTGTCGAAAAGTCCGGCAGAAGGGAAGAGGGCTATGCCGCAGCCGGCACGCGCGGACCTCTTTCATATTTCCTGGAGGACATCAATGGTGAGAGCAGGGCAATGAGGCTCTGCCGCGAGGCGGTAAGGACTGCGCTTATCAACCTTGAGGCTGTTCCGGCTCCGGCAGGGCAGATGACAGTGGTCCTCGGCCATGGCTGGCCTGCGGTGCTTCTCCATGAGGCTGTCGGCCACGGGCTGGAGGGCGATGCCATAAGAAAGAACGCCTCTGCCTTCGCTGGGCTTGTCGGTGAGCAGGTCATATCACCGCTCTGCACCGTGCTTGATGACGGAACGATAGACGGGAGGCGTGGCTCTCTTACGGTTGACGATGAGGGAACACCCGGGCAGAAGACTGTACTTATTGAGAACGGCGTCCTCAAAAATTTCATGTATGACAAGCTCAACGCGCGCCTGATGAAGACGGCAAGCACCGGGAACGGCAGGCGGGAATCTTACTCCTGCATGCCGATCCCCCGCATGACCAACACCTACATGCTCCCCGGGAAGTCTGATCCTGAGGAAATCATCTCATCGGTCGATCACGGCATCTATGCCGTCAGCTTCCATGGCGGGCAGGTTGACACTGCCTCCGGAAAGTTTGTCTTTACATCTTCTGAGGCCTATCTCATCGAGAAGGGGAAAATCACCAAGCCTGTAAAGGATGCAACGCTTATCGGATCCGGCAGGGAGGTGATGAGCAAGGTGTCAATGGTCGGCAATGATCTTATGCTCGATCCGGGATTTGGCAGCTGCGGCAAGGCGGGGCAGTGGGTGCCGGTCGGACTCGGGCAGCCTACGCTTAAGGTTGACAGCATAACAGTCGGCGGTACCAGGACCAGCTGAGAGGCGCACTCGTCTGGCTGACTACTCAGCCTTTCCAGAAAGAGGGGAACAGGAGAACAAGGGCAGTCAGGAACTCAAGGCGCCCCAGCATCATATCGGCAGACAGTATTATTCTGCCGGCATCCGGAATGCCTCCGTAGAATCCTGAGCCCAGGGAGCCGCCGAATCCCGGTCCGACATTGGCGAGCGCTGACACCGTGCCGGTTATGCTCTCAGAGAGCGGCACTCCCATTACGCAGAGCGCCGCTGAGCTCAGGATCATCACTGCAATGAAGCTGAACTCGTAGGCAACAAGCGATCCCACAACTTCGCTGTCAATCGGCTTCCCGTTGTATTTCTGCGGTATCACCGACTTCGGATGAATAAGCGGCCTGCACTCCATCCTGAAAATGGAATAGGCAAGCTGCAGGCGGAAAATCTTGATCCCGCCCGAAGATGATCCGGAGCAGGCGCCTATTGGCAGGATCAGCAGGATAATCAGGATGGCGAACGGCCCGTATGACCACCAGTCTCCTGTGTAGTAGCCGGTAGTAGTTATTATCGACGCTACGGTGAGAGCTGATGTGCGGATGGAGTCGCTGACGCCAAGCCCGTTTCCGAGAATGAGCCAAAGTGCCAGCATCACTGATGCTGCGATAAATATCCGGAGAAAGGTCCTTACCTGGCTGTCATTGAGGAGCTCTGGGCTCATCGACTTGAAGCTTCTCACGTAAAGTATGAAGGGAAGACCGGAGAGCAGCATGAATACCACCGCAACCCACTGGGCGGCCGGGCCGAATGCGGTGATGGAGGCGTTCCTTGTCGAGAACCCTCCGGTCGCCACGGTGGTGAATGCATGGTTTATCGCGTCGAACACCGGCATGCCGGTAAGCCTGTAGGAGAGAACGCAGAGCAGCGTTATGGTCATGTAGGTCAGCACTATGTTCTTAGCGAGTGTCGAGGTCCTGGGCGTGTCCTTGGTCCTTTCCGAGAATTCAGTGCGGAAGAGCTTCATGCCTCCGACATTCATTGCGGGGAGTACGGCGATCGCGATGATGATGAATCCGATCCCTCCGATCCACTGCAGGATTGAGCGCCAGAGGAGTACTGATCTCGGCACTGACTCAACGTCCGGAATCACCGACGCACCCATCGTTGTTAGCCCTGACATGGTCTCGAAGACAGCTCCGGTGAAGTCAAGGCTTGTAAGGAGCCAGATGGGAAGCGCGCCGAACAGGCAGCCCAGGATCCAGACCGAGCTCGTCAGTATGAACATGTCCCTCATCGAAAGGGAGAAATGCCTGGGCCTTGCCGAGTGCGTCAGGATGAATGCGACTGACTCTGTGATGACGAACGAGGCGAAGAACCTGGAGAGTCCTTCTGACGCGGTGAAGAAGCAGTAGATTATGGGGATCCACATGAACACCGCGAGCTTCGAGAGGATGAGGCCGAGCATCGTGACTATTGATCTGATGTTGAGCATGTCTGCCTCAGAAGAACGGGCTGGGCTGGAACAGCCTTTCGATTTCGCGGACCCTTGTCCTGTCGGTCAGGAAGATGATGATGTGGTCGCCGTCCTTGACGGTCATCTCATCAGCTATTATAAAGGACGCACCGTCACGGATTATTGCTGAGACCGATACTCCCTGCGGAAGATCAAGCTCCTTGACCTTTTTCCCGATGACGTTTGATGATTCCTTTGAGCCGTGCGCGACGATCTCCATTGCCTCTGAGTTGCCTGATCTCAGGGAATAGACATTCTTAACGTCGGCATGCCTGATGTTCGAGAGAAGGGCGGAGATGGTCACCTGCTGCGGCGACACAGCAATGTCAATGTTGGTCTCATCGATGAGGTCGAGGAAAATCTCGCGCTGCACCAGCGCTATCGACTTTTTCGCCCCCAGCTTCTTCGCAAGGGATGAGGCCATGATGTTTGACTCATCAGAGCTCGTTACGGCAATCACCAGATCAGTCTTGGAGATCCCCTCGTCATCCAGGAAATCCCGGTCTGTCGGATCTGCCTCGAAGACCATGGTCTTCTCGAGCTCCTCAGAGAGCCTCTCGGCCCTTTCCCTGTTTCCCTCGACAAGCTTGACCTGGCTCATGGTCTGCAGCTTCCTCGCAAGCCCCGCGCCGATGTTCCCGCCGCCTATGATGAGTATGCGCCGGTAGGGCGTCTCAATGCGCTCAAGCCCGGCGACGCACTGCCCGATGTAGGATGCCTGGGTGATGAAATAAACCTCGTCCCCGCCCTCTATGACAGTGCCGGGGCTCAGCCTGATGGCCTTCCCGTTCCTGATTATGGCGACTATATTGATTTTGCCGTCGAGCTCAGTGCTCTTCACCGCTGAGATGGTATTCCCTACGATGAATCCGCCGTAGCAGGCCTTCACCATGACGATGGCAAGCTCACCGTTGGAGAACTCCATAACCTGGGATGTGCCGGGATGGAAGACGAGCTCCGCAATCTGCGATGTCACGAGCATTTCAGGAGAGATGACCTTGTCGACGCTGAGACCGCCGGCTCCGAAGAGCTCTGTGCTTCTTTCGATGTACTCCCTTGAGCGGATCCTCGCTATCTTGTTCGGGACATGGAAAAGCGTATCAGCGATCTGGCAGGCAAGGATGTTCACCTCGTCGCTCTCTGAGACGGCTACAAGCATTTCAGCATCGGCAGCGCCGGCTGACGCCAGGATATCTGGATGAGTGCCGAGCCCGCAGACGGTTCTGAGATCATACTTGTCGTTGAGTATTCCGAGAAGGCTTCTGTCAGTGTCTATGACCGTCAGATCGTTCTTTTCGGTAACCAGCTTCTCCGTAAGCGTGCTGCCAACCTGTCCGGCGCCGATGATTATTATCTTCATATGGCGCCGCCTACTCAGGCTTCTTTATGAACCTGGCGTAGAAGAAGCCGTCGCCGTCATCCTCTCCCGGAAGGACCTGGTGACTGGACGGTCCTCCGCTCCAGAGCTCAGAGGCAGCCGCGTCAGGATGGCGCTTAAGGAAGCTCTCAGCCTGCAGCTCATTTTCCTTTTTCATGACGGAGCAGGTTGAGTAGAGTAGGGCTCCGCCGGGCTTAAGCACGCTCCAGGCGGTGTCCATAAGCTCTTTCTGCGAAACGGCCAGCTTGTCAATATCATCAGGCGTC
This sequence comes from uncultured Pseudomonadota bacterium, assembly GCA_900317945.1. Lineage (GTDB taxonomy): Bacteria > Pseudomonadota > Gammaproteobacteria > Enterobacterales > Succinivibrionaceae > UBA2810. Next base: position 6,402 of record ONIT01000001.1, read on the forward strand.
CTGATGAACCTGATGTCGGGGTGGCGCCTTATAACGCCGGTTCCGGAGCAGGGGGCATCAAGGAGCACCCGGTCGAACGGTTTCCCGTCCCACCACTCATCAGTCCTCCTGGCGTCAGCCGCAAGGCAGGTGACAGATATGGAGAGCCTCCTGAGGTTCTCCTCGAGGCGCTTCACTCTTGACTTTGAGATGTCGAGCGCTGTTACTGATGCAGTGTTTCCGGTGAGCTCCAGGATTTCCGAGGTTTTGCCTCCGGGCGCGGCGCACATGTCAAGGATGCGCTCGCCATTCTCCGGAGCAAGATACCAGACTGACTTCTGAGCTGAGATGTCCTGCACGGTAACGAGCCCTTCCCTGAAGAAGGGCAGCCGCTCAACCGGAAGCGGCTTTGAGAGCAGGACTGCGGACGGGGCGATGAATGACTTCTCTCCGGAGCCGCATGACTCAAGCCCTTCCCTGAATTTCTCCCTGCTGAGCTTGCCCGCGTTGATTCTGACCCACATAGGCGGCTCGCGCTGGGCGTCATCGGCAAATGATGCCGCAGCCTCGGCGCCGTAGTCCTTTATGAGACTTTCCCTGAGCCAGCCAGGCAGCTCATCTTCTGCGGTGAATTCCAAAGCCTTTGCAGAGAGCTCCTTCTTCTCTCTCAGGATGTTGCGGAGGATGCCGTTGACCATGCCGGACATTTCCGGAAACTTCAGCTCCCTTGCCGACTCAACTGACTCGCTGACAGCCGCGTACTCCTCGGTGTTCATGAAGAGAAGCTCATGTATTCCCGAGAGAATGAGAAAATAGACAGCGGACCTCCTACCTGAGGGCCTCTTCCGCATGAGGCCCTCCGCTGCCTCAGAAATGAAGCTGAAGTGCCTCAGAGTGCCGGCTACTGCGGCCATCAGCCAGGGGTATGATCCCGGGCTGATTTTTTCGGAGTATTCGGGGAGAAGGAGGGAAAGAGGCTCCCTGTTTTCAAGGATCCTCTTAAGGATGAGAGCTGCGGCAGTCCTGATCCTCATTCTATGATCCGTCCCGGGCGGAACAGGTCACGGTGCCCGTTCAGAATGTCCCCTGCAGCCATGGCTTTTTTCCCGGGGAGCTGCAGTACGTCAAGGACAATGGTTCCGTCGGCCGTTTTGACGGCAATTCCGCCGGCGTCTGATCTCAGTATGGTGCCGGGTGCGCTCTCCGCAGTCTCTGTCATCTCAGTATCAAGATGGGAGGCGAGTACCTTAATCTTCTGCCCGTCCAGGGTGAACCAGGCGTCCGGCTCCGGATTGAAGGCACGCACCTGCCTCTCGATGTAGTCCGCGCTCCTGATGAATGCAATTCTGGCGTCGTCCTTTGTGATCTTGTTGGCGTAGACCGCGTCATCATCATTCTGCGGCTCGCCGGTAGTTATCCCTGCATCCAGGCGGTCAAGCGTCTCGTTCATGGCCCTGATGCCGATGGCCGTCAGCTTTTCAAAAAGCGAGCCGGCAGTCTCTTTCTCAGTGATTGGGCACATCCTTCTTGAGAGCATGACTCCGGTGTCAAGTCCCTTGTCCATCTGCATCACAGTGATGCCTGAGTAGTCATCTCCCTCAAGAATCGCCCTCTGAACGGGGGCCGCTCCGCGCCAGCGCGGAAGGAGGGAGCCATGGATGTTGATGCAGCCGTAAAGAGGGATGTTGAGGATGTTCTCAGGGATAATGAGACCGTATGCCGCAACGACGAACACATCGGGCCTGAAGCCCTTGAACACGCTCTCAGCCTCAGGGCTTCTAAGGGAAACAGGCTGCTCGACAGGAAGCCCCGCTGCCTGGGCAGTGACTTTGACTGCGCTCGGCGCAAGCCTGTGGCCACGGCCGCTTGCCCGGTCAGGCTGAGTGTAGACGCCGACAACCTCGCGGCCGCCGTCAATCAGGGCCTGCAGGTGATCCGCCGCGAATTTCGGCGTCCCGGCAAAGAGTATCCTCATTTGTTTTCTCCTCTGGCGCTTGCATCCAGGCGGGTCATCATTCCTTTTTATAAGGACATGAGCCCGTCAGACGATGTTCAGCGCTTTCCCTCTTCCTTTTCTTCCTTCTCGATCTTTTTCATGAGCTTCAGCGCGCGGTCTTTCTTGAACTGCGGCAGGTAGTCGATGAAGAGCTTTCCCTCAAGGTGATCAAGCTCGTGCTGGATGCAGATGGCGAGAAGTCCGTCAGCATCCATCTCAAATTCCTTCCCATACCTGTCCTGGGCCCTGACATGGACCTTCTCTGCCCTTTTTACCTTGGCGCGGAACTCCGGGATCGAGAGGCAGCCCTCATCAATTGATGCGGTTCCTGTTTTTGAGACTATGACCGGATTGGCGAGGACCAGCTGGGCTGACCTGTCCTCGCTGCAGTCAATTACGACGAAGCGCCGGTGGATGTTGACCTGAGGAGCGGCAAGACCTACTCCCTCATTTTTATACATAGTCTCGAACATGTCGTCTGCAGTTTTCCTGAACTCATCGTCGAATTCGGTGACCGGTACGCATTCAGTTCTGAGGCGTTCATCCGGATATCTGAGTACCTTGTAAATTGCCATAAATTTAACGCATTTAACAGATTGAACAAAGAATTGCCCTGCCGCGGGTGCTTTTCGCCGTTTTATCATTATAATGTATAATGTTTGAACCGAAAACGGAATTTTCTAAAGAGCTGACGCAGCTTCGGATGTGAGAATCTGACTCTGACTGATCGGCATGCGTAGGGATTTGATTATGAAACTGAGAAAGTTAGGCCTTCTGGTAGCCGGCTGCATTTTCGCGACTTTCGCGGCTGCTGACAATTTAGAGGTTAGAGAAGACGCCCCTGATACTTACACTGTCAAGAAAGGCGACACTCTGTGGGATATTTCCGGACATTTCCTCAAGAAGCCCTGGTACTGGCCCAAGATTTGGAACGTCAACCCGCAGATCAAGGATCCTCACTGGATTTATCCTGGCGATGTGCTGAAGCTCGTGTATATCGATGGCAAGCCGGTACTGACCAAGCAGAACAGGGTCGTACGCCAGGGCGAGCCTATTCCGGCAATTGACGGTGCTGAAATCGAGCCGTTCCTTCTGAAGGATCTCTTCTTTGACAGACCTGAAGGCTTTGAGGATCTTCCCTATGTAATGGGCGATCCTGATAATGACGTGACAATGACAGATGACATTGATGTCTTTGTCCGCGGACACCTGACCGAGGGCGAGCAGTACGCAGTCTACAGCAACCCGAAGAAGATCGTAAGGCCCGGCGAGTATGTGCCTGTAACCTACAGGGCACATCTCAACGCAATGGTTGTAGCTGGCAAGTACTACGAGGAAAATGACCAGACAATGGTCCATGTCGTAAGAGGCGTACGCGAGATCAGGCAGGGCGACAAGCTCGTTCCTGCAAGCGAGGTTCCGGGCGTAGATGCTCTGTATATCATACAGCCCTCCAGGATCGGCAGCGCAATGATTGTTGATACTGACGAGAACAGCTCAGTCAATGTTGGCACCCGCGAGGTTGCGGTAATTGACAAGGGCTCCAACCAGGGCGCAGCTGCCGGCCAGGTCGTAAGGGTCATGAAGCCGGGCCTCAAGGTTACAGGCAGCAAGGACGACCTCAAGTATGAGGTATACAGCAACATGGGCGAGAAGCTCCTGACCTTCAGGGACAGCGCAAGGCTTCCTGACTACAATATCGGCGAGGCGATGATCGTCAGGGCATACAAGAATGTGTCCCTGGTATATATCCTCAACGCCAAGGATTTTGTGAAGGCAGGACAGTACGTTACTGATCCTGAATAAAGCCTTCCAGCCGCCAGTGTGTTAAGGCGGCTTCGGAAAGATGAAAGCCGGGCACAGTCCCGGCTTTTTTTGTCACTGTGATACTGTGATAAAATTCCGCGCAGGTTATTTGGGGTCAGATTTTTATGAAACGCGAACTCGCAATTGAATTTTCCTCTGTTACTGAAGCTGCTGCACTTGCCGGACATAAATGGCTTGGGCGCGGCAACAAGAACCTTGCAGACGATGCCGCAGTGAAGGCCATGCGCCTTGTCCTCGGCCAGACCGCCATCGACGGTGAGATCGTCATCGGCGAGGGAGAGATCGACGAGGCTCCGATGCTCTACATCGGAGAGAAGGTCGGCTGCGGCGGCGACTCCGTTGACATCGCGGTTGACCCGATCGACGGCACGAGGATGACCGCCATGGGCCAGGCGAACGCGGTTGCAGTGCTTGCAGCTGCCGACAGGGGCGGGTTCCTAAAGGCTCCTGACATGTATATGGAGAAGATGATTGTGGGAAGCGGCGCGAAGGGAGTAATCGATCTCAGCCGCTCGCTCGAGAAGAACATCATCGCGGTTGCCACCTCCCTTGGAAAGCCTGTACGCGATCTGACCGTTGTTACCCTCGCGAAGCCCCGCCACGAGGAGGCCATCCAGAGAATGTACGATCTGGGAGTCAGGGTCTTTGCCATCCCTGATGGCGATGTCGCCGCCTCAGTCCTTACCTGCATGCCGGAGAACTCGATTGACATGCTCTACTGCATCGGCGGCGCGCCTGAGGGCGTGATTTCCGCGGCTGTCGCCAGGGCGCTTGACGGAGACATGCAGGGCAGGCTCCTCCCCAGGTACAAGGTCAAGGGCGACACCGAGGAGAACAGGAAGATCGGCGAGGAGGAAATCGCCCGCTGCGAGAAGATGGGCATTGAGCCTGAGGTCGTCATTCCGCTTGACAGGATGGCAATGACCGATGAGCTCTGCGTCTCTGTAACAGGAATCACCAAAGGGGACCTCGTTGACGGCGTCACTATTAACGGCAATCTCGCCCATACCGAGACTCTCCTGATCCGCGGCCACAGCAGGACCATCAGAAGAATTGACTCCACCCATTTCCTGAACCGCCGCAGCCCCGAGCTGCAGCAGCTGGTTCTCTGAGTTGGGCAGGGGAGCTGGCCAGGAGGAGCCTGGCAGGAAGGCCGTAAGGCTCGACGTCTGGCTCTGGGCCGCCAGGTTCTACCGGACGCGCAGCATAGCGCAGCACATGATCAACGGCGGCAAGGTCAGGTACAACGGCGACCGGCCTAAGCCCGGACGCCAGGTCGAGCCCGGCGCGATTATAGAGGTCAGGCAGAGCTATGAGGTCCGGCAGGTCCTGGTGAAGGGGCTTTCAGAAACCCGCGGCAGGGCCGCCGATGCGGCCCTCCTCTACGAGGAGACTCCTGAAAGCATTCAGAGGCGGGAGAAGCTTAAGGAGTACAGGCGGCTTGGCTGCCTCGCGTCACCGAGCCCCAAAGAGAAGCCTGACAAGAAGCAGAGGCGCGAGCTCCTGTCGCTCAAGCACGGCTTTGCCGAGGCTGAGCAGGATTTTTACGAAGAGGATGATGAGGAATATGAGTACGACGGAAGCTGATCGCATCTATCGTTTCATTTTTGAGCATGCTGAGGTAAGCGGGGCGGAGATACACATCTCGAATGTCCTTAAGGGCATGACCGAGTTCAAGAAGTATCCCTATGCAGTCGCGAGGCTGCTTTCAGAGTGCACGGTCGCAGTGGCGCTTCTTGCTGACTACATGAAGACAAAGGGGTCGATCTCGCTCAGCATCCAGTCCGGCACGCTCATACAGCAGCTCAATGTGGCCTGCCGCAACTCACTGGAGGTCAAGGCTGTCGCTGTCCACTCAGTGACCGACAATGAGCCGCATGCCTTTGGGGAGCTTATCGGAAAGAATGCCGTTATGACAATTACAGCAATCCCGGATGAAGGCGACCGCTATCAGGGAACGGTTCCTGTCGTCGGAAACGGCATTGCCGACTGCATGACCGAGTACTTCCAGCAGTCAGAGCAGCTGGCCGCAAAATTCATGATCTTTGCCGATCCGAATGCGCCTGAGGGCCCGGAGGCAGGCGGCGTCATGCTGCGCGTAATGCCCTCTGACAACCCCGCAAAGAGGAAGGAGGACTTCTCCGGATTCTGCATGCTGCTTGACACCTTAAAGCCCGAGGAGGTCTACACTCTCCCGGGCGAGAAGGTGATCACGAGGCTTTTCGGCGCCGAAGGCGTAACAGTCTATAAACCGCATGACATCGTGTTCCGCTGCGACTGCTCGAGGGAGCGCTGTCTCGGGGCGCTGAAGGCGCTCGGCCGCGATGATGCAGAGAAGGTAATCGCGCAGAACGGCGGCAGGGTCTCCGTCAGGTGCGAGTGCTGCGGCAGAAACTACTCGTTCGGCGCTGACGAGATCAGGGCACTGTTCTGATCCTGCCGTCTACTGTAATCTTCATCGCAAAAAAGAAACTGCGCCGGCGGCAGTACTTGATTGACGGCAGTTTTTCAAACATAATTCAATGATCTGTTTTCATCCCGCTTAAGCTGATGTTTCAGCGGGATGTTTCTGCGAGGGCGATCCCCGGAACCTGAACTTATGGAGGCGGCGGCTGATTTGCTTTGATCATCGCCGGAGATGGATTATGAAAAAGCTTTTGATCTCCGTCATGACGTCGGCAGCGCTGGCATTCTCCTGCGTTGCCTCAGCAGCCCAGTTCTCCGCGAGCTTCAAGGGCGTTGACATCAACGAGTTCGTCAACACTGTAGCGCGGAACCTCAACAAGACCATCATTGTGGCGCCCAGGGTGCAGGGCAAGATCAACGTCAGGAGCTATGACGTGCTGGACGAGGGGCAGTACTACCAGTTCTTCCTCAGCGTGCTTGACGTCTACGGCTACTCGGTCGTGCCCCTCGACAACGGCATCCTCAAGATCGTGAAGTCCAACAAGGCCAAGACCTCGGGACTTCCGGTGGTTGACGACCGCAACCCCGGGCTCGGCGATGAGATGATCACAAGAGTTGTCTCGGTCAAGAACGTCTCGGTGCGCGACCTCTCCACTCTCCTCAGGCAGCTCAATGATGTCGCAGAGGGCGGCAACGTTGCCCACTACGAGCCCTCGAACGTCCTCATCATCACCGGACGCGCCAACGTGGTCAACAGGCTCGTAGAGATAGTGAGGCGCGTCGACACGGCAGGCGATCAGGATGTCGAGTCGGTAAGCCTTAAGTACGCGTCGGCAACAGAGGTCGCGAGGATAATAAATTCCCTGATGAAGGAGAGCTCGAACAGCAAGAGCGTCTCGGTGCTCCTCGTTCCGACTGTGGCCGCCGATGAGAGAACGAATTCAGTCATTATCTCGGGAGATCCCAAGGCCCGCGCCAGGGTGCGCAAGATTATCGAGAAGCTTGACCGCGATCAGGCCTATACCGGCAACACCAGGGTCATCTACCTGAAGTACGCCAAGGCGAAGAACGTCCTTGAGGTGCTCTCCGGAGTCGGAAAGGAGGTCGCCGCAGAGAAGAGCGGAGAGTCCTCCTCCTCATCCTCGAGCTCCTCGAACAGCAAGTTCAGCATCTACGCCGATGAGGACACCAATGCGGTCATCATCAGCGCGCAGCCTGACGTGATGAAGGAGATGGAGGACATCATCGCGAAGCTCGACATCAGGCGCGCTCAGGTCTATGTCGAGGCGATAATCGCGGAGATCAGCACCGGCAACACCGCCCAGCTCGGCATACAGTGGGGCAACATCGAGGGCGGCGCGGTAATGTTTGCGGGCGACACCGTGCAGACCTCGGCTGCCAGCCTCATCTCGAACGGCTTCAACGGCCTGGCCGGCACGCAGGGAGGCATGGTCGGGTTCTTCCGCGGCAACTGGTTCGGCCTCATGACTGCGCTCGGCACCGACTCCAAGTCAGATGTGCTCTCGACTCCGAGCGTTGTTACACTCGACAATCAGGAGGCGGAGTTTGATGTCGGACAGGAGGTTCCTGTCCTGACAGGCACGCAGCAGAACCTTGCGTCCTCGTCGAGCGACACCGTCTATCAGACAATTGAGAGAAAGGAAGTAGGAACAAAGCTCAAGTTCACCCCGCAGATCAATGAGGGCGACTCCGTGCGCCTTGACATCGAGCAGGAGGTCTCAAGCGTTGACTCCGCCACCTCCTCAAGCACGCTCGGCCCTACCTTCAACAAGCGCACCATCAAGAACTCCGTGATGGTCAGGAGCGGTGACACTGTGGTCATCGGCGGACTGATGAACCACAATACATCAGAGCTCGTATACAAGGTGCCGCTTCTTGGCGACATCCCGGTATTCGGCGAGCTCTTCAAGTCGACCCACACCAGCTATGAGAAGCGCAACCTGGTGGTGTTCATCAGGCCGATTATCCTCCGCGACAGCGAATCCTACAAGGAAATGTCCGCGCCCAAGTACACCAGGCTCCGCGCCGAGCAGATCAAGAGGAACGAGGACGGCCTGAGGCTCCTCCCGAGCGAGCTCAGCTCGCCTGTCGTTCCGAAGTACGGCTCGGAGAACGGCTTCCTCTTCGGAGATGAGTATGATTCATCGGAAGAGTAACGGGGACGACGGGACCTGGGCTGAGGGAGCGGCAGCATCCTCAGGCATAGAGGACGGCGAGCGCTTTGCCGGGCCGGATCCTGAGCCCGAGTCGGTCGAATATGACAGTCCCGAGAATGTTGAGCCGGTATCAGACCGTGCAGAGCCAGATGATATTGCCGGCAGCAACCTCGCGCATGTGATCCTGAGAAAGAGCCGGGCGCTTGATGAGGGCGCACGCGCGCGGGACATCATGGATCCGTACCGGAGAGGCAAGGCAGCGCTTGAGAAGGCTGGAAGCAGCAAAGAAGAAGGTTCTGCGGTCGAGGCTGAGGCAAAGCCCCAGCGTACGAGGCGCCGGAGAACAGCCCAGAAGAGCGGAGCGGAGAGCGCTGCCTCCGGCGTAAGCCCGAAGGTCCTCGATGAGCTGCTCTCTGGCAGCAGGGCAACGGATGATGACGCGGCAACGGCAGAATCAGCCGGGTGGGCTGAACCCGGCGCTGCATCTGATGAGCCTGCTGCTCCTGAGGCTGAAGTGCGAGAGGCGGCAGCTGCAGATGAGGGTGTTTCAGAAAGGGCTCCGGACAGAGAGGCTGACCGTGATGTCTCTGCTGAATCAGGCAAAGCTGCAGCAGGTTCGGATGATGCCCTTCAGACAGAGGCTGTGCCAGAATCTTCCGGGCGTCCGGCAGCGGATGAGGCAGTGGAGCCAGAGGCGCAGCCGGCAGATGTCGATGCGCTCTCATCAGATTCAGGTGAAGGCACTGCATCCTTGGATGAAGGCCAGGACGGTGCCGGCTTGCCCGCGGATGACGCGGCAGAAAAACCCGGCGCTGACGAGCCATTCAAAGGCCCCGCCAAGCCCAGCGGCATCACCGTCCTTCACCCTTACGGGAAGGGGGAGCCGGAGTTCAGCTTCTCCTATGCGAAGGAGCACTCGATTGTAATCTCGCGCGATGAGAGCGGGGCGCTGGTTCTCTATGCCGGCAAAATCCCGGTTCCCGCAGAGCTTACCGAGGCCCGCCGCATCGCAGGCGGTCCGTTCAGGATCGAGCATGTCAAGGCGCAGGATTTCCCAAATGTCCTGAGCCGCGCCTATCAGAGAAACACCAGCGAGGCGCAGCAGCTCATGAATGATCTGGGCACCGGAGAGGAGCAGAAGGAAGGAGACTTCTTCGCCCTCGCGGATGACATATCCGAGAGCCAGGATCTGCTTGACTCCGAGGATGACGCCCCGATCATCAGGCTCATCAACGCCATGTTCAGCGAGGCCATCAAGGAAGGCGCCTCAGATATCCATGTTGAGACCTATGAGAAGTACCTGGTGGTGCGCTTCAGAATCGACGGCATACTCAAGGAGATCGTGAGGAAGCCCAAGAGCCTCGCGAGCCCGCTCATCTCGAGAATCAAGGTCATGTCAAGGCTCGACATCGCGGAGAAGCGCCTGCCGCAGGACGGAAGAATCTCCCTTACCCTGGGCGGACGCGCGGTCGATGTCCGTGTGTCGACTCTCCCCTCCAGCCATGGCGAGCGCGTGGTAATGCGAATCCTCGACAAGAACACCAATACGCTCAACCTGCAGGATCTCGGCATGACCGAGAGCATCAGGGAGCGCCTCTGCTCCCTCATCAGGATGCCGCACGGGATAATCCTGGTTACCGGACCTACCGGATCAGGAAAGAGTACGACCCTTTACGCGTCGCTCGCGAACATCAACTCGCGCGATCTCAACATCATGACCGTCGAGGACCCTGTCGAGTACGATCTTGACGGAATCAGCCAGACGCAGGTGAACGCCAAGGCAGGAATGACCTTCGCCAAAGGATTACGCGCCATCCTCCGTCAGGACCCTGACGTCGTGATGATCGGAGAAATCCGTGATTTTGAGACCGCGGACATCGCGGTGCAGGCTTCGATGACCGGACACCTCGTGCTCTCAACCCTCCACACCAACACCGCGATAGGCGCGATAACCCGTCTTCACGATATGGGCGTGGAGCCGTTCCTGCTCTCGACCTCCCTTATCGGAGTCCTCGCGCAGAGACTGGTAAGGACGCTCTGTCCTGAGTGCCGGGTGCCCTGCGAGCCCAATGAGTCAGAGCGCGAGATGCTGGGGCTCAAACCCGGCGAGAGCGCCGTGATTTACCGGCCGAAGCCCGGCGGATGCCCGCACTGCGGAGGGACAGGATTCAAGGGCAGAACCGGCATACATGAGCTGGTTACTGTTGACGAGAACGTGAGAAGGGCCATACATGACAACCTGTCAGAGCAGGAAATCGAGAAAATTGTCCGCCCGACCATGCCGGACATCATGTCTGACGGCATGAAGAAGGTGCTTCTCGGCAAGACCTCGATTGAGGAAGTGCTCAGAGTGGCAAGGGAGGAATAAGGTATGGCTTCCTTTTCATATGTGGCGCTTACTCCCGAGGGCAGGCGGAAAAAGGGCATAATCGAGGCCGACAGCGAGAAGCAGGTCAGGCAGAAGCTCCGCAAGCAGTCTCTGGTCCCGGTTGAGGTTAAAAGCGCCGCCGGGCAGCTGAAGGGCGACACCGGAAAGGGCAGCCGCTTCACGCTGATGAGAACCAGCATGAACAGCGCCGCGCTCTGCCTTGCCACCAGGCAGCTCGCGACGCTCGTGGAGGCGACCATCCCGGTTGAGGAGGCGCTCTCCACCGTTGCCGAGCAGTGCGAGAAGCCAGGGCAGAAGGCGCTTCTCTCTGAGGTCAGGAGCCAGGTCCTTGAGGGAAAGTCGCTTGCTGAGGCGCTGAGCCGCTTCCCCAGGGTGTTCTCCCGCCTCTACCGCTCGATGGTCGCGGCCGGAGAGAAGTCAGGGCATCTTGACACCGTACTCGAGAGGCTCGCTGACTACACGGAGAACCAGCAGAAGATCAAGGGCAAGATCATCCAGGCGATGATTTACCCGACGGTCCTGACGCTTGTAGCGGTCGGCGTCATCGTCGTGCTCCTCACGAGCGTCGTGCCGAAGGTCGTATCGCAGTTCGCCCACATGAAGAGGGCGCTTCCGACCTCGACCAACATCCTTATAGGCATAAGCGATTTCCTGAGGGACTACGGCCTTTATATCGGCATAGTCCTGATTGTTCTCTTCTTTGTCGTCGGCGCGCTTTTAAGGAGGCCCGCCATATCGATGAAGTGGGATACGCTGATACTCAGAATGCCTGTAATCGGGAAGGTCGCGAAGGGCCTCAACACGGCAAGGTTCGCGAGGACGCTCGCCATCCTGAACTCCAGCGCGGTGCCGCTTCTTGACGGCATGAAGATAAGCGGCGAGGTCCTCAGCAACGCTAAGGCCAGGGAGCTCCTGCAGAATGCCGCCTCCGAGATCAGGGAAGGCCGCAGCCTGCATGACGCGCTGACCGCAACCGGGCTCTTCCCGCCCATGATGCTGCACATGGTCGCGGCCGGCGAGAAGTCCGGAGAGCTTGACAGCATGCTCAAGAGGGCGGCTGACAGCCAGGACAGTGAGTTCGAGCGCCTTGTCAGCATGGCGCTCAGCATTTTCGAGCCGATGCTCATCGTATCGATGGCAGGAGTGGTTCTTTTTATTGTTATGTCAATTCTGCAGCCGATTCTGCAGATGAACAGCATGGTCTGACAGGAGGAATGATGCGCGCTCGTCGTATGCAGCAGGGCTTTACCCTGCTTGAAATAATGGTTGTCGTTGTGATACTCGGGCTTCTCGCCAGTATGGTGAGCGTGAGCGTCATGGGCAACAAGGACAAGGCTGAGATCCAGAAGGCCTGCTCCGATCTCTCGACTCTCGAGGAGGCAATGGATCTGTTCAATCTCGGCAACCACTTCTATCCGACAACGGATCAGGGCCTTGACGCGCTTGTCCATAAGCCCTCAGTCGGCCGTGAGGCTAAGAACTACAGCCCTGACGGATACATCAAGCGCCTGCCGAAGGATCCCTGGGGCGGCGACTACCAGCTGCAGAGCCCGGGCGAGCACGGCAAGTATGACATCTGGTCAAACGGCCCTGACGGAGAGGCAGGCACCGAGGACGATGTCGACAACTGGTCCCAGGGCAAGTGCGGCAGATAAAATCCCTGCCCGGCGGATTCACGCTGCTTGAGCTGATGATGGTGCTGCTCCTTGTCGGGCTCTGCGTCTCATCCATAAGCCTCTCGGTGAATCCGCACAGCAAGTCTGTCTCGGGCATGGCCCTGGAGCAGGCGCAGAATACGGCGGATCTCATGAGGGAGATCAGCGACGAGACGACCTATACCGGCAAGACCGTGGGGCTTTTCGTGGCGGAGAAGTCGATGCAGTTTGTCGAGCGCGTTCCGCCTCAGGCCGAGACCTCGTCATTCAGCGATCTCCACAGCAGGATTATTGCCCGCATCACTGCGTACGACCGCATGAAGTGGGCAGTCCTGCAGAGGCCTGGGCGCGGCGAGAGCATGATTTCAGTGCCTGACGGGACAGAGATATCGCTGCAGGTAGGCGGCCTTGAGCTTGACACCTCGTCAGACCGCTCGTCACTGGAGAAGTTCAACCTGGACGGGATGGAGTCTGACGAGATAAAGCCGCAGATCCGCTTCTACCCGACCGGCGAGATGACTCCGTTTGTCATTGACCTCAAGGTTACTGACGGCGGCGAGACCCATTATGCGAGGATCAGCGCTGACGGGACAGGACAGATTAAAGCGGAGGAGCTCAGCAATGCGTCTCAGAGATGAGGGCGGCTTCACCCTTCTTGAGATCCTGGTCGCCATGGCGGTTTTCGCGCTCTCGAGCACGGCGCTCGTCGCGTCGATAAGCGGCGAGATAAACGGCACGGCAAGGATTGATGAGATGTTTGCCGCGTCTGTTGTTGCCGATAACGAGCTTGCCGAGTTCTCTCTCAAGGGGATCTGGCCGTCGGAGAGCTGGACAAGCGGCGAGGAGACGTTCATGGGCCGCACCTGGTACTGGCGCTACCATGCCGTTAAGACCGGAGATCCGAGCCTTGTCGCAGTGGACATTGAGGTACATGCCGACAAGGACTACAAATCTAGCATCGCGGGGCTTCGAACATATGTCTCGCGCTGAGCACGGCTTTACCCTGATTGAGCTCCTGATCTGCATATTCATCATGTCGATCATGGGAGTCTCCATCGCCCTGAGCATCAACCAGGTGATCAGATCATCCGAGGTGTCAGGGCAGCGGCTGCAGGAGATCCGCGATGCCCAGCACCTGGTGAGGGTGCTTGACATGGATTTCGGCAACATCACCGAGCGCTTCTCCTCCGTAAACGGGCAGCGGATCATGCTGCTCGCGAACAAGGGGCTCTTCCACTCTGAGTCATTCGGCGCGGTGTTCGTGAGATCCGGCTACCTCAATCCGGGCGGCGAGCTCGCAAGGAGCGATCTGCAGAAGGTCGCCTGGCGCCTCAGGGGCGGGAAGCTCGAGAGGCACACCTACCTCCTCACGGAGTCCACGGGAAGCGACGCGAGCGATCCGAAGTTCTCGCCGGTAGCCGAGGATGTGAAGGATTTCAGACTGAGGTTCTTCTCGAGCTCCGGCTGGCAGGAAAGCTGGACGCAGTACTCGGTTCTCCCTCCGGGGATTGAGGTGAGCATTGAGTTCAAGAGCGGCGAGATCCTGCGCAGGGTCTATGTCATCAGGAAACGCGGAGTCTAGAATGAGAAAATGCCGTGGCATGGCGCTCCTGATGGTGCTGGTGGCACTTGCCGTGATGATGTCAGTCGCGGCGGGGCTCTCCGTCCGCTACCACACACTGATGAACGAGACCTCGCAGCTCCTGGACTCGTTCCAGGCAAGGTGGTATGTGAAGGCATCAGATGTCATGGCTGTCAAGATCATCAAGCAGGACATCAGCGACAGCGGCGGATCGGTGAACCTCGCGCAGTACTGGGCGCAGGAGGGAAGGACCTTCCCCGTGGAGGGCGGCACCATCGGCGGCTTCGTGAGCGACAGCCAGACCTGCTTCAACGTGAATGCCATAAACACCAAGATCTCAGGCGAGGACAACTTCAGGAACGGCAAGGAGGACTATGTGCCGTACCTCAGGCAGGTGTTCCATGATCTGCTGATAAGGCTCGAGATCCCGGAGAATGACGCGGACATCATCACTGACTCGCTCGCTGACTTCATTGATCCGAACCAGGACCTCGTATCCTCGAACGGCGCGGAGAACCCCTGGTACGCAGGGCAGAAATACCCCTACCGGATCCCGGACGGCCCGATTTACGACATCAGCGAGATAAGGCTCGTCCGCGGCATGACGCCTGAGTTCTACCGAAGGATAAGGCCCTTTGTCTGCGCGCTGCCGGACAGCAGGTTCGTAATAAACATAAATACGATGAGGCAGCTCAACATGCCGCTCCTCGCCGCCCTGTTCCTTGACAGTTCGGTGAGCGAGGATGAGGCCTGGAACATGCTCGCCGAGCGTCCGGCTGACGGCTATCCCGCCGGGGCTGACTTTGTCTATTCGGATCAGGCGATGAGCAGGGAGTCTGACTACACCAAGGTGATGCTCAAGGAAATCATCGGCGTCACCTCATCGTACTTTGATGTTCATTCAGTTATCACCTATGGCAACGTAACATCAAGGTATTCCACAAAAATTCAGAAGGTTAATGGTAAGATGGTAGCCGTCAGCTCGGCACCGGAGGAGGAACAATGAGTGAAAGCCTGTTTGTAAGGCCTGACAGTACCGGTTCCTTCTTTGAGTGGGCAGTATGGTCCGACTCGCAGCGCAGGGTCACCGAGGCAGGCATGCAGAGCCTCACGGAGCCCGCCGGCGAGATCGCGCTGAAGGTGTCAGGGAGGAGGCACACCATCATCCTCCCTGCGTCATTCTATTCCTTCCAGCATGTCAGCTATCCGAAGAAGGTCAGGAGAATAAGCCCTGACGTCCTTGCCCTTTTCTGTGAGGGCAGGGTCGCCTCTGACATTGAGTCTTTCCGCGTATCGCTGCTCTCTGCCAAGGGCCGTGAGGCGGATCTCGCCATGATCGGGAAGGAGTTCCTGAAGAATATTTTCGCGAGGCTTGCCGACTTCGGCATCAATCCTGACCGTGTCCTCATAGACGCGCTCCTCCTGCCGCTTCCAGACGATCCGGGGCCGGAGAGCATGTCAGTGGTGCGCGACTTCTCGGGGTTCCTCGTAAGGAGCGGCAGGTTCAGCGGCACCTACATCGACGACAGCTGGGCATCGGCCTTTTTCTCGGGGCTCAGCGACAAGATGCATGTCACCGTGCTGGGTGAGGACGAGCTCCCGGATTTCCGCGGCAAGGTGCAGAGGAAGCCGGGGCTCGGGAGGCTCATCGAGTATTTTCCGGGAGCATCGGAGAAGAAGAAGGGCATTTACCAGGAGGCGCCTTCAGGGAAGAAGAGATCCAGCATCCTGAAGAACCCGATGTTCATCGAATGGATCCCGGCCATAGTCATGCTCCTTATCTTCATGACGGCAGGAGTCGTCTCCGGCATAACCGGCGCGGTGAGGTTTGACCGGGAAAACCAGTTCCTGAAGAGCGACATTGCCAAAAGGGCGAAAATCCTGTTCCCGAACATGCCGTCATCTGCTGATCCGATGAGCTATCTCAGGGGACAGCTCAAGCACCGTCCGGTCATGTCATCCTCAGGCTTCCTCCTTTCCATGGCGGAGATTTCCGGGATATTCAGGGGATTCCCTGACGTGAAGGTGCAGAGCATCTCCTTCGATGAGACCCGCGGGTTTGTAATACATGTCTCAGCCCCTGACTACGCCTCAATCGAGCGCCTCGGCAACTCAATGCCCGGCAGCTACCAGGTCTCGTTCGGAGACGTGAAGAAGGGAGACAAGGAGACCGAGACGGATATCATCCTCAGGAGAGAGGTTCAGAAAGAGGGAGGCCGCAGATGAAGGATCAGTTCCTTAAATGGTGGAACAGCCAGACTCCCCATGACAGAAAGCTGTGGCTTGCCATCGCCGGCTGCGTTTTCTTCGGCATATTCTATTTCGGCGTGTATCATCCGCTTGTCAGCTGGCAGGATCGGAACTCCACGAAAAACGCGAAGCTGAAGTCCGACATCAAGTGGATTTCAACCAACTACCAGGCCCTGGAGAAGATTTCCTCCGCGGCGAAGAAGAACAGCGCCGCCGGAGGAACCTCAATTCAGAGCGCCGTGGAGAAGACCGTCAAGAAATATCTCATAACCGTTACCAGGATGCAGAACTCAGGAGCGTCCCAGGTGTCTGTTTCGCTGGGGGACGTTGAGTTCCCGAGCCTCATGAAGTGGGCTGCGGATCTGGAGCAGAACTGGCATATCAGGGTGTCATCGATTGATATTGTCGGCATGGGACAGGGTGTGGTAAAGGTAAACCGTATAGTGCTGGAGAAAAATGAGAACTAAGCTGCTGATCATCGCGCTCTGCCTTTCGGCGTTCTTCCTTTTTGTGATATTCGGGGCGATCTCCTCGCTGCCTGCCGATATCGCAGTCTCCCATATGTCGCTGCCCAAGTCCGTTAAGATAACCGGCGCTACCGGAACGGTTCAGAACGGCTTTGCAGAGAGGGTCAGAAGCGGTGCCTTCTCTGTCTCCAATGTGTCATGGTCATCCGGCGGGCTGATTGACCTTCTGAGGGGGCGCGCCCACATCAGCGTCGATGATCCGAAGCTTATCTCAGCCTCGGCCGATCTAACCGCCGCGCCAAACCTCCTGGTCCTCGAGCATCTTACCGGGACCGGGACGGTGGACCGCATTGTCAAGTACATCGGCCTCGCCAAGATGCCGGTCCAGTTCACCGGAAACGTCGATCTAAAGTTCCCCTATGTTGCCTTTCAGAACGGAAAGTGCGACCGCGTGGCAGGCAGGATTATGCTGAGCGAGCTCACCGGCAAGGTCCAGGGCCAGGTATTTGACCTTGGAGCCGGCGAGTTCAAGTTTGAGTGCCGCAAGGGCAACATCGAGGCCAAGGTCCTTATAAGCTCCGAGATGTACACCATCAACGGAAACTTCACCGTAACCTCCAAGGGCGCGACGCTGTTCCGCGGCTCGCTCACTCCGAACCAGGAGCTTGAGCCGGAGCTGAGGATGGGACTGTCGCTCTTTGGCAAGGAGAACAAGGACGGCTCGTACTCCTTTACCGTAAGGGATCACTTCTGACGCTTTCCTGACATACCAGGCGGTATGATATGCCGCAGCCGGCGCCCCTGAGGCCCGGCATTGCTGTTTGGCGGACATGATCAAAATGAAATTTCTCTCTGGGCTTAGCTCCCTGGCAAAACCGTTTATTCAGGCGTGCTGCGCGTTCCTGCTCCTGACTTTCCTCTCAAGGGCAGTGCTCTCAGCCTGCTGGTGGGAAAACTTTCACGGGCTCTCTGACGTGCTGTCGGTATTCGTCTCAGGCGTGAGGTCAGATCTCTCTGCCATCGGCTGGCTCGTATCGCCGTGCTTCCTTGTCTGGTTCCTTCTGGGAGGAACCAGGCTCCATGCGCCGGCTTCCGTTTTTACGCGGATTCTTCTTTTTGCCGTCCTTTCGGCAGCGGTCATTCTCGAGGTTACGACAGGTCCTTTCCTTGAGGAGTACGGCGTGAGGCCCAACAGGCTCTATGTCGAGTACCTGATTTACCCGAAGGAGGTCATCTCGATGATTGTCTCCGGGCATATCTGGGCTCTGGTCATCTGCGTGCCCGCTGCTGCAGCACTCATCTTTCTTGTCTGGAAATTTCTCAGGAGAATATTACCCGCAGGCATTGAGAGCCCCGGCATCACGGCAAGGTGCATCTGCTTCATTGTTTTTGCGGTGCTCTCGTTTGGACTTGCGAGGGGAACTCTCGGCCACCGGCCGCTCAATCCGGCCTATCTCGCATTCAGCTCAGACTCGGTGCTGAACTCTCTCGGCATCAACTCGCCATACTCCCTGGGCTACGCGCTCTACAGCATGGCAGGAGAGAAAACGAAGAATATCTATGAGAGCATCGGAGATGACGAGATAATAAGGCGCCTCAGAAAGGATCTGGGGCTCGACGGCAGTGTCCTGAAGGATGCTCCTACTCTCCACAGTGAGGAAAGCTCATTTCCGGGAAGGAATCTCAATATTGTGATCCTGCTGCAGGAGAGCCTCGGCGCCGGCTATGTTGGAGCGCTGACGGGCGGGAACCTGACGCCCAATGTTGATGAAATTTACAGGGAAGGCTGGGGATTCTACAACCTGTATGCCACAGGCACCAGGAGCGTCAGGGGCATAGAGGCCGTGACGACAGGCTTTACCCCGACCTACAACTCGGCAGTGGTGAAGCTCCCCTGCGGCGAGAGCGATTTCTTCAGCATCGCCTCGGTCCTTAAGGACAGGGGATATGACACATCATTCATCTATGGCGGCGAGAGCCATTTTGACAACATGAAGTCGTTCTTCCTCCGGAACGGCTATCAGAGGATCATCGATCAGAATAGCTACGTGAGCCCGTCATTCACTGCGACATGGGGCGTCTCGGACGAGGATCTCTACAGCCGCGCGGACGAGGAGTTCGCGAGGCTTGAAGACGAGGGGAAGAGCTTCTACTCGCTGGTGTTCACCTCGAGCAACCATGATCCCTTCGAGATCCCGGAGGGGAAGACCGAGCCTGTCGAAAGCCCGCTTTTCACCAGGAACAATGCGGTGAAGTACTCTGACTGGGCCTTCGGCAGGTTCATGGAGAAGGCGAGGAAGTCCTCGTACTGGAAAAATACGGTTTTTCTCCTCATCGCGGATCACGACGCGAGGACCTATGCGGCGGCTGATTTCCCGGTAAGGCATTTCCATATTCCGGCGGTTATATTCGGCGGCCCGGTCGAAAAGAAGTCTGACATGAGGCTGGTGAGCCAGATTGACATGGTGCCGACGCTCCTCTCCCTTGCCGGCGTTTCGGCTGATATCCCGGTGCCTGGATACGACCTTACGAAAAATGCTGAAATCAGCGAGCGGGCGGTAATGCAGTACCAGAACAACGATTTCGCCATGCTGAGGAAGAACGGAGATCTCGTAATACTGAAGCCGGAGAAGGATCCTGTATTCAGAAAATACGATTTTGCATCCGGGAAAATCGGCGGAGAGATCCCGACAGACAGAGATCTCTACCGCACGGCGCTCTCCTACGCGGTATTCGGCCTCTCGTCCTGCAGGAACGGCTGGTACAGCTACAGCAGGACAAAGTAAAAGCAGAAGTAAGGCAGCCCTTTTTAATAGCTTTTCTGCAGCATGCCCGGCTGCGCCGGATTCTGCACATTAAAATTTGCTTTGCTTGCATGGCAAATGCTGGTATAATGTGCACCACTTTGCATGTCTCTGAAACAAAGGCAGCGCAAATGGCGTGGTTTCACGCCTGGTGAAAATCCTCCCGATATGGGAGGTACAGATGTAAGATGAACCGCCCGATTTTGAGAAATAAATCAGGACCGGTTTTTCTTGTTCTTTAATCCATTTGGAGCTCTGGTATTAAATGCCTAACCAAAGAATTCGAATCCGCCTTAAGGCATTCGATCATCGTTTAATCGATCAGTCCACTGCTGAGATCGTGGAAACCGCCAAGCGTACCGGTGCACAGGTTCGTGGTCCTATCCCCCTGCCCACCAACAAAGAGCGCTTCACCGTACTGATTTCTCCACACGTTAACAAAGATGCTCGTGATCAGTACGAAATCCGCACTCACAAACGTCTTGTTGACATTGTTCAGCCGACCGAAAAGACCGTTGACGCTCTTATGCGCCTCGATCTCGCTGCTGGTGTTGACGTACAGATCAGCCTGGGCTAAAGGAGAGGTAGACAACAATGTCAATCGGTATGGTTGGTCGCAAGATTGGTATGACCCGTGTTTTCACTGAAAACGGCGCATCAATCCCTGTGACTGTTATACAGGTAGAAGCTAACCGTGTAACCCAGGTTAAGAACACCGAGAAGGACGGCTACACCGCCATTCAGGTTACTACCGGCACGGTAAAGCAGAATCGTCTCAACAAGCCTGAGAAGGGCCTTTTCGCCAAGACCGGCGTTGAGGCAGGCCGCGGACTCTGGGAGTTCAGAATCGATGAGAAAGACATCGGTTCCTACAAGGTCGGCGACGAAGTCAAGGCTGAGACTGTCTTCAAGGATGTAAAGAGAGTTGATGTCACTGGCACCAGCAAGGGTAAGGGCACACAGGGAACTGTGAAGCGCTACAACTTCGGCACCCAGGACTGGACTCACGGCAACTCCCGTTCCTACAGAGTTGTTGGTTCAACCGGTCAGAACCAGACCCCGGGACGCGTCCGCAAGGGCAAGAAGATGTTCGGCCACCTCGGCTCAGTCCGCGTAACCGTTCAGCGTCTCGAAGTAGTTCGCGTTGATGCAGCACGCAGCGTCCTCCTCGTAAAGGGAGCTGTTCCTGGCGCAATCAACGGCGACGTTATTGTTAAACCAACCGTTAAGGCCTAATCCGGGAGACTGTCATGGAATTAACAATGAAGGACACCAACAGTGCCCTTACCGTTAAAGAGACTACTTTCGGACGTGAGTTCAATGAGGCTCTCATCCATCAGGTAGTCGTAGCCTATGCTAACGGCGGCCGTCAGGGCAGCGTTAAGCAGAAGAACCGTCCTGAGGTATCAGGCGGCGGCAAGAAGCCTTGGCGTCAGAAGGGCACCGGCCACGCACGTGCCGGCTCGATCCGCTCTCCGCTTTGGCGTCACGGCGCAGTAACCTTTGCTGCAAGGCCTCAGGATTACTCCGAGAAGGTCAACAGAAAGATGTACAGCACCGCAATCAAGAGCATTCTTTCTGAGCTCGTCCGCCAGAACCGCCTCGTTGTAGTAAATGAGTTCAGCGTTGATACTCCCAAGACCAAGGCCCTTCTTGAGAAGCTCAAGTCCCTTGATCTCCAGAACGTATTCATCGTTGATCAGGAAGTAACCGAGAATCTTTATCTCGCTTCCCGCAACCTGGGCAAGAGTGTTCGTGTCAGCGACGTGCTGGCAATGGATCCGGTCAGCCTCATCCGCCACGACAAGGTGCTGATGACTTCCGGAGCTGTCAGGAAAGTTGAGGAGCTTTGGGGATGATTCGCGATCAGTACATCAGCAGTGTAGTCAAGTCCGTAATAGTCTCTGAAAAGAGTGCTGGGCTCAGGGACAATGGTTCCACCATCGTCCTCAGAGTACTTCGCGACGCTACCAAGAAAGATATCAAGGAAGCTGTAGAGAAGCTTTTCGGATTCAAGGTTGAGTCGGTCAACACCATCAACTACGCCGGCAAGTTTAACCGCAGCCGCAATTCTGCCCGTCAGGACTGGAAAAAGGCCTATGTTACCCTCGAGAAGGGGCAGAACCTTGAGCAGTTCGACGGCGCTGCCGAGTAAGGGGTGAAAAATGGCAGTAGTTAAATGCAAACCTACGTCTGCAGGCCGCAGACATGCAGTCAAGGTAAGAACTGCAGACCTGTACAAGGGCCGTCCGCTTAAGTCGCTCGTCGTTGAGAAGCGCGGCACCGGCGGACGCAACTCCTTCGGCCGCATCACCACACGTCAGATCGGCGGCGGCCACAAGCAGAATTACCGTCTTGTTGACTTCAAGCGTGACAAGGACGGAATCCCGGCAAAGATTGTTCGTCTCGAGTACGATCCTAACCGTTCCGCCAACATCGCTCTCTGCCTGTACGCAGACGGTGCTTACCGCTATATCCTTGCTCCCAAGGGACTCAAGGTCGGCGACAAGATCGAAAGCGGCAACTCTGTAGAGATCAAGACCGGCAATGCGCTTCCCATGCACAACATCCCGGTAGGCACCACCGTTCACGCGGTTGAGCTCTATCCCGGAAAGGGCGCGCAGCTGGCACGTTCCGCAGGCTCCTATGCCCAGATCCTTGCCCGTGAGGGATCCTATGTAACTCTCCGCCTCCGTTCAGGCGAGATGAGAAAGGTCCTGGCAGACGGAAAGGCCGTCATCGGTGAGGTCGGCAACGGCGAGCACATGCTTGAGCAGCTCGGCAAGGCCGGTGCAAAGCGCTGGCGCGGAATCCGTCCTACCGTCCGCGGTATGTCAATGAACCCTATCGACCATCCGCACGGCGGTGGCGAGGGACGCAACAAGGGCATTCAGCCTGTTACTCCCTGGGGTCAGAAGTGCAAGGGCTACAAGACCCGCAAGAACAAACGTACTGACAGATTTATCGTACGCCGTCGTGAGAAGTAATTTAATTAAGGGGAATAACCATGCCACGTTCTCTCAAGAAAGGTCCTTTTATTGACCATCACTTGTTGCAGAAGGTAGAGAAAGCGGTGGAAAGCGGTGACAAGAAGCCTATCAAGACCTGGTCCCGTCGCTCAATGATCATACCTACTATGATTGGATTGACCATCGCCGTTCATAATGGTCGTCAGCATGTGCCTGTTTACATCACTGATGACATGGTTGGACATAAGCTCGGTGAGTTCGCTCCTACCCGTACGTTCAAGGGCCACACTCCTTCTGACAAGAAGGCTGCGGCCGGCGCACCGGCAGCAGCACCGGCAGCAAAGTGAGCTAAGGAGAAATAAAGATGCAAGCTATAGCAATTCATCGTTATGCTAAGTCCTCGGCTCAGAAGGCACGTCTGGTCGCTGACCAGATCCGCGGACTTCCTGTTGAACAGGCAACCAACCTGCTGACCTTCAGCAAGCGCAAGGCTGCCGGACTCATCAAGAAGGTCCTGCTTTCCGCTGTTGCCAATGCTGAGAACAACCTCAACCTCGACTCCGCTGACCTCAAGGTCGCTGAGATCCGTGTGGATGAGGGGCCTTCCATGAAGCGCATGTTCGCTCGTGCGAAGGGCCGCGGTGACCGTATCGTCAAGCGCAGCTCTCACATTACCGTTGTAGTGTCGGACGACAAGTAGGGGTATATAAATGGGTCAAAAAGTTAATCCGAACGGAATCCGTCTTGGTATTACCAAGCCTTTCAGTTCGACTTGGTACGCAGGAACCAAGCAGTTCCCTTCGTACCTGCAGGGTGACTTCGCCGTCCGCAATTATCTGACTGCGAAGCTGAAGGACGCTTCCGTTTCCAAGATCATCATCGACCGTCCTGCCAAGAGCATCAAGGTTACCATCCGTACTGCTCGTCCCGGCATCGTAGTCGGCAAGAGCGGCGCCAACATCGAGCCTCTCCGTCTTGAGGTTGAGAAGCTGGCCGGCGTTCCTGCCCAGATCAAGGTCGTCGAGATCCATCACGGCAAGGAAGAGATCGAGGCCCAGCTGGTTGCAAACAGCATTGCTGACCAGCTCGAGCACCGTGTCATGTTCCGCCGTGCGATCAAGAAGGCAGTTCAGAATGCTCTGCGCACCGGAGCCAAGGGTATTAAGGTTCAGGTAAGCGGACGTCTCGGCGGCGCCGAGATCTCCCGCAGCGAGTGGATCCGTGAGGGACGCGTTCCTCTGCATACACTCCGTGCCGATATCGACTATGCTCTTGCTGAGGCACAGACTACCTACGGTGTCATCGGCATCAAGGTATGGATCTTCAAGGGCGAAATCCTCGGCAAAATGCCTCTTAACGCTCTCGAAGAGGATGATTCTAAGTCTGAACCGAAGAAGCCCCGCCGTCAGCGCGAGCCTCGTTCAGCCAGATAAGGAGAACCGTTAAATGTTACAGCCAAGACGTACTAAGTACCGCAAGGTACAGAAGGGACGTAATCGCGGTCTTGCTTATGCAGGCAACAAGGTCGAGCAGGGACAGTTCGGTCTTAAGGCTATTGATCGCGGCGCTCTGACCTCCCGTGAGATTGAGGCAGCCCGCCGTGCGATCTCCCGCTGCATGAACCGCCAGGGCGATCTCTTCATCAGAGTATTCCCTGACAAGCCTATTACCCAGAAGGCACTCGGTGTCCGTCAGGGTAAGGGTAAGGGAAATGTTGAATACTGGGTAGCTCCTATTCAGCCGGGCAAGATCATCTTTGAGATCGGCGGCGTTGCCACTGACATCGCAAAGCATGCCTTTGAGCTCGCTTCCGCCAAGCTGTCTGTCAAAACCAGCATCGTAGAGAGGACTATACTGTAATGAAAGCTGAAGAACTTCGCGCAAAGTCCATTGAAGAACTCCAGACTTTTGTCAGTGAGACTTCCAAGGCACTGTTTGCACAGCGTATGAAGAATCAGGCCGGCAAGCTTGATGACACCAACTCCATTAGCTCTCTTCGCCACGACATTGCCCGTGCGAAGACCATTATTGCTGAGAAGCAGAAGGGTACCAAGTAATGACTGAAAAATCAGCTCGTACCTTAATCGGTACTGTTGTCAGCGACAAGATGCAGAACGCTGCGGTCGTTCTCGTAGAGCGCCGCGTCAAGCATCCTGTATACGGCAAGATCATGACTGTCTCCAAGAAGTATCATGTATCTGATCCCAACAATGAGGCTCATACCGGCGATACCGTTCAGATTGCCGAGTGCAGGCCTGTTTCCAAGACAATCTCCTGGAAGGTTGTTGCCGTAACCAAGAAGGCAGAGTAATTTCTGTTTTCCGATGACCAAGCAAGGGGCGCTGAGGCGCCCTTTTTTATTGTGTCATTCTCCGTGAATTGAAAGCATCCATTCAAGTCCATGCACTGCGGCATGGCTTGATCATTACATTTCATCCCTTCTTTGCCCGTATTTTACCTGCTGCCGCAGGAATGCCTGAATGCGTCAGAAAATAGTGACCGCCTGCACGAATTTCTATCATTTTTAAAATGTTTGTGATAATATAGAGCGCCTGTTGTAAACAGGAAAGGCAGTCTGTCCCCTGAGGGGACTTTTTTTATTCGGAGAAAACTAATGATCCAGATGCAGAGTTGTCTCGATGTAGCCGATAATTCCGGCGCCCGTCGAGTAATGTGCATTAAGGTTCTTGGTGGATCTCACCGCCGCTATGCCGGTATCGGCGACGTCATCAAGTGCTCTGTCCAGGAAGCAATTCCCCGCGGCAAGGTCAACAAGGGTGATGTTGTGAATGCGGTTGTAGTCCGTACCAAGAGAGGTGTTAGACGTGCTGACGGTTCTCTGATCCGTTTTGACAGCAACGCAGCTGTTCTTCTTGACGGTCAGCTTGAGCCTATCGGAACCCGTATTTTCGGACCGGTAACCCGTGAGCTCCGTACTGACAAGTTCATGAAGATTGTGTCACTGGCACCTGAAGTACTGTAAGGAGACTGAGATGGCACAGAAGATTCGTTTGGGCGATGAGGTTATCGTTATCAGCGGTAACGGAGCCAGCTCCAAGGTCCGCGGCAAGGTAACCAAGGTCTTCAAGAGCGAGCACAAGGTAATTGTAGAAGGATACAACAAGGTCAAGCGCGCAGTTAAGCCTAATCCCAACCTCGGTCAGGAAGGCGGAATTGTTGAGCGTGAGGCTCCTGTAGATGTATCTAATGTAGCGATTTTCAACCCTGAGACCCAGAAGGCTGATCGCGTTGGATTCAAGATTGAAGACGGCAAGAAAGTCCGTGTCTTCAAGTCCACTGGAAAAGAAATCAAGTAATTGGAGTAAGCGATGGCGAAACTGCATGATCTGTATAAGCAGGAAGTAATCAAGAAGCTTATGGATCAGTTTCATTATAAGACTGTCATGCAAGTCCCTCGACTGGTAAAGATCACCCTTAACATGGGTGTCGGCGAGGCCCTGACTGACAAGAAGATTCTGGAAAACGCTGCTGCTGATATGGCGGCAATCTCCGGACAGAAACCCCTGATCACTAAGGCTCGCAAGTCTATAGCTGACTTTAAGATTCGTGAAGGCTATCCTATCGGCTGCAAGGTAACCCTTCGCGGAGAGAGAATGTGGGAATTCCTCGAGCGTCTCATCTGCATCGCAATGCCGCGTATCCGCGACTTCCGCGGTGTAAGCCCGAAGTCCTTTGACGGAAAGGGAAACTACTCCATGGGTGTCCGTGAGCAGATCATTTTCCCTGAGATCGACTTCGACAAGGTCGACGCTGTACGTGGTATGGATATCACCTTCACCACTACCGCAAAGACTGACGATGAGGGCCGCGCTCTTCTGGCTGCCTTTAATTTCCCGTTCCGCGCTTAAGGTAAAGCAATGGCAAAATTATCAATGAAGCGTCGTGAAGTTCACCGCGATGCACTTATCAAGAAGTACCACGAGAAGCGTGAGGCACTCAAGGCCACTATCTCCAGCACCACTGCAAGTGAAGAGGAGAAGTGGGATGCCGTTATCGCACTGCAGAAACTTCCCCGTGATTCCAGCCCCTGCCGTCATCGCAATCGCTGCGCAATCACCGGCCGTCCTCATGGATTCCTCCGCAAGTTCGGTCTGAGCCGCATCAAGGTACGCGAGCTCATGATGAAGGGCGAGATTCCTGGTCTTAAGAAAGCAAGCTGGTAATAAGGAGACTGACAATGAGTATGCAAGATCCTATCGCTGACATGCTGACCAGAATCCGCAACGGTCAGAATGCAGGCAAGATTGACGTTTCTATGCCTTCCTCCAAGCAGAAGGTAGCTATTGCTGATCTTCTCAAGAACGAAGGTTACATCACTGATTACGAAGTAAGCGGCGATGTCAAGAAGAACCTCAAGATCACCCTCAAGTACTATCAGGGCACCCCGGTTATCGAGATGCTCCGCAGGGTATCCCGTCCGGGACTTCGCGTATACCGCAAGAGCACTGAGCTTCCGAGAATCATGAACGGACTCGGAATCGCAGTAGTCTCAACTTCCCAGGGAATCAAGTCCGACCGCGCTGCCCGCAAGGCAAAGCTCGGCGGAGAGATTATCTGCTACGTTGCGTAAGGAGTAATAACAATGTCACGTATTGCTAAAGAAGCAGTTGTCATTCCTGCCGGCGTAGAGGCCAAGCTTAATGGTCAGGAAGTTTCCGTAAAGGGAAAGAACGGCTCTCTGACCAGAACCGTAAGCTCCCTGGTCAAGGTTACCTTTGATGACGGCAAGTTCCATTTTGCTCCCGCTGATGACTCTGCAGCTGCAAATGATCAGTCCGGCACCGAGAGGGCACTGGTCCATTCAATGGTTACCGGCGTTCATGACGGCTATACCCGCAAGCTGACTCTTATCGGCGTCGGCTACCGTGCAGCAGTTAAGGGAGACGGCATCGACCTTCAGCTCGGCTTCTCCCATCCGCTTGTTCACAAGCTTCCTGCCGGTGTCAAGGCACAGACCCCGTCTCCTACCGAGATCGTTCTGACCAGCGCTGACAAGGCGCTGCTCGGCCAGGTAGCAGCAGACATCCGTGCTCATCGTCCTCCTGAGCCTTACAAGGGCAAGGGAATCCGTTATGCCGATGAAGTTGTAATCATCAAGGAAACCAAGAAGAAGTAAGGTTGCAGTTATGATCGATAAGAAATCAGCTCGTCTCCGTCGCGCCACCAAGGCGCGCGCAAAAATGGAAGAGCTTGGTGCAACGCGCCTTGTTGTCTTCCGTACTCCGCGTCATATCTACGCGCAGATTATTGCCGGCGGCCAGGTCCTCGCTGCTGCGTCAACTCTTGAGAAGGATCTCAAGTCCCAGTGCAAGTACACCGGAAACGTTGATGCTGCCAAGGTTGTAGGCAAGGCAATCGCTGAGCGTGCTCTCGCCAAGGATGTCAAGCGCGTTGCGTTTGACCGTTCCGGATTCCTCTATCACGGCCGTATCAAGGCTCTTGCCGATGCAGCCCGTGAAGCAGGATTACAGTTCTAAAGGTGGGAAAGATTATGGCTAGAAATAACAATGCAGATGCACAGAACGGCGAGCTCCAGGAAAAGCTGGTCCACGTCAACCGTGTAGCGAAGGTCGTCAAGGGCGGCCGCATCATGTCTTTTTCCGCTCTTACTGTTGTAGGTGACGGCAATGGCAGATTCGGTTTCGGCTATGGCAAGGCACGTGAGGTTCCGGCAGCCATTCAGAAGGCTATGGAGCAGGCACGCAGGAACCTGGTAACCGTTTCCCTGAAGGACGGCACCCTGTTCCACGAGATCAGCGGCGAGCACGCCGGATCAAAGGTTGTCCTTTTCCCGGCCTCTGAAGGTACCGGTATCATTGCAGGCGGCGCTATGCGTGCTGTCCTCGAGGTTGCCGGCGTCAGGAACGTTCTCGCAAAGGCCTATGGTTCAACCAACCCGGTCAACGTTGTACGTTCAACCGTCAACGCGCTGAGATCCATGAAGACCCCTGAGCAGGTAGCCGCAAAGCGCGGTCTTACCGTTGATCAGATTCTGGAGTAAAAAATGGCTGACAAGAAGACTATCAAAATCACTCAGACCAAGAGTGCCATCGGACGTGAGCCCAAGCACATCAGGACTCTCCACGGACTCGGCCTCCGCCGTATCCGCCAGACCGTAGAGCTTGAGGATACTCCTGCAGTCCGCGGCATGGTCAATCAGGTCAGCTACATGGTAAAGGTTGAGGAGTAATAATGAGCTTAACACTTAATTCTCTGAAGCCGGCTGAAGGCTCCAGAATCAAGAAGGTCCGCGTAGGACGCGGAATCGGCTCCGGCCTCGGCAAGACCTGCGGCCGCGGTGTCAAGGGTCAGGGCGCAAGAAAGAGCGGCAATGTACGTCCCGGATTCGAGGGCGGCCAGATGCCTCTCAAGATCCGTGTGCCCAAGTTTGGATTCACCTCCAAGCTCAAGGCTACCACCGGTGAGGTTGGCCTGAAGCAGGCTGCAGCCGTAGAGTGCGAGGTTCTTGACCTTGCCGCTCTCAAGAATGCGGACCTTATTCCCAACTACATCACCCGTGTGAAGATTGTGAACTCCCGCGATTACAAGCTTGAGAAGTCGCTTAAGATTAAGGGCCTTGCAGTCACCAAGTCCGTCCTCGAGGCCGTCAAGGCAGCAGGCGGAAGCGTAGAAGACCCTGCAGAGGCAGCTTCAGCTCAGTAATCTAGAGGTTCAGCATGGCAAAGTCTTTGGGAATGGATAGTCAGAAGCCGGGCGTAAGCACCGAGCTCAGGGACAGACTGCTCTTTGTCGTCCTTGCGCTCCTTGTGTACCGCATCGGTTCCCATATTCCTGTTCCAGGGATCAACACTGTCAGGCTCGACCAGCTTATGGAGCAGCAGAAGGACACCGTCATTGGACTGTTCAACATGTTCAGCGGCGGTGCCCTGGCGAGGGCTTCTCTGTTTGCTCTTGGCATTATGCCTTACATTTCCTCCGCAATTATCGTTCAGCTTCTTGCCGTTATGATTCCGTCATGGGCTGAGCTTAAGAAGGAAGGAGAGTCCGGGAAGCAGAAGCTTCAGAAATATACGCGTCTCGGAACTCTTATCCTCGGAGGTCTTCAGGCTTTCGGTATGGCCGTCGGCCTGCCGAACATGATCCAGGGGCTGGTGGTCGATCCGGGTGTTCCCTTCTACATCACCACAACCGTGACGCTTCTTACCGGTACCATGTACCTGATGTGGCTCGGTGAGCAGATGACTGAGAGAGGTGTCGGAAACGGCATTTCCCTTATCATCTTTGCGGGCATTGTTGCCGGGCTCCCCAACGCGCTGGGCTCGATGATCGACAAGTTCAAGACTGAGGGCGGCTCATACTTCCTCGTCTTCATGCTGATCATTGCCATCGTAGTGGGCGTCACCGTATTCGTTGTCTTCATCGAGAGAGCTCTCAGGAAGATCAAAGTGAACTATGCGAAGCGCCAGGTCGGAAACATGCTTTATTCCGCCCCTGCGCAGCATCTGCCGCTCAAGATCAACCAGTCAGGCGTTATTCCGGCGATTTTTGCCTCGAGCATTATCATGTTCCCTGGCACGCTTGCCTCCTGGTTCGGCCAGGGCGACGGAAAGTTCTCGTCTTTCATACGCCATATTTCCGAAATCCTGCAGCCTGGACAGCCTCTTTATGAGTTCATCTATGCTGCTGCGATTATCTTCTTCTGCTTCTTCTACACCTCGCTCGTGTTCAACCCGAGGGAGATAAGCGAGAACCTGAAGAAGAGCGGAGCGTACATTGACGGCATCCGTCCTGGTGAGGCTACTGCGAAGCATATTGACAAGGTTATGGCAAGGCTTACCTTCATCGGCTCGATGTACATGGTATTTGTCTGCCTGGTACCCCAGTTCATGATGTCCTTCTTCAATGTGCAGTTCTACTTCGGCGGAACATCTCTCCTGATTGTTGTTGTCGTTGTGATGGACTTTGCGGCTCAGCTCGCTACCTATAAGATGCAGAATCAGTACGGCAGCATTCTGCAGAAAGCCCATCTTGGAAACTATGGGCGTTAATTTTGGAGTAAAAAATGAAAGTCGGTGCTTCTGTTAAGAAAATCTGCAGCAAGTGCAAGATCGTCCGCCGCCATGGCGTTGTTCGCGTAATCTGCAGCAATCCCAAGCACAAGCAGCGTCAGGGCTAATCTGCTCTGAAGTTCTGTTGTGTTTGAACGGCAGGTCGGCTATAATGGCTGACCTGCTTTTTTTATGTCAGACTCCCCTTTTGCTGTGGCGAAAAGTGTGACAGTCTGCTATAATTTCAATTTATGCGGACGGTTGCCGGTCACATCGTGATCCGGTTGCTGTCTTTGCCTTTTTAAGGCAGAGGCTCTGTCTGCAGTGCCAGAACCAGCATCACTGACTGTTTACCGGACAACGGTGATCTTTCGCCTCATGTCCCGGCGGTGTCTGTTTCTGGATGAAATGTCAAAGTAGTGCACTAGTTCCGCCGTGTATCCTGAACGGGCTTTACGGCGGTGTATTTTAATTTTTGTTAGGAGTGTCATAGTGGCCCGTATAGCTGGCATTAACGTTCCTGATCAGAAGCATGCCGTAATTGCGCTTACCAGTATCTATGGTATCGGCCGCAATCGCGCATCCGACATCCTTAAGGCTGCCGGTCTTACTGACGACGTTAAGTTTGCTGATCTCGCAGAGGATCAGATTGATAAGGTTCGCGCTGAAGTTGCCAAGTACACAGTCGAAGGCGATCTCAGGCGTGAAGTCTCCATGAATATCAAGAGTCTTGTTGATCTCGGCTGCTACCGCGGTGTTCGTCATCGCCGCGGTCTTCCTGTACGCGGACAGCGTACCAAGACCAACGCGCGCACCCGCAAGGGACCGCGCAAGCCCATCAAGAAGTAAGGCGGAGAGATAATCATGGCAGAAAATACCAACGCTGCTGCTGAGCAGACTGCTGCTGCAACCGCAGCTCCTGCAGCTGATGCTGCTACCGCTACTGCGGCTCGTTCCCGCAGCAAGCGCGGCAAGAGACAGGTAAGTGAGGGAATTGCCCACATCCATGCCTCTTTCAACAATACTATTGTCACCATCACTGACCGTCAGGGCAATACCCTGTCCTGGGCTACCTCCGGTGGTTCAGGATTCCGCGGCTCCCGCAAGTCAACTCCCTATGCAGCACAGGTTGCAGCAGAGAGAGCAGGCGAGGTTGCCAAGGAAAGCGGAGTCAGGAATCTTGAGGTGCTGGTAAAGGGACCCGGTCCCGGACGTGAGTCCTCCATAAGAGCGCTCAACGGCGTCGGATTCCACATTACCAACATCACCGATGTTACCCCTATCCCTCATAACGGATGCCGCCCGCCTAAGAAGCGTCGTGTCTGATTTGGGTTTCAAGATTTATTTGCTGGAGACAATAAATGGCAAGATATATCGGACCTAAGCTTAAGCTTAGCCGTCGTGAGGGCACAGACCTCTTCCTGAAGTCTGCTGTCAAGGCCATCGACAAGAAGTGTCACATCGACACCATTCCTGGTCAGCATGGCGAGCGCAAGGCACGTTCAACCGAATACGGCGAGCAGCTTCGTGAGAAGCAGAAGGCGCGCCGCATGTACGGCATCCTTGAGCGTCAGTTCCACAACTACTATGTCAAGGCTTCCAAGATGAAGGGCAATACCGGTGACAACCTCATCCGCCTCCTCGAGTCCCGTCTTGACAACGTAATCTACCGTATGGGCTTCGGCTGCACCCGCGCAGAGTGCCGTCAGCTCGTAAGCCACAAGGCTATTCTTGTAAACGATCACGTAGTTAACATCCCTTCATTCCAGGTTTCTCCCAACGACAAGATTGCCGTTCGCGAGAAGGCTAAGAAGCAGGCAAGAATCCAGAGCGCTCTTGATCTTGCAGGCTCACGCGCCTACAACTGGATTGAGGTAGATCAGAAGGCTATGACCGGCACCTATAAGAGCTATCCTGAGCGCGGAGAAGTTCCGGGCGACATCAACGAGGCACTTATTGTCGAGTTCTACTCAAGATCGTAGTTTTTAGGAGATTCAAATGGCAGCCACATCGGTTAACGGTTTTCTCGTTCCAAGCAGCACCATCGACGTAAAGCTTGAGAACCCGTTCTGCGCCAAGATCACGCTCCAGCCCATGGAGCGCGGTTTCGGCCAGACTCTCGGTAACGCGCTTCGCCGCGTGCTGCTTTCCTCGATGCCTGGTTACGCGATCACGGAAGTACAGATTGACGGCGTTCAGCATGAGTACAGCACCAAGGAGGGTGTAAAGGAGGACATTCTCGAAGTCCTTCTGAACCTCAAGGGTGTTGCAGTCAAGCTCATGGACGGACGCGACTCGGCTGATGTTACCCTGACCAAGTCAGGAATCGGCCCTGTTGTGGCCGGCGATATTGAGCGCAACGAAAACGTATATATCGCCAATCCTGACCACCTCATCTGCACCCTTGGCTCAAAGAACACCAATCTGGTAATGCACCTGCATATCCAGAAGGGCCGCGGCTATGTACCGGCCTCTGCTCCTGAGCGCAACAGTGAAGAGCGTACCATTGGCCATCTTCTGATAGATGCTATTTACAGCCCTATCGTCCGTATCGCCTATGACGTTGAATCCGCCCGTGAAGGCTCCAGGACCGATCTCGACAAGCTCGTGATCACCATGGAGACCAACGGAACGATTGATCCTGACGAGGCAATCAAAGATGCGGCTACGATTCTCCACTATCAGCTTGAGCCGTTCATAAAGGTTGGATCTGAGGTCGGTGTTCAGCCCGAGGTCAGATCAGCCAAGCCTGATATTCCTGAGATTCTCAAGCGCCCTGTTGAGGACCTTGAGCTCACAGTCCGTTCGGCCAACTGCCTTAAGGCTGAGAATATCAAGTACATTGGCGATCTTGTCCAGCGCACCGAAGTTGAGCTGCTCAGAACTCCAAATCTCGGAAAGAAGTCACTTACCGAGATCAAGGATGTGCTTGCTCAGCGTCAGCTCTCTCTTGGACTGCGTGTTGAGGGATGGCCTCCTGCAGATCTTGAGAAAGACAAGTCCAACCAGTTTTAAAGATTTTATTGAGGTATTTTAAATGCGTCATCGTTTAAGCGGCCGTCAGCTTGGCCGTGACGGTTCTGCCCGCAAGGCGCTCTTCCGTTCGCTGACCTGTGCTCTCGTTCGTGAGGAGCAGATTAAGACTACTCTCCCCAAGGCCAAGGAGCTGAGACGCTTCGTTGAGCGCCTTATTACCATTGCCAAGGTTGACTCTACCGCTCACCGCCGTCTTGTATTCTCAAGAGTTGCGGATGCCAAGTGCGTAGACAAGCTCTTCACCGTTATCGGACCCCGCTTTGCCAAGACCCAGCGTCCCGGCGGATACACCCGCATCCTCAAGTGCGGATTCCGTCCCAGCGATGCTGCTCCCATGGCTTATGTCCTTTTCAGCGACACTGCTGATCTCGAGAAGATCGCTGACAAGAAGGATGAGGGTGCAGAGACCGTAGAGGCACAGCCTGCAGCTGAGGCTAAGGCCGAGTAACCGGCAGTTTCCGGAAACTCTTATGCGAGGGGGGCAGAAATGCTCCCCTTTTTTTGTTTTTTTACTGTCTATATATCATTCTGACAATGCCGTTTTATTAATTGCCTGCCTACTGTGCTAGAATTTGACCAAATTTATAGGTAAGAAAATGGCAACTTCAACTAAATCTTCTCTTAATCTTATATGTCCCTGCTGCGGCCAGAAAATGAGGCGCAGAAGATGGGATTACGTCTGTTCAGATGAGAAGTGCGGTTTTGTGGTGAAGCGCACTTATCATGGCCATGACTTCACCGATGACGAGCTTGGGAGCCTCGTCAATGACGGCATGCAGCTCGAGCTGACTGACTGCACGGACAAGAACGGCCTGGCAATGCCGGTCAAGGTGTCTGTTGACAGGAACCGCAAGTCAAAGGACGGCTGGGCTGCCGAGTTCTATCCTCATGTCCGTGTCGCCTGTTGCCTATGCGGACAGGAGCAGTTTTACGAGTATCCTGACTATTTCCAGTGCCGCTGCTGCGGTCTCAAGATTGTAAAGACCCTGATGAAGAAGAGCTTCTCGCCGGCTGAGCGCCTTCAGCTGATGGAGAAGGGCTATCTGCCAAAGGCCGGGGACTTTTACCGTAACAACGGCACCGAGCTGCAGACTGCAGTTAAGGTTGACCCTGTAAACAAGATCCTGATGCTTGATCCTGGTGAGACCGGTGCTGAGGAGTGCCGCCGCAGGGAGGCTGCAAGGCTTGAGCAGCTGACTCAGTCATCAGCGCCTGAGGCTCCTGCTGCAGTTTCCGAGGAAAAAGAGAACAGGCCTCCGGTGCAGAGCGCACCAGATGTTGAGCCAGTCTCTGAAGCTCAGCCTGCTCCGTCACTCAATACGTCAGGCGCATCCGGAAGCAGTGAAAAGACAGTCGATCTGGGCTCATCAGGAGAGTATGGCAGCCGCGACTTCAACTCCGGGATCATCCATCACAAGGAAGAGGCAGAGCCTGAGAAGAAGGAGAAGGTTGTAGATCTTTCGTCCTCCAGTGAATACGGGAACCGTGACTTCAATTCAGGCATCATCCATCACAAGGAAGAGGCAGAGCCTGAGAAAAAGGAGAAGGTTGTAGATCTTTCCTCCTCCAGCGAATACGGGAACCGTGACTTCAATTCAGGCATCATCCATCACAAGGAAGAGGCAGAGCCTGAGAAGAAGGAAAAGGTCGTCGATCTGGCGACATCGAATGATGCTGGCAGCCGTGACTTCAATTCAGGCATCATCCACCATAAGGAAGAGGCAGAGCCTGAGAAGAAGGAGAAGGTTGTAGATCTTTCATCCTCCAGCGAATACGGGAACCGTAACTTCAACTCAGGCATCGTCCACCACAGGGAAGAGGCAGAGCCTGAGAAGAAGGAGAAGGTTGTTCTGACATCATCGAACGATGCGGGAAGCCGTGACTTCAACTCCGGAATTGTCCGTCATAAGGCGGATGCGGGTGCTGAAAAAGCCTCAGCAGAGGCTGAGCCAGCTGCTGTCTCATCAGGCCCCAAAGATGTTGAGTTCGCTGCCTCATCAGCAGGCAGGGGCTCGTTCCTCTCTGGAATCAGCCATAAGTCTTCAGGTGGCCAGCCTAAGCGCCGTGTCGTAAGCCTCACCTCGTCAGGCTTCACCGCATCCGGCAGCGCCGAAGTCGCCGAAGGCTCAGAGGAGAGCGCTGCAGCTGGGCATGACTCACAGCCCAAGTTCCAGGCCTCTGCAAAGGCAAGCTTCGCGAGCGGTATCAAGCGTCTTGACAGCGATTCCACGCTTTCAGAGAGAAGCACGTCGAAGAGCAGCACCGAAAGTGCAGCTGAGGCTCCTGTGCAGCCGGTGTTTGGCACTGGCTCGCAGGAATCCGCACAGGCTGCTGACGGTGCCGCAGCTCCGCAGCCTGAGCCTGCTGCATCAGAGGAGGCTTCTTCTGAGGCAGAGTCAAAGCGCGGGCTTAAGGAAGTCGGAAAGGGGCTGCTTGAGAAAGGAAAGGGGCTCTTCGGGCGCTTTATCCATAAGGGCAGGAACAATGGCTGATGATCTTGACAGCGTAGAGAGCATCTTCAACGAGCTGGCCTCAGACAATCTGCCCGAGGCTGTCATGGCTGAGTACCGAAAGGCATTCGAGGCAGGATCTGTCACCATAGCCGAAGTGGATCCTGACTACGGCTCGTGGGAGGACAATTCTGATCTCGATGCCTCTGAGCTTGAGTCAAAAGGCTTTTCAGAGTTTGCCGTATTCGATGAGAATGACAGCGAGGGCAGGATGTTCGCAAGGGTGCTGCTCGATCCGTCATCCCATGAGGCCTTTCTCCGCTGGAATACGGAATATACGGCCGGGGACGGCTGGTAATACGCTATACTGATAATTCAGTTTTACACTGGCCCGTCAGTGCGGATTGCTCCGCCATGGCGGGCTTCCTTTTTCTCCTACTCCTCGATATGCTCGAGCCCCTGGCTGATTATGGTCTTTACATGATCATCAGCGAGGGCATACTCGATATTGCGTCCTGATCGGCAGCCTTTCACCAGCTTGCTCTGCCTCAGTATTCTGAGCTGGTGCGATACGGCGCTCTGAGTCAGGGAAAGCTCGTCTGAGATCGCCGAGACGCACTTCTGACCCTTTGCGAGGAGGGTAAGTATTCTGAGCCTGGTCGAGTCTCCGAAAATCTTGAAGAGATCCGCGAGCTCATACATCTTCTCCTCATCTGACTCATCCCCTGCCTCCTCGTACAGCTCATCCTGTTTATCCTCTGCCATTTCCTCTGTTCCCTCTCATTTGCTGATGCATGAGTCCAATTTTAAGCGGATTGCGGCTGATTGTGCATCGCATGTCTGATTTTCACACTGTCAGAATCTGCCGGCTATTCCGTTTTGCTAAAATGAATGAGGACTGCCGCCTGAGATGCTGCCAGCGGATGATTGCATATCAGCCTCCTTCAGGACGCAGCCGGCCATAACGAAACTCAGATAATGGTGGAGCAGATTGCATGGAGGATGAAACCGCGTCCGTCCTTTTCGCGGAGATCGTGAAATTCCTTGAGAACCTCCCTGACGGGGTAGGGCAGACAAGACTTTGCTCCCTTCTCTCGCGAAGCGATCTCGCGGATCTGATCCGCCTGAGGAAGGCTGCCGGTATTGTCCAGGGGCGCGATATCCGGAATTTCGTGAGGCTGGTCATTCAGAAGAGAACAGCCGGAAGGGGCGCGAACGTGATTCCTTTCCTTCGCTTCGTCATCCCTTTCCTGACTGATGAGCTCTCCTGCCATTCACCAAGAAGCCGGAAGCTTCTGGATTTATTCCGGGAGTCAACCCGGAACCTTCCGGGGATCCGCTCATGGACAGAGCACGGCCCGAGCAGCAGCCTGCTGGGGGCCAGTGCCGTCTCGGCTGATTTTTTCTCCGGAGCTGAAAGATCAGGCGATATAGCAGGGCCTCAGGAACAGGCAGTAGACACCAAAGCGCTCCTTCCTCTCCTTCGGGCCTCCGTGCTTCCCTCTGGCGAGAGAATAGCTATGGACGAGCCGGGTGATCTGCATGTCTCGTCATTGCCTGAGGATCTTGATGGCGCATTCCAGAAGCGGGAGGACTCCGGTGTCAGGGATGTCTCAAGGCGGCTCTCCTTCTGGTATGGCTCCTTTTCCGGAGGGAAGATCCTCTCCTTCGGATCAATGCCTGTAAGGTTCTGCAGCTCGGAGTTCTCGCAGATGCAGTCTGTGGTGCAGGCCGCAGGCGATACGGCTGATCTGCTTATAGCCTCGGGGATCCTCTCTGAGATATGCCATCATGCAGGTGGTGAAACAGTCTATGTAACTGGCTACGGGCCATACGGCACTATCGCGGCGTTTGCGGCCTCGTCCATCCCCGGCGGCTCAGCCCGCGGCGGGCTCAGGGCTGCGGTATTCAATGCGCCGGGACTTTCCGGATCAATGATTTCTCTTCTGAGCTGGAAGGCAATATGCGCGGCAGCCGCTTCTACTGAGAATGTCCATTCCTCTCTTGACTGCTATCAGGATACAGGGCTTCAGATTGGGCACCGGCTGCTGCTTGGAAGGTGCATGGCGGGACAGCGCTCTCCCGCTGAAATGTATGGCTCACTGCAGGAGCTTGCCTCAGGCAGCAGGAACGCCGGCACTGCGAGGTCTGCTGCTGAGTCGCTTCTCCGGGAGTCGCTCGGCATGAAGGCAGATGCCATTGCCGGCGGGAGCCTTCCGGAGCAGAGGATCCCGCGCGCGCCCTGACGGAGGGCATTGTTTCAGATGAAGCCTGCCTTTCCGGCGGACTTCACGTAGGCATCAAGCCTGCTGAGCAGCGTGTCGTCAGCTGACGTCCCCATCGCCGAGACCCTGAGGTACTTGCCGTCAAGCGGTGCTACCGTAACCCTGAACGTGCTGTTCCCGACACTGATCTCCGCTGAGGCTGCCTCATGCCCGAGAAGCGTGCCTCCCTCGCATTCCTGGGTATCCTTGACTGACAGGTGCTGCAGCTCTTCCCCAAGGATAGCCTCTGCTGACTCCTCGCCATTCTGGATTTCCCTCAGGGCGACGTTGATCCAGACATAGTTCTGTTTCTTTACCAGGAAGTATTCGGTTATGGTATGTGCCTCTGCAGGATTCGAGATCTTGTATACGGAGAACCCCTTGAAGTTCCCGGGCAGGTGCCCGGTCTCATGGTAGAGCTGCTGCCTTCCTGATGGTGACGCTGCCGCAGAGCCGGAGCCGCTCTTCCTGAGGGCAAAGCGGATGACCGCAATGCAGCAGACCATAACCGCCAGTACAGTAATCAGGCTTAGTGTAGCGCTCATATTACTTTTCCACCGGCATGGTCTCGGCAAGCTTTTCGAATCCGCCGAGGTTCTCGACGTTCCTGAAGCCTGCGTTCCTCAGAGTCTCGAGGGCAATGCCGGCGCGGTGACCGGATCTGCAGTAAACCCTGATGGTATCAGTTTCCCTGCTGATATTGAGAGCCTCCGCCCCGTTCAGGATGTTCTGGTACTCGATGTTGAGCGCGCCCTTCAGATGCCCCTCGCTGAATTCTGCAGGAGTCCTCACGTCGATGAGGTAGTCTGCTGAGAACGCAGAGAATGAGGCGAGCAGCGCAAGTCCGCCTGCAGCCATTGATAAGAGTTTCTTCATTTTTTCTGCCTTTGAATTATCCCGTTTGCTGATAAATTCCTGTTACTCTTCAGTTGAGGCGCTTTCCTCTTCAGCATCCTCATCAGCAGCAGTGAAGACTGAAGACTTTTCCTCTGCGCCTGCCTCGCGGTAGTTGTCC
The DNA here is from genome assembly GCA_900317945.1 of uncultured Pseudomonadota bacterium. Taxonomy (GTDB): domain Bacteria; phylum Pseudomonadota; class Gammaproteobacteria; order Enterobacterales; family Succinivibrionaceae; genus UBA2810. The sequence continues at coordinate 45,698 of ONIT01000001.1, forward strand.
CTGATATAGCGGAACAGCTCCCTTGACGCTGCGGGAGGCCTGCCCTGCTCCTCCTCCGCGTGCGCCTTCTTGATTAGGGCCCTTATCTTGCTCCGGTCGAGGGAAGGGCATTTGCCCATGATGTCATTGAGAGCCGCACTGCCGTCAGGGCCGATGAGATCCTCCCTGATTTTCTCAATCCTGTGCAGCTCGGCGGAGCCTGAGGTGCGCCTGCCCTGGATTATCCTGAGCTCCTTCTCAAGCTCGCTGATGTCGCAGGTCATGAGAAGCCTGCCTACATGCATCATCTGCCTGCGGAAAGACTCGTACTGCCCCCTGAGCCTCCTGCCGGTCAGCATCTCGGATCTGAGCTCGTCATTGTCCCCGAAGTCAAGCTTCTCGAAGTCCTGGTCACCAAGCATGACAAGATCGCGCCCGAGCTGCTCATAGCGCTTTGCCTCGCGCTTCCTGGCGCTCTTGCTCTCCCTGGTGTATTCAGTCTCTTCATCTGAGGTGCGTTTTTTTTGTCGTACTGCTGTCATCTGTTCTTTCCTGTATTCAGATCCGGGCAATGCATCCGGTATCCGGCGGCGTTGTTCTGCTGAGGGTGATTTTAGCAGAACGCTCACCAGTGTCATTGCATGATTCAGATAAAATGCGCGCTCATCTCCAGATCTGCTTTCATCTTCTTGAGAAATGCGCCGGATTTATTTACATTATTGCGCCGGAGGGGCTGTCATGGAAATCAGAGAACGTCTTAAGAACGAACAGAAAAAGCTTGAGGAGATCGTCTGCCGCGGTCTGGAGTATGCGAAAAAGAGCGGGGTTACCGAGGCATACATGAACATCGGGCAGAGCACCGGCCTCAGCGTCAGCACGCTTAACGGCGATGTCGAGAACATTGAGTTCAACAAGTCGCGCGGCATGTCCGTTACAGTGTACAGCGACGGCAGGCGCGGCCGCTCCTCTACAAGCGATCTCTCGAAGGAGGCTGTGGAGAGCGCTGTTGACGCAGCATACTCGATAGCCAGGCACACCAGCCGCGATCCTGATGCTGTGCTTCCTGACGACGATCTGCTGGTTCCCGCCTCTGAAATCAGGGATCTCGATCTCTGCCATCCCTCGGAGGCCGATTCCGAGTCGGCAATTGCCCTTCTCTCTAAAACCGAGAAGCTGGCGCTGGCGATGGATCCAAGGCTCAAGCGGTCACATGGCGCTGACTACGGCTACAGCTACGGAGTCGGGGTGATGGGCAATACCCACGGCTTCTGCAGCGGCTATCCCACGTCGTCATATTCCATCTCACTTGGGCTTATAGGAGAGAAGGACGGCGCGGTCGAGACCAGCGGATCCTTTACCCACTCACGCTATCCTGACCGCCTGATGTCAGCTGAGGAGCTGGCGCGCGAGGCGGCTGACCGGACGCTCAGGAAGCTGGGCCCCAGAAAGGTGCAGACCATGAGGGTGCCCATCATACTTGAGAACCACCTTGCCGCAGGCCTGTTCGGAGTGCTTGCCAGCGCCATCAGCGGAAGGCACCAGTACCAGCACACCACTTTTCTGGACGGAAAGCTCGGAGAGAAGGTGCTCCCCGACTGGGTAACGGTTCACGAGAACCCGTTCATCAGGGGCGCCTACGGCAGCAGCCCGTTTGACGATGAGGGCGTCAGGGTCAGCGTCTCAGACATCGTAAGCTGCGGAAAGCTCAGCCAGTATCTTCTCTCCACCTATACCGCGAGAAAGCTCGGGATGAGGAGCAACGGCCACTGCGGCGGAATCTACAACTGGTTCGTGACGAACAACACCTTTGACGGGCTCAGCTCTCTCCTCAAGATGATGGGGAAGGGAATATTTGTTACAAGCCTTATGGGTGAGGGCGCCAGCGTCATAGACGGCAATTTCTCCCGCGGGGCATTCGGCTTCTGGGTTGAGGACGGTGAAATCAGGTACCCGGTGCATGAGTTCACTGTTGCCGGCAATATGAAGGATGTTTTCAGCAATATGGTGGCGATGGCCAACGACTATGATCCGAGGCTTGGCATACAGTCAGGATCCGTTCTGATTGATGACATTGCGGTTGCCGGAATCTGACGCGGACTGGAAATTGTGCATCATGCCGCCGGAGGCGGCATTCCTCGCCGGGAAATGATCAGATCCTGAATTGCTTTGAGTATTTCTTCTCGCCCCTCTTAAGGCTCTTCTGGCAGCGGAATATCGGCAGGAAGCCGAAGAGCAGCACGACTGTCCTTGATACGTACTGCCTGATTTTCAGAACCGGAATGCCGAACAGGGTGATCTTCCACTGCTTGACGCCGAAGGCATAGGCGTCAGCTGCGACATCAGGCCTTTTCAGCGCAAGGTAGGCGCGGAGCCTGTCGGTCTCAAGCAGCAGCTCGCGCATATGCGTCTCGCTGGTGTTGTCTCCGTGATGCCTGTAGAGGACAAGAGTCTCAGGGATATTGTGGATCTTCTCGTGGATGGCGATTTTTATGAAAAGCCCAAAGTCCTCGCAGGGGAAGTACTGCTCCTCATACCTGATGCCGTGCTTCTTCAGCATGCTCTTCCTGAGCATTGCCGTGGTGTGCCCCATCGGTGACCTGTAGAAGCACTCCCTCAGGATGACAGAGTCATCCTCGGGGAACTTCTCGACCCTTGGGCATCCGCCGATGTTCTTCATCCAGGTGCCTACAGCCGCGGTGTCGGGGTGGGCGTCAAGGTAGTCAGCCTCCTTCTTGAGCCTGTTCGGCAGCGATATGTCATCGTGATCCTGCACCGCTATGTACTCGGCCCGGCACATGTCCATGAGCTTGTTGCGCGTTTCGGAAATGCCCAGGTTGGTGCTGTTGCGCTGGTAGATTATCCTGGAGTCCTTCTCCATGTACCCGCGTATGATTTTCTCGGCAACCGTGTCCTCAGGACAGTCGTCGAGAATGACAATCTCAAAATTAGTCTCGGTCTGTGCGAGAAGGCCGTCCAGGCAGTCGCGCAGGTACTTTTCCCTGGTGCGGTAGACCGGCAGCGCTACTGAAACTCTTGGAACACTGGTATCCATTGAAACCTCTTATGCGTTGACGTTATTTTGCTTGTTTTCAGCGCTTTTTGCAACACGCCGCAGGAATAAGATGGGAATGCCGCCGCATGGCGGGAAAACGAAAAAGGGCTCCCTTGCGGGAACCCTTCTGAGATGCAGCTCCATTGCCTGGCCTGAGGCCAGTGCGTATTTTAGTAGTTGTATCCGCGCTCGCCGTGGCTTGCGAGGTCCAGACCTTCTCTTTCCTCATCAGCGCTGACCCTGATGCCGACAAGCTTGTCTGCGACATAGTAGCCGATGAAGGAGACAATTCCGGTCCAGCCGATGGTTACGACTACGGAAATCAGCTGAGCGGTGAACTGGGTGATGATGGAGTCATTGCTTTCCTTGAAGCCGGTTCCGCCAAGCTCAGGAGCGCAGAAGATACCGGTAAGGAGCGCGCCGACGATACCGCCGACACCGTGAACTCCGAATACATCGAGGGAATCATCAACCTTGAGGAGCTTCTTGAGGCCGTGAACACCCCAGAGGCAGATGAAGCCGGCTGCGAGACCGATTACGATGGCACCGCCGAATCCTACGAAGCCGCAGGCAGGGGTGATGGCAACCAGGCCGGCAACTGCACCGGAGCATGCACCGAGGCAGGAGGGCTTGCCGTTCATAACCCACTCGCCGGCACTCCATGCGATAACTGCGCAGGCAGGTGCAATGCAGGTGGTCATGAATGCGAGGGCAGCGGTTCCGTCAGGGGTAAGCTCAGAGCCTGCGTTGAATCCGAACCAGCCCACCCAGAGGAGTGCGGCGCCGATCATGCAGAGAGGAAGGCTGTGAGGAGCCATTCTTTCCTTGCCGTAGCCGATTCTGGCCTTGACATAGTATGCACCTACGAGAGCGCACACAGCTGCGTCGATATGGACGACCGTGCCGCCTGCGAAGTCCCATACATGGAACGCGCTGTCAAGCCAGCCGCCGCCCCAGACCATGTGCCAGGAAGGTACATAGGCGAAGGTGAACCAGATTACCAGCATGATGAGGAAGCCGCTGAACTTGATTCTTCCGGCGAAGGAGCCGAGGATCAGGCCTGCGGTGATGGCGGCGAATGCGCCCTGGAAGCAGAAGTAGGTAAGCTCCGAAAGGCCGCTGTCGAGAACGGTGTCAGGAGTTATGCCTGAAAGGAAGAACTTGCTGAAGTCTCCCATGAAGAGGGTATGCCATGCGGATCCTTCCGCAACCGGGCCGGTGAACGCGAGGGAGTATCCGTAGATTCCCCAGAGAACGTACATCAGCGAGAATACAGCAAGTGACTGCACCAGAATGGACAGCACGTTTTTGGTCCTGACGAGTCCGCCGTAGAAAAGTGCAATTCCCGGTAGGGTCATCAGTATAACCAAAACCGCGCAGATCATGGTAAAGCCGTTCGCGGTCGGGTCCAGCTCAGCTGCGTGGGCGGGCAGCACGGCCAGCAGGCCAGCCGCCGCAGCCGCACCCTTCGAAATAAGTTTCATGGTATAGCCTCCGTTTTCGGATATATGAATATGCCGGGGCTACTGCATGAAATCTGCCATGTGTTAAAAAATCTGTAACATACTGTTTCAGGCTGATTATTTTTGATGTGCTGAAATTATGAGATATAAGTCTCATTATTCGGCCATGATCCTGCAGGGAGCATGTGCACCTATTCAGTGCATTCTCCTTTACGGTGCATGCCTGTTTTTAACCAGGCTGCATTTCCTTATAAAAGGCGGTATTTTTGATGATGAGCCGCGTGACTATGATAAAATCCGCCAGTCTAATATTGTTTGCTCCGGCCAGCTTGCCGGTTCTTCAGGGTATCTATCATGTTTAGTAAGCTCTTCGGCATGTTCTCAAACGATTTTTCCATAGATCTTGGAACAGCCAATACCATCATCTACGCGCGCGGCAGAGGCATAGTTCTCAATGAGCCTTCTGTAGTCGCAATCAGGACCGAGCCGAACAGTGCCCAGCGGACTGTGCAGGCTGTGGGCCTCGAGGCAAAGAGAATGCTCGGCAAGACCCCCGGCAACCTGCAGGCCATCCGCCCGATGAAGAACGGCGTCATCTCAGACTTTGACAATACCGGCCGCATGCTGCAGGAGTTCATTGCCAAGGTCAGGGTCAGCAGCTTCTTCAAGCCGAAGCCCAGAGTCCTGGTCTGCGTCCCGTGCGGATCGACCCAGGTGGAGAGGAAGTCCATCGTTGAGGTGGCAAAGGGCGCGGGCGCGTCAAAGGTCATCCTCCTCGAGGAGCCGATGGCTGCCGCAATCGGCGCCGGGCTCCCCGTGGCAGAGGCGACCGGAAGCATGATCATTGACATCGGCGGCGGAACGACCGAGGTTGCGATCATCTCCCTCAACGGAATTGTCGAGAGGAAGTCAATTGACGTAGGCGGCGACAAGTTCGACGAGGCGATCATCAACTATATAGGGCGCAAGGGCAAGGCCATCGGCGAGGCTACCGCTGAGAGGATCAAGATGGAGATCGGCTCCGCAAGCCCTCTTGAGGAGGAGCTTGAGATGGAGGTCCGCGGCCTGGACAAGATGGACGGCACCCCGTGCTCCTTCAAGGTCAACTCAACCGAGATCCTGGACGCGCTTCAGGAACCGCTCAACAACATCGTCAACGCAGTGAAGGATGCCCTTGAGCACTGCAAGCCTGAGCTCAGCGCCGATATCGCCCAGTCAGGCATGTGCATTTCCGGAGGCGGCGCGCTCCTGCGCAACATTGACGCTCTTATAAGGGAGAGGACCTCAGTTCCCACCTTCATCGCCGAGGAGCCGCTCACCTGCGTTGCCCGCGGCGGCGGCAAGGCCCTCGAGCTCCTTGACGCGCATCCCAACCAGTACGATATCTTCATTTACGATAAATAGGCCTCAGGGCGGCTCCGGCCGCCTTTATACCCATGTACGGTTCATTCAATCAGTTCGGCGGCCTGGCTCTTTCAATGCGGCTCTTCCTTGCCGCAGTGGTGTCGGTTACTGTAATGGTGGCCGACGCCCGCTTTGATCTGTTCAAGGACTGGCGCAACTGGTTTATGGACGCGAGCACGCCCTTCATCTACTCGGCAGAGTCACCGTCGATTTTCCTCAGCTCCGCCGCAAACAGCTTCACCACCAAGGGCGCCTATGCGCGGGAAATCAGATCCCTGAGGAATGACATTGCCGGAACGGGGCTTGACGGCGAGGCCGGCTCCTTCGATGAGGAGCTGAAGGCCCTGAAGATTGACATAACGAGCCTTCGCTCCGACATCCTGCGCTATCAGGCGCTCAAGAGGGAGAACGAGCACCTGAGGGCGCTCCTGGAGTCCCCGGTCCGGTTTGACTCCCGGAAGAAGGTTGCCGAGATTCTCGAGGTTGACACCGATCCCTCTGTTAGGCAGGTAATAATCAACGCAGGCACCAGGGATCACGTCTATGAGGGGCAGCCTGTCGTCAGCGACGAGGGAATAGTGGGCCAGGTGATGTCAGCCGGGTACACGATTTCGAGGGTTATCCTGATCACCGACTCAATGCACCAGATCCCGGTCTCAATAGCAGGCAGGGATCTCCGCGCCATTGCGACGGGCACCGGAGGCTATGACGAGCTCTACCTTGACAATTTCTCGCAGCAGTCTGAGCTCAGTGACGGCGATCTCGTGCTTACCTCCGGGCTAGGCGGAAAGTTCCCTGAGGGATATCCGGTCGGCAGGATACATGTCAAGGGCGGCGCGCAGGGCGGCTCCCGCGACTATATGGTGAAGCCGATTGTTGACTTCTCGTCGCTGCGTTATGTTCTGCTCCTCTGGAACGGTGAGTCCGGGAAGCGCAGCGAGAAGCTCACTCCTGAGGACTACCGGATCCTCGGGCTTGACGAGGATGGCCGGCCGCTCGATGCAGAGGACAGGAAGAAATGAAATGGCGCTGCTTTTTCCTGACTATGGTTACAGTCCTGGTCGGGATTATCCTCAACCTTTCGCCGGCTCCTGGCTTTATAGGCAGCTTCAGGCCGGACGTGCTCGCGATGATGGTCGTTTTCTGGTGCATGAAGACTCCCGGCTTCTTCAACATCGGCACGTCCTTCCTTCTCGGAATATTCATGGACATCATGCTGGGATCCGTTCTCGGCTGCCGCGCGCTTGAGTACTCCGCCGTCGCATACATCATGGTCAGGTACTCGAAAAGCCTCAACGACAGCTCGGTCTTCTTCCAGAGCCTTGCGGTGTTCTCCGTCGTCCTCCTTTCACAGGCTGCGTCGCTTTGGTCGCTCCATATCTTCGGCGGCCGGGTTACTGACTATCATATCCTCCTTGGCTCTGTCTCATGTGCCGTGCTCTGGCCGTTCTTCCACATGATCATGTCAGCGCTCGTCAGGTACTCAGGCCTCGGGAGAATACTCCTGTGACAGACTCGCTAATCCTTGCCTCATCCTCTCCGAGGAGAAAGGAGCTTCTTGCCAGGATTGTCCCTGAGTTCACCTCTTACTCCCCTGACATTGACGAGACCCCGCGCGCAGGCGAGAACCCCTTCAGGCTCTCCATGCGGCTCGCGAGGGAGAAGGCCGTCTCCGCCGCGTCCCATTTCCCGGAATGCTTTGTCCTGGGATCTGACACCTCGGCTGCGCTTGACGGAAGGACGCTAGGGAAGCCGCATGGCTTTGAGGATTTCATGGAGTTCTTCCCTAAGCTCTCCGGCAGGGTGCATACGGTAGTCACTGCTGTTGCGCTTGTGAGGCCGGACGGCACGGTAACTGAGAGGATCTGCTCCGCGGAGGTCGAGATGACTGCGTTCTCCGAGGCTGACGCGGCCTGGTACTGGCGCACCGGAGAGCCGCAGGACAAGGCGGGCGGCTATGCGGTGCAGGGGATTGGCGCAAGGTTCATCAGGAGAATAGCCGGAAGCCCCACCGGGCTTGTCGGGCTTCCGCTCCCCGAGACCGCGGAGCTTCTCGCTGAGGCAGGTTTCCATCAGGCATGACAGGCGGCATGTCCTTGCCTGCCTGATTAAAGAGGTTCAGATCAATGTCAGCAGTTCTTCTTGTCAACGTGACCCAGTCCGAGACCAGGATCGCCCTTGTTGAGCACGGTATGCTCCAGGAAGTCCATATCGAGAGGCAGAATAAGCTGGGCATTGTCGGAAACATCTACAAGGGCAGGATAAGCAGGGTGCTTCCCGGCATGCAGGCGGCCTTTGTCGACATCGGGCTTGACAAGGCCGCGTTCCTTCATGCCTCTGACATAGTGCCGCACACCGAATGCGTTACTCCCCAGGAGAAGCAGCATTTCCAGGCTGCCGACATCAGCTCACTGGTCAGCCAGGGACAGTACATCATGGTGCAGATCGTGAAGGACCCGATCGGAACCAAGGGCGCCCGTCTGACTACCGACATAACTCTTCCATCCAGGTACCTTGTCTTCATGCCGGGGAGCTCGCATGTCGGCGTGTCGCAGAGGATTGAGAGCCCCGAGGAGCGCGAGCGCCTCAAGAACGTGGCCGAGAAGTACGTCGACGAGAGCGGCGGGTTCATTGTCAGGACTGCCGCTGAGGGAGCAGGGGAGAATGAGCTGGGGCAGGACGCGCGGTTCCTCAAGTACCTCTGGCAGAAGATCCAGAAGAAGCGCAGGGAGGCCAAGAAGTGCGTCTGCCTCTATGAGGATCTGCCCCTTGCCTTCAGGGTGCTAAGGGACTTTGTTGACGCCTCCCTTGACCGGATCATGGTCGATCAGAAGTTTGCCTACGAGGAGATGAAGAGCTTCTGCCATGACTTCATCCCGTCAGTGGTGGACAAGATAGAGCTCTATGAGGGAGACTCCCCTCTCTTTGACATGTTCGATGTCGAGAATGAGATCCAGAAGGCGCTTGACCGTAAGGTGCAGCTCAAGTCAGGAGGCACGCTGGTAATCGACCAGACCGAGGCCATGACGACCATCGACGTCAACACCGGCGCGTTTGTCGGGCACCGGAGCCTGGAGGAGACGATCTTCAACACCAATATCGAGGCCACCTCGGCCATTGCGAGGCAGCTGCGCCTCAGGAACCTGGGCGGCATCATCATCATCGACTTCATTGACATGGCGAGCGAGGATCACCGCAAGAGGGTGCTGAAGAGCCTGGAGCTCTCGCTCTCCAAGGACCGGGCGAAGACTTCGGTCAACCCGTTCTCGCACCTGGGTCTTGTGGAGATGACCAGGAAGCGGACGAGGGAGAGCCTCGAGCACCTCATCTGCAGCGAGTGCCCCACCTGCGGCGGCAGGGGAATGGTGAAGTCGGTCGAGTCGGTCTGCTGCGAGATCCTGAGGGAGATAATCAGGGTCAACAAGGCGTATCAGGCAGAGAAGTACATGGTCTATGCCTCGGTGCCGGTCGCCAATGTCCTGAAGGCTGATGAGTTCCACAATGTCGCCGAGCTTGAGCTCTCGCTCGGGAAGGCCGTGCAGATCCAGGCCGAGCCGCTCTATACCCAGGAGCAGTTCGACGTCGTGATGATCTGATCCAGAAACCCTTTTCCCGTGCTGTTTCTGCTTGAAAAAAGGCCCCTGTGCCTGTATAATCTGCGCACCCACTGAAATGCGCCGCCATGTTAGAGGCGGTATGGCCAGCGAGGAAAGCTCGAAGGGGCTTCTGACCGGGCCGCAAGCGTGCCTTTCGGCACAGAACAGTAACACCTTATTGGGTAAATAAATGAAATCTTACATCGCAAAACCGGCCGACATCAAGCGTGACTGGTACGTTGTAGACGTTGCCGGCAAGACCGTCGGCCGTGTTGCAACTGAGATTGCTTCCCGCCTGCGCGGCAAGAACAAGCCTGAGTACACTCCGTTTGTTGACGTAGGTGACTATATCATCGTCATCAACGCAGCAAAGGTTACCCTTACCGGCAACAAGGCCGAGAAGAAGGTATACCATCATCATACCGGCTTCCCCGGCGGAATTGTTGATCAGACCTTCAATGAGCTCATCCAGAGACATCCTGAGATGATCATTGAGTCTGCTGTCAAGGGCATGCTGCCGAAGGGACCCCTCGGACGCGCTATGTTCCGCAAGCTTAAGGTCTATGCCGGAGCTGAGCACAATCATGCTGCCCAGCAGCCCAAGGTACTTGATATTTAACGGAGACAATCATGGCTGACAATCAGTTTTATGGCACCGGCCGCCGCAAGAGCTCTTCCGCTCGTGTCTTCGCGACAGTAGGTACCGGCAAGTTCGAAATCAACGGCAGGACTCTTGAGGAGTATTTCGGCCGCGAGACCTCCCGCATGGTAGTAAGGCAGCCTCTTGAGCTCCTTGCCATGACCGACAAGTTTGACTTCAAGGTCACCGTCAAGGGCGGCGGAATCACCGGCCAGGCCGGCGCGATCCGCCTGGGAATCACCCGTGCTCTCATGCAGTACGATGAGACCCTCAAGACACAGCTCCGCAAGGCTGGCTTCGTAACCCGCGATGCACGTGCTGTAGAGCGCAAGAAGGTCGGTCTCCACAAGGCCCGCAAGCGTCCTCAGTACTCAAAGCGTTAATCTGCAGCATTCTGCGGAATATCGAGAGAAACCCGGCTCTGCCGGGTTTTTTTATGTCCGGACGCAGGAGCGTGCCATAGGCCATCCCGGCCGCCTGCAGAATGTCTGAAAACGCTCATGATTCGCCTAAACAGGCACAATAAGTCTGTCAATGACTTTATATGACATAATTTCTATTATTATAATTTGATCAATTCCTGTCAGCACATTATCATTCAGAATGTTCGGTGAGCATGCGGCGCTGCCGCGGGAACCGGGCCGGAGATGCTGGCATTCAGGCTCCCCGCCGGAGCTTGCAGCGGAAAAACATATAAGAGGTAAATGACATGAACAGCACTATTCCAATCAGGCCGTATGTGTTCAGGGCCTACTACGACTGGCTTGTCGACAGCGGCTTTACTCCCTACCTGAGGGTTGACTCATATGTGCCGAAGACCGAGGTTCCTGAGGAGTACGTCGATCAGGACGGAGGGATAGTCCTCAACATCTCGGCTGCCGCCACGGGGAATTTCTCGGCTGACCGCCAGCATATCGAGTTCCTTGCAAGGTTCGGCGGCAAGGCGCGGCACATCGACATCCCCTTTGCCGCGGTACAGGCGCTCTTTGCCAAGGAGAACCCGTCCCTTGCCTTTATCTTCGCCGATGAGCAGTACTACCTTGACTGGATCATGGCAAATGCGGAGGACGCCGGCGATGAGGGCTCAGACGCGCCTGCGGCGATTTCGGTTGAGTCCGACGGCGATGCGGGAGACGGGAACAGGTCATCAGGCAGCGGCGCAGAGCCTGCTGAGTCAGGGAGAGAAAATGAAGCAGGGGACAAACCTTCAAGACCCGCGTTTACAGTCGTTGAATGAGCAGGCTTATGAGCTGATCATGAAGCTTGCGGCAAGGGCCGACAGCTATTCGAGGGAGCACGAGGGGCTTCCGAGATATGACCGGTTCTCCTACATTCCGGATATTACCTTTGATCTCCATGGGAAGACCGGCGGTCAGTTCATCTGCCTTCCTGGGAGCTCAAAGCTTCGGATCAGGGTAAACGCAGAGCTCGCCGCAGCCCACGGGCAGGCGTTCATTGACGAGATTGTGCCGCATGAGTTCGGGCACCTGGTTGCCCACCTCTTCTACGGCGATCAGATCAGGCCCCATGGCAGTGAATGGAAGTTTGTCATGTCAACGGTCCTTGGCATCAGGGTTTTCCATACGGTCCACAGCTTCGCTGTTCCGAGGCGCAGTGAGCCAGGGGCAAGGTTCTGCTGCGGCTGCCCGGGAAAGGTCCATGAGCTTTCGGCAATAAGGCTCAGAAGGTACCAGCAGGGCACAAGGTATGTCTGCCGCGTCTGCGGCAGGGTGCTCCGCCCGCTTGGCTGACGGCCCGGAGCGGCCTTAACTAAGGCTTGATGATGATCGGGGTTCCGGGTTCCACCATATTGTAGAACTCGTCCATGTCGCTGTTAATCAGCGCTATGCAGCCATTGGTCCAGTTCATGGGCTGCACGAATTTCTCGATGCTGTCGTTTCCTGCTGTCCTGCCGATGCTGTTGGGCTGTCCGTGGATCATGATCATGCTCCCCGGATCCACTCCGGCAGCCTTGGCGCGCCTCAGATCGTCCTGGTTGGGGTAGGAGATGTGGACGGACTTGTAGAAGTTCGAGTCGCTGTTCTTGAAGTCAAGGATGTACTTTCCCTCTGGGGTCTTCTGGTCTCCCCTCATGAGCTTCCTGCCGCGCGGGCTGTGGCCGAGCGCGATCCAGTACTTTTTGAAGACCTTGCCGTTCTTGATGAGCTCCATCTTGTGGCTGGACTTCTGCACCACGACCAGATCAATGGTTCTGCCCGAGCGGATGGCAAGCCCGGTTTCATGCTCGGCCGCGTCCCTCATGTACCTGATGATCGCGGAGCTCTCGAAGAGCGACTCGGCGGTGTTCTCTATGAGCCCGCTGTCGCTGATCCTGGTCGGGAGCTCCTCATGGATAAGGGCTGCTCCTGACTGGGATGAGAGCATGGCGGCCGAGGCCGCGATGAGTAGTTTGAAGAGAGTCATTTCCTGCCTGATCCTTGTCCGAACCATGTGCGTGCCGGCAGGCTTGCTGAATGTCCTCCGGCTGAGGCGGATTTTAGCCGAATTCTCCGTGAAGATCCTGCATGCGCCTCTGCGGCTGGGAAGCCGAAATGCTGTCATCCGGCGGCATTCCCGGGAATCCGGATATTCCCCTAAACGGGGAAAAGATCTCAGAAACCAGAGCGCCGATCATTTAAAATCATCCTGCTTATACTTTGGGATGCGATCGCTATGAAACTTAATCTTCTCGCTGCTCTTACCGCGGCAGCAATATTCTCAGCCGGAGCCGCCGAGCTTCCTGCTGATTTCGGGATTGTTGTGGACGGCGCTGCCGTCGACGGAGCCTCATTCACGAGGACTGCTCCTGACAGCGACAAGTATACCGTCGATATTGAGCTGAAAAAGGGCAAGCATCAGGTGGTGTTCGGCTCCAAGTCGGGCAAGGTCGGATCATCGGGCGCCGAGTTCTCCTTCGGCGAGCCCGTGGCGCTCAAGGCCGGATCTGATACTCCGCTTGAGCTGAATATATTCCTGCCCGGCACCTATACTTTCACCTTCAACAACAGGAATGCCGACGCACCCACTGTAAGCGTTCTCAGGGCAACCAAGAAGTCCGAATTCAAGAGGCCTCTTCCGGTCGTCGACTGCGAGTCATGGGACGGCGGCCCGGTCGAGGTTGACGTCAGCTCATCGTGGAAGGACGGCACTGTCGTCCGCGACGCGTACACCGGCGCCGAGGCAGAGGTGAAGAACGGCAAGGTCACCATGCAGCCCTCTCCTGACTCCGAGGGCATCCTGATGCTCGAGGCAAAGGGTGACGAGAACAAGGCCCGCCCGTTCGACTGGGACAATGCGATTGTCTACTTCATCATGACCGACCGCTTCTACAACGGCAATCCGTCAAACGACAACTCCTTCGGGCGCCACAAGGACGGCAAGGACGAGATCGGCACCTGGCACGGCGGAGACTTCAAGGGAATCACCGAGAAGCTTGACTACATCAAGAGCCTTGGCGTCAACGCCATCTGGATTACCCCGATTGTCGAGCAGACCCACGGCTTCATCGGCGGCGGCGATGTGAACAACCCGGATCCGAACAGCGGCAGCACTCCTGAGGCAAAGACCTGGCCGTTCTACGGCTACCATGGCTACTGGGCATCTGACTTCACCAAGCTTGATCCGAACCTCGGCACCGAGGACGAGTTCAGGGAGATGATTGACGAGGCGCACAAGCGCGGCATCAGGATCCTTGTTGACACCGTCATGAACCATCCCGGGCACATCTCACTTGCCGACATCCAGGACTACGGCCTCAAGGGGCTTGTTACTGAGCAGGTCCAGAAGTCGCTTCCCGAGAAGTGGATTGACTGGAAGCCGTCAGGGCTTTACGGCAGCTGGCAGTCAGTCTCCGACAACATTGACTGGCAGAGCGAGGGCTGGAAGAGCTGGTGGGGCGGAGACTGGGTAAGGGCCGGCTTCCCCGGATACCCCGCAGGCGGCACGGATGATCAGACCATGCAGGTCGGAGGGCTTCCTGATTTCCTCACAGAGTCCCAGAAGAAGGTTGATCTGCCTGAGTTCCTCAAGAACAAGAAGGACACCAGGGCCAAGCCCCTCAAGGACGCTACCGTCGTTGACTACCTCGTAAGCTGGCAGAGCGACTGGGTAAGGCGCTTCGGCGTTGACGGCTTCCGCTGCGACACCGTCAAGCACATCGAGCCTGAGGCCTGGGCAAAGCTCAAGGACGCCTCGTCAAAGGCATTCGAGGAGTGGAAGAAGAACAATCCTGACAAGGTCCTCGATGACAACAAGTTCTTCACGGTAGGCGAGATCTGGGACAGCGGCGTCACGAATCCCAAGGACGTGTGGTACGCCAAGGGACACTTCGACTCGCTCATCAACTTCGACTACGCGAAGAATGACGCGCTCAACGGCGCGCTCTGCATGAGCTCGGCAGAGGGCACCTATGAGTCCTTCGCGAAGAATGTCGCCGCAGTTCCCGGCTTCAATGTCCTCTCCTACATCTCGTCGCATGACGTGAAGCTCTTTTGGGGAGACTACAAGAACATCGCGCTGCAGAAGAGGGTCGCCAACAGCTTCCTCATGCTGCCCGGACAGGTTCAGATCTACTATGGCGACGAGTCGGGGCGCGGCCTGATGAAGGACGGCGGCTATCCTGACCAGGCTCTCCGCTCCGACATGAACTGGAAGGAGATCGAGTCAGGCCCCAAGTCAGACCTCGTCAAGCACTGGAGCAGGGTCCTCAACTTCAGGAACCGCCATCCTGCCATCGCCGAGGGCACCCACAGGCAGCTCAGCCAGAAGCCCTATGCCTTCGAGAGGGCGAAGGGCGACGACAAGGTTGTCATAGTGTTCGCAGGCAACAGGCCTGACGCCAAATAACATCTGATCCGGCACTGCCGGAACCTAATGAGCATAAGCCGGCCGGGACTCCCTGGCCGGCTTTTCCATTTTTGTGACACATTTCAAGCCTGCCCCCGGCGTGTTAGAATATCAGTAATTTTTTTGATTCAGATACAGCAAATGAAACAGTATATCCAGTCTCTAATTCTTCAGGGCATTGACGCTCTCAAGGCTTCAGGAGCCATTCCTGCCGACTTCGTTCCGAAGGTCATGGTCGAGGCCTCAAAGGACAAGACTCACGGCGACTATGCCTCGAACATCGCCATGCTTCTGAGAAAGCCCATGGGACTTGCGCCTCGTGAGGCTGCGGAGAAGCTTGTAGCAGCGCTCCCTGAGAGTGACAGAATCGCGAAAGTAGAGATTGCCGGACCCGGCTTCATCAACTTCTATGCCAATGCCGGCTATCTTGAAAGCCGTATCGAGTCAATGCTTTCAGACGGCGGCAGGTTCGGCGTGGCGAAGGCCGCGTCACCCGTGACTGTCGTCTGCGACTACTCATCGCCGAATGTCGCCAAGGAGATGGCCGTTCACCACATCAGATCAACTGTCATCGGCGACGCCTGCGCCAGGATGCTCGAGTTCCTCGGCAACAATGTGGTGAGGGCTAACCATATCGGCGACTGGGGAACCCAGTTCGGCATGCTCATCGCCTATCTCGAGAAGATGGAGAACGAGAGCGGGTCCGATCTTGATCTCAGCGACTTCGAGGCCTTCTACCGTGCCGCCAAGAAGGAGTACGACGAGGATCCGGCATTTGCCGAGAAGGCGAGGGGATACGTCGTGCGCCTGCAGGGGGGCGACGAGTACTGCCGCAGGATGTGGAAGAAGCTCGTTGACATGACCATGGCGCAGAACCAGCGGATCTACGACAGGATGAACGTGAGCCTGAAGCCGTCCGATGTCATGGGCGAGAGCATGTACAACCCCATGCTGCCGGGAGTCGTTGAGGATCTGCAGAAGAAGGGCCTTGCGGTCAAGAGCGAGGGCGCTGACGTGGTGTTCCTCAAGGACTGGGAGGGCAAGGACGGCAATCCCATGGCCGTCATCATCAGGAAGAGCGATGGCGGCTACCTCTACACGACTACCGACATTGCCTGCGCGAAGTACCGCGTCGAGCATTTCGGGGCGAAGAAGGTCCTCTATTTCGTTGATTCCCGCCAGCACCAGCACCTTCTCCAGGCCTGGGAGATTGCCAGGATGGCAGGCTACATCCCTGACGGCGTGGTTTTCGAGCATGAGTCGTTCGGCATGATGCTCGGCAAGGACGGCAGGCCGTTCAAGACCAGATCAGGCGGCACGGTCAAGCTCTCTGCTCTCCTTGATGAGGCTGAGAGCAGGGCGGCGCAGCTCCTGGAGTCTAGGTCCTCGGATCTCTCTGATGAGGAGAAGAAGAAGGTCATCCACGAGGTTGCCGTAGGTGCTGTCAAGTACGCGGACCTTTCAAAGAACAGGACGACCGACTACGTATTCGACTGGGACAACATGCTCTCCTTTGACGGAAACACCGCTCCCTATCTCCAGTATGCCTACACCAGGATCAGATCGATTTTCCGCAACGCGGCAGGCGCTGCTCCGGGGAAGGTGATCCTCCGCGAGGAGATTGAGAAGGAGCTCGCGCAGAAGCTCACGCTGTTCTCCGATGCTGTTGTCTCGGCCGCCGACAGGGCCATGCCCAATATCCTCTGCTCCTATCTCTATGAGCTGAGCGGCATGTTCATGTCATTCTATGAGAAGTGCCCGGTCAACAAGGACGGAGTGCCTGATGAGGTGAGGGCAAGCAGGCTTTCCCTCTGCGAGGCAGTTGCCGGAGTGCTGAAGCTCGGGCTTTCCCTCCTCGGCATCAATGTTCTTGAGCGGATGTAGAAATGCCAAGAGACTACGTTAACGATTTCGGCAGGCCTGATCCCAAGAACAGATCGAGAAGGCGCGGCGGCAGGCCCTCGGGAGGCGGTGGCGGGAAGAGCAACGCCATAACGTTCCTCGCCATAGTCGTGCTCATACTCCTGTGCGCAGTCTTTTTCTTTGCCAGCAGGAGCGGCCTCTTCAAGGGCGGCCAGGACGCGAAGACCGAGCCTCAGCCGCAGAAGACTGAGAAGCCGAAGCAGGAGGCCAGGACTCCGGAGCGCCCGAAAGAGAAGTACGACTATATGCAGCTTCTTGAGAGCAATGAGGTCGTGGGCGAGACCCATGATCCGAAAAAGGCTGACAAGACGCAGAAGCCGCACAGCGCCGAGATTATGGACAGGCCTGCCAGCACTGTTGACGTAAGGCGGGAGAACAAGCAGGAGGAGGCGAAGAGGGCTCAGGAGATCCTGAACGGCTCGCTCAACACGCGTGACGAGTCAGTATCAGTGCTCAATGACACGCCTTCCTCGCCAAGCGCTCCGTCAGGAAGCAGCCTGCGCTCCGAGACAGTGACTGTCGAGCGCCCGCCGAAGATGCAAGACAGCGAGGCGGCCCTTGCCGAGTCAAGGAAGGCTGATGCCGAGCGCCAGAGGCGCCAGCTTGAGGAGCAGAAAAAGGCAGAGGAGCAGAAGCGTATCGCAGCGCAGCGCCAGGCTGAGGAGAAGCGAATTGCCGAGCAGAAGGCAGCAGAGCAGAGGAAGGCCGATGCTGACCGCCGTGCTGCCGAGCAGAAGCTTGCCGCGCAGAAGAAGGCGGAGGCTGAGCGCCGCGCTGCCGAGCAGAAGCTTGCAGATCAGAAGAAGGCCGATGCTGAGCGCCGTGCCGCTGAGCAGAAGAAAGCTGATGAGCAGAGGCTGGCCGCTCAGAAGGCCGCTGAGGAGAAAAAGGCCGCAGCCCAGAAACAGTCAGCTGCCGGCGGATCAGACAGCGACGGCAGGGTATTCCTGCAGTGCGCTGCCTTCAAGACTGCGCAGCAGGCTGATGCCCTCAAGTCAAAGCTCAGGGCCGGCGGATTCCCGGCGTTTGTCCAGCAGGCGAACGTCGGAGGCTCTGTCTGGTACAGGGTGAAGCTCGGTCCCTACCGCTCCGCGGCAACGGCGTCAAAGAGCAGCTCGGCTGTTGTCTCATCGGGAATTGCAGGAGCATGTGCAATATCGAGGTAGCTATGGTTAACCGCAGTGCTGAGATTTGGGAGAGGATCAGGAAAGAGGGAGCTGATATGGCTGCCAGGGAGCCGATGCTTGCCAGTTTCCTGCACGCTACCATACTGAATCACTCAGATCTTGGCTCTGCCCTCGTGTTTGTCCTTGCGAACAAGCTGGGCGGCCCGGTAATCTCCCCGATGAACCTCAGGGACATCTTTGAGTTTGCCTACCAGGGAAGCAATGAGCTTGTCGATGCTGCCTGCATGGACATCGAGGCGGTGGTTTCGCGCGATCCTGCCATACAGCTCTACAGCACCCCTCTCCTTTATCTCAAGGGCTTTCATGCGATTGAAGCCTACCGTGTCGCGCACCGCCTCTGGCAGCTTGACCGGAGGGAGCTGGCGCTGTTCCTCCAGAGCCAGATCTCAGAGGTATTCAACGTTGATATCCATCCCGCAGCAGTCCTGGGGCATGGACTGATGTTCGATCATGCGTCTGGCATTGTCATCGGCGAGACCAGCGTTGTCGGTGACAACGTCTCCATACTGCACAACGTCACCCTCGGAGGAACAGGCAAGGAGGTCTGCGACCGCCATCCGAAGATTGCCTCTGATGTGATGATCGGGGCCGGAGCCAAGATCCTCGGCAATATCCACATCGGGCAGGGTGTTAAAATCGGAGCAGGCAGTGTAGTTCTTGAGGACGTTCCCCCTCATGTAACTGTCGTCGGAGTTCCGGCGCGGATTGTCGGCCTGTGCAGCGATGACCATCCTGCGTTTGATATGGATCAGCGTATTTAGGTGAAATCAGTTTCACAGTTCGGTACCAGAAATGACGCTTCGGATTTCCCGAGCATATTTATGTGCCGTCGCTGTAAGAAGTCGTTTTCGGACGAGCTGAAATCAATTAAGACTAAGAATTTTCAGTTTTACAGTTATGTACTAGAAATGATGCTTCAGGTTTTCAGAAGCATCTTCAAGTGCCATCGCTGTAAGAAGTCGTCCGAGGACGAGCTGAA
>ONIT01000125.1 GCA_900317945.1 uncultured Pseudomonadota bacterium
TGTTGCCATATAAAGGCCTCCATTCGAGAATCTGAATTTACCATAGAAGCCTTTTAATCTTTACGATTTTAAATTTACAGAGATTTTTCTATAGCCTCACTCCAGCAAATCCGATCTCATCGCATATCGTTATATACCTGCGTCATCATGAATGGCCGCTGCCATGGACTGTCTCCTGCGGCAGCACAGCTGCACGCCCCTGGCTGACACAGTAGAACACCTGATTTTTGCCATTGAGAAATGCCGGATATATCTTAATCTTACTGCCTGGCGGCTCGTTTCCTATAAGCAGATAGTCATCAAAGGCAAACGGAATCTTCTGATCATGCCCTTTCATGTCGAGTGTCATGATCAGGGGCATCGTCGGATAGAAAACCTTGTCGCCGCCCCGCTCCACCAGGAATCCCATGCCATGAGCCGGCTTTACAAATGATATTCTCCCGTCATCGCTGCGCCTCACCATGGATTCCCAGCCCCTGAGGTACAGTCTTCCACCGGATACATACATGGAAAGGAACTCCCCTGCGCAGTTTGACTCAAGCGGCTCGGGATCATGGCTGTCCGTATGCTGCCTGCCGAAATGCCTGATCCTGACGCTGTCCTCCACACTTACGCCGGCAGCCCGCATGTCAAATGACCAGTTCCACTGCTCATTGGCAATCAGATACAGATACTCCTTTCCGGGCTCCGGGTGACCGGTCTGCATCATGAGTGCAGTGACAAGAGACCCGAGGCTGGACTTCCCGAGCATGCCTGAGCCCCCATCTTGACCGTCTGACGGGCTGGCAGGCGTATAGAAAATCACAGCCGCCAGTGCTGCTCCGGACATAAGCCAGCCGGCAACGCCTGATTCTGCCCTATATGACCTTTGAGACGGCAGCTCTTCGGTGCTGTCTGTCATCTGCATGGCAAAATAGGAGGACAGAATGAAGCTCCAGACCAGCCATCTGAAGAAATCAATCGAAAACACTGACATGAGGACAGGGGAGAAGGCACTCGCTGAACAGGCAATCGCCAGCCAGTGTCTTCGTAGGTATTCCCTTAAGCCCGAACCGCTTCTGATATACCTGCACAGGAAAATAAGGCACGGGACTGCTGCCGCTGCCAGGACCAGACGAATCCTTTCCGGCGAAAAGATCACCTGCCGCGCCATTCCGACCCAGTGCGACTCACCGCCGCTGCTCACCGCAAAAAGTGAAAAAAGAAAGCTGTAAGGGGATATTTCAATCGGAATAGCCGGATATCTGGCCTTGAACTTATCCAGTATATCCAGCACCTTCCCTGGCTCAAGCTCACCGAAGACCAGGTTTACTGTCAGAAACTCCCCGAGGAAAATAAGGCCAAGTACTGCAGCGTGAATGAAAGCCCTTCTGGAGTAGCCAGATATTCCAAGGTACATCAGGAGAAGAGGGGGAGTGCAGAATAAAATCCCAGAATGGCACAGCATGCCGAATGTGACAGCCGCACATACTGCGGCATCGCCGAGCAGGAAGCTCTGCGGCACATCCGCCTTTCCGCGGGACAGACATACAGCTTTTGCCGCGAGGATCACCATGGCAATAATCAGTATGTCCCTGAGAAGAAAATGTTCAGCGGCTGTTGGAACCATAAGGTAGAAAGCGGCGCCGAACGGAGACAGCAGCACCAGTATTCTGATACAGAGCGGGAACCTGAGCCTTCTGGTTTCTGAATACAGCGAGAAAGTGACAAACGCATAGCAGGCTGCCAGCACTGCAATCCCGGCAGTTTCAGGGGCTATACCCGGAAGATTGTTAAGTATCTCACCGAGCAGGAAGCGCCTGACAAAACCTCCCGAATAGTCACAGAGAAGCTCTATCCAGTATGAATTAAGCGGATAGACACTCATCGCCGTACGGATGCTCAGAACCGCCGACAGAACCAGTATACCGAGAATCAGCGTGTCCGCACCTGCTGATATTAACCTACGCATTCGACACAACCATTTCTGAAACAGGACAGGAGGCTGCAGGCCCAATAATGCATGCCTGACGGCCTCCGTCATAACAATCAGTCATATTCAGCATCACCATTATGTATTTTCAGGCCTTCCTAATCAGCAGCTGACTGTTCAGGCTCTGCCGGAAGCACAAATTCCCTGCCGGGTCCGTTGCAGTAAAAGACCCGGCCGCTTCCGCTGAGAAATGCCGGATATATAGTAATTTTACTGCCGAGCCACTCTTTCTCTATAAGCACATAGTCCTCAAAAGCAAACGGAATTTTTTGGTCATATCCTTCTTTCTGAAGATTCATAGTAAGTGGCATTGTAGGATAAAAAAACATAACATCCCCTTTCTTGATCAGGAACCCCATGCCATGAGCCGGTTTAACAAGGACAGTTCTGCCATCATCTCTGCGCTTTGTCAGAGCTTCCCAGCCACGCAGAAACATTCTCCTGCCTGAAATTGACACGGATAAGAAAGCGCTGTCACAGCCTGATTCGAGTGCTTCAGGTCGATAGCTTTCCTTTTTTTCTTCATCAAATTTTCGGATTCTGATACTGTTCTCAACACTGCCGACTGCGGTCCTTGTGTCAAATTCCCAGTTCCAGTCATCATTAGCAATTACGTAAAAATATTTCTTCCTAAAATCTGAGTAATCAGTATGCATCATGACTGCCGAAACTAAAGGCTCAAGATTGTTTTCTTCCAAAATGCCTTCATTTCCCGCAGAAAATGCTGAATCCCGTGCCGGTGTATAGAATATTACTCCCACAATAGACAAAACGGCCAGCAGAGAACCTATTGGCCAATATTCTATGATTTTCGATTTAGCAGATGGTTCCTCTTCCATATGCTCAGTCAGCTGCATGGCAAAATAAACTGACAGCATGAAACTCCATACAAGCCATCTAAAAAAATCAATTGAGAATGCAGACATTAAAACAGGAGAAAATGCACTCGCAGAGCACGCAAGCACTAACCAGTGCCTGCGAAAATATTCACTGGAGCAAAGTCCGCTCCGTATAAACCGAAGCAGGAAAATCAGGCATGGGACAACAGCCGCTGCTAGGACCATAATAATCCTGGCTGTTGAAAACAGTTGCTGACGCGCCATGCCGACCCAGTGCGACTCACCGCCACTGCTTACTGCGAACAGCGAAAACAGAAAGCTATCAGGCGATATGGCGATAGGGATCCCAGGGTATCTTGATTTGAACATATCAAGAACATCCATCACCCTTTCAGGATCAAGCTCGCCGAACACAAGGTTGACCGTCAGAAACTCTCCGAGGAAAATTATGCCAAGTATTGCTGCATGAACAAAAGATCTCCTTACTGAATCTGAAACTGCAAGGTACATCAGGAGAATAGGAGGCGTACAGAACAGCATTCCAGAATGGCACAGCATACCGAATGTGATAATTACGAATACTACAGCATCACAAACCAGCAGTCGTCCTGGCATTTCCACCCTTTCATGGATATAACAGACCATCCTTGCTGCCAAAATTGCAAGAGCAACAATCAGAATATCCCTGAGGATGAAATGTTCAACCATAGTCGGGAACAGGAGATAAAAAGCAACTCCAAATGGAGAAAACAGAACTGCTATTCTGATAAATAAAGGAAATTTCAGTCTCCTTAGTCCGACATATAGAGAAACAGTCACAAATAAGTAGCAAGCTGTAAGCAATGCTAGGCCTGCAACTTTCGGAGACACGCCAGGAATGTGGTTCAGTATCTCGCCAAGCAGAAAACGTCTGACAAAACCTCCGGAGTAGTCACTCAGCATCTCTACCCAGTAAGAGTTAAGCGGATAGACCTTTACAGCCGTAGCAATACTGAGAACGGCCGATAGCAGCAGGAGTCCCAGCATCAGCGTGTCAGCCGCCGCGTTTATGACTTTTCTCATATTATTTGACCGCTCCAGCACAAAAACGCCCCAATTTTATCACCTGATAGCAAAACACAGCATTAGTTGATCATGGCGAAAAAAATAATCACCTGTTAAAAACACAGAATCCCGGCAGTTATGATAATATAAGGTGATCCTTATCACATTTTTGAGACTTCCAATACATGCGGTTTCCGATTAATGCCCGTACCGCCATGCTGCTGATGCCGGTTATGCTGCTGACGGCTCTCGAGTACCTGCTCAAGATCCCCTTTGTCAGCGGGAATCCTCTCATGGGAAATCTCATCCACGCAGTAATAAACTACGGTCTCCTCCGAACAGAAATACCGCCCTATTGCGACCATCGGCGTCTACGGCGTGATTCTCTCAACAGCTGGACTTCTCTGCGGCAACTTCCCTCTTATGGCACCGGCATCAGGCTTCTCAAGCGCGCTAATCGTAGGCTCAATTCCATCATCGTCATTCAGAAGCCCTGCGGACGGCGAGCGCCGGCCGTTCCTCCTCAGAGGCGCTGTCCTTGTCGCTGTAGTCCTCACAACTGCCGCAGCCGCCGGGATTATTTTCGCTGAGATCCACAACCTTCTTACAGAATTCTCAAGCTCCGTGCATTTCTCCACCAAGCCCGGACTCTCAGCTCTTTTCTTCACAGGCACTATTTCGGGGCTGTTCGATCCTTTCGGCATACAGGCTCTTGTCATAAACGTGGCAGCCTCGATGAATATCAGCGCGTCTCTCCTGAGGACAGTTGATCCCAACATCACCACGTTCTGCCTGCCCTGCCTGGTGCTTGCCATATTCATGAGGATGAAGGGCAAGAAACGCACAACCGCGTTCATCCTCTTTGTCATCACCGGATTCAACGCCGTGTTCCCGAGCAATGCCACTACCTATATTTTTGAGTTCATCGCCTGGATGTGGCCGCTCATCTACCTGATGCATATTGTTCTTTCAGGCATACTGCTCATCGCAATATCACTGACCGTCGACATGCTGAGCAATGCCGAGAACGGAGAGTTCGTCATGGCAATGGTAATTCTCTCGGCAGGGCTTCTCTACTATCTCTCGACACTTGGCATAATCAGGTTCTCAGGCAGCGACCGCCTCACCTGGCACATGCACAGGATCCCGGAGCAGGTAAAGGTTTTTGCCGACAGGTCCTCGAGCCACGATCTCTCCCTGACCGCTGTCTCAATCTTCAAGGCCTTCGGCGGAATGAGCAACATCAGGGGAATCTCAAGCAGCGGAGACCGCCTGATAATTGCCTGCCGGAGCCAGGACTCGGTAAACGGCGACGCGATAGTAAGGATTACAGGAAGCGCTCCGGTTCTCTGCAATAACTCAGATGAGATTGCGCTTTCTCTAGGCAGCTCGGCAGGCGAGACCGCACAGAAAATGCTGATGTTCGCCAGAAGGCTTCATTACCTCTAAAAGCTTGGACTGCACGGACTGATTCCCTGCCTGTGCGGACTGGCAGGCTGCTTTTTCCAAAGAAAAAGGCACCAGCCCGGGGAGAGCCCGGACGGGTGCCTCTTACATCAGGCTCAATGTATCAGATCAGATTTCCGGAGCCGCTCCGTCATCCTCGAATGACATGTCATCGGCATTCTCAGGCTCTTCAAGCTCAGGAGCAGCCGGCGCGTCATCGCTCACGGCCCTCTCATCCTCGACTCCGACCGTTGCCTCATAGGTCGTGCTGTTGAGGAGCTTCTCGCGGATGAGCTTCTCAATCTCATCGGAGACAGCCTTGTTCTCCTTGAGGTAGCTGACAGTATTCTGCCTTCCCTGCCCGATCTTCTCGCCCTTGTAGGAGAACCATGCGCCTGACTTGCTGATGAAGCCCAGCTTGACTCCGAGGTCAACGATCTCGCTTTCCTTCGAGACGCCCTCGCCGTAGTAGATGACGAACTCGGCAGTCTTGAACGGGGGCGCAAGCTTGTTCTTCACAACCTTGACCCTGGTGTCGTTTCCGATGACCTGATCACCGTCCTTGACGCTTCCGGTGCGGCGGATGTCAAGACGTACCGACGCGTAGAACTTGAGCGCGTTGCCGCCGGTCGTTGTCTCCGGATTGCCGAACATCACGCCGATCTTCATTCTGATCTGGTTGATGAAGATCACCAGGCAGTTGGCAGCCTGGATGCTTGCGGTCAGCTTGCGGAGAGCCTGACTCATGAGGCGGGCCTGCAGGCCGACGTGGGACTCGCCCATGTCGCCCTCGATCTCAGCCTTCGGAGTCAGTGCCGCAACAGAGTCGATAACCACAACGTCCATGGCTCCGGAACGGACAACCATATCGCAGATCTCCAGGGCCTGCTCGCCGGTATCAGGCTGCGACAGGTAGAGATTGTCGATGTCAACGCCGAGCTTCCTTGCGTACTCAGGATCAAGTGCGTGCTCCGCATCGATGAAGAAGCAGTTCTTGCCCATCTTCTGCGCCTGGGCGATAACCTCAAGCGTAAGGGTGGTCTTTCCTGATGACTCAGGTCCGTAAATCTCTACAATTCTTCCGCACGGAAGTCCGCCGATGCCAAGTGCGATGTCCAGGGAGAGCGAGCCGGTCGAAATCGTCTCAATATTCGCCATCGGACGGTCGCCGAGGCGCATGAGCGATCCCTTGCCGAACTGCTTCTCAACCTGATCCATTACCGCGTTGAGGGCTGCCTGGCGTCCGTCTGCGTCATCCCTGCGGGTTTTCTTGCTGTCTGCCATCTTTATTTACCTGTAGTATGTACTTTACTTATAGGCCGGAGCTCCGGCCTGTTTCTGCAGAGAGATATTAACGGCAGAGCATGGCAAGCGCAACAGAAGTTTTATCAGACATACAGAGTTATGTCATCCGAAGCCGTTAAATTTTAAAAAGACACCAGCGATCAAAAATCAGCCATCAGGATCTTGCGTTATGCCATCTTTCTGACAGATGGAAGTCCTCCTGTTCAGAACTCCTGTGAGGCAGCGGCATAAAGCCTTCTCAGGGCAAACAGGACTGCCTGCCGCCTGACCGAGTCCCTGTCCCCGGCAAAATGCCTGAACTCTGTGAGAACATGGCTTCCTGCGGCAAAGCCGAACCAGACCGAGCCGACCGGCTTCTCAGCTGTTCCTCCGGTAGGACCGGCGATGCCGGAGACAGACACCGCAAGATCAGCCCCCGCGGCCTTCTTTGCGCCTGCGGCCATTTCCATCACGGTCTCACGGCTTACAGCCCCATGCTTCTCAAGAGTCTGAGCTGAAACTCCTACCAATTTCTGCTTCGCGTCGTTAGAATAAGTCACATAGGCCTGATTGAACCAGCCGGAGCTTCCGGAAACGGCAGTGATTGCGCACGCTATCCCGCCGCCTGTGCAAGACTCGGCAGAGGTTACGGTAAGATTCCTGTCCGAAAGAAACTTTCCGAGGACACGCGAGGCCTCGAGTATTTCAGCATCCATAAAGCACCAAATCAAGAAACGATGACACAGAGACAGGACAGCACGGGGGCGGCCAAGGAGACCCCGATGCTCAGGCAGTACCTGGGCATAAAAAAGGAATTCCCGGATACTCTTCTATTCTACCGGATCGGGGACTTCTACGAGATGTTCTTCGATGACGCCAGAAAGGCCGCCGCAATCCTTGATCTTACCCTGACCCACCGCGGAGGCTCAGCAGACGGATCAGAGATCCCGATGGCAGGAGTGCCCTTCCACGCTGTCGACTCCTATCTCGCGAAGCTGGTGCAGAAAGGCGAGTCTGTCGCGATCTGCGAGCAGCTGGGCGTCCCCGGCGCGACCAAAGGACCGATGGAGCGGAAGGTCACCAGGATCATCACCCCAGGCACGGTAACAGATGAGGCGCTCCTCGAGGACCGGAAGGACAACCTCATTGCCTCCATTACCGAGGATCCGAAGAGAAAGACCTTCGGCTGCGCGCTGATGGATCTCTCGTCAGGCGCGTTCAGCGTTGAGGAGGGAAAAGGAGATGCCTTCCTCTCCGCCTTCCTCGAGAAAACCGATCCGACCGAGATCCTCTACTCTGAGGACATGAAGGACACCTCCGCGTTCATAAACAGAAACGGACTTCGGCGCCGCCCTGCCTGGGAATTTGATCTAGAGACCGCCATCAGCTCGCTCTGCCGGCAGTTCGGAACGCATGATCTTACCGGGTTCGGGGTAGGCGACGCGCACGAGGCCCTGAAGGCGGCAGGCTGCCTCCTCGAGTACGTCAAAAACACGCAGCGCACTGCCCTCCCGCACATCAGGGGCATCCATCAGAGCAGCGCCTCTGCATTCGTCACCATGGACGCGGCCACCAGGCGCAACCTTGAGCTGACGGTGAACCTCCGCGGAACGCAGGAGAACACTCTCGCCTCCGTGCTCGACAAAACCTCAACCCCGATGGGCTCGAGGCTCCTCAAGCGCTGGATAAACGAGCCGCTCCGCTCGGCAGCGGAGATAAGCGGCAGGCAGGATCTCATAGAGTCATTCATCTCCTCCGGAGCACCTGAGAAACTTTCTGAGCTCCTCAGGAGAGTGGGCGATCTCGAGCGCGTCCTCGCAAGGCTCGCGCTTAAAACACTCAAGCCACGCGACCTCATCAGGATAAGGGAGGCTCTTGAGGTTCTCCCCGGAATAAAAGACATACTCGAGAATGAGTCAGGCGTGCCTGCCGCGAAGGCCTCGGCCGCGAGAATCACACTTTTCCCAGACGAGTGCACCCTCCTCAAGAAGGCGATAAAGGATCAGCCGTCAGTGCTTATCCGGGACGGAGGCGTGATTGCGGACGGCTACAGCGCCGCGCTTGACGAGCTCAGGAACATCAGCCGGGGAAGCGATGACTACCTCAGGAAGCTTGAGGAGCGCGAGCGGAAGAGAACAGGCATCACCACGCTTAAGGCCGGCTACAACTCCGTGCAGGGATTTTTCATAGAGGTATCAAAGGGCTGCATATCCAAAGTGCCAGAAGACTACATAAGGCGGCAGACACTGAGGAACTCCGAGAGATACATAACCGCGGAGCTCAAGGACTTCGAGGAGAAGGCCCTTGGCGCTGAGGAGAAAGCACTTGAGCTTGAGAACAGGATCTACACTGAAATCGTTGACCGCCTGTTCGCGAGGCTCCGGGAGCTGCAGAGGACTGCAGAGGAGGCGGCGAGGCTCGATGTACTGCAGGACCTCGCGGAAAGGGCCTCAACGCTCGGCTACACCAGGCCTGTCCTCACCGGCCGCCATGAAATCTCCATCACCAAAGGCCGGCACCCTGTAGTCGAGCAGGTCTCAGGGAGCCCCTTCATCGCCAATGATCTGACGCTCTCAAGCGCCAGAAATCTCATCATCATCACCGGCCCCAACATGGGCGGCAAGTCGACCTACATGAGGCAGGCCGCCCTGATTGCAGTTATGGCGCTGATGGGCTCCTTCGTTCCTGCGGAGCACGCTGAAATCGGCAGGATAGACCGGATATTCACCAGGATCGGCGCGTCTGATGACCTCGCGTCCGGCCGTTCAACCTTCATGGTTGAGATGACCGAGACAGCGAACATCCTCCGGAACGCCACGCCGGACTCCCTGGTCCTCATGGACGAGATCGGACGCGGCACCAGCACCTACGACGGTCTCTCGATTGCCTGGGCGTCTGCCATGTACCTCCTTAAAACCGGGGCCATGACGCTCTTCTCAACTCACTATTTCGAGCTTACCTCACTTGAGCACGAGATCCCCGGCATCTGCAATCTCCACTTCAGCGCCGCCGGTGACGGAAAGGAGACCGTCTTCCTTCACGAGGCCGAGCAGGGGCCGGCGAGCCGCTCGTACGGCATTGAGGTTGCAGCGCTCGCGGGGCTCCCTGACGAGGTGCTGAAGAACGCAAGGGCAAAGCTCTCGGAGCTTGAGGAGAATGGCGACAGAAAGGATGAGAAGAGGAAGGACGCGGCAAGAAGCAGAAAGGCAAAGAGCCGTGATGAGCTGCCTGCAGGAGTAAAGACAGTCATAGACACACTGCGTAACACTGATCCGAATGACCTCAGCCCCAAGGAGGCGCTCACGCTGATTTATTCCCTGAAGTCGGTAGTATCCGGAAACGGCTCAGATGACGAGCTGGCGTTTATGTGACCAGTGTGCCGCAGGAGAAAGCCTGATTCCGCTCCTCATAAGCATTTCCGCTGCGCGTACCTGCGATCGCTCCTGAGCAGGACACCAGCGGACAGGAGATGCTCCGGCCTGTTCTGCTATCATGCGGCGCTGCAGTCACAGTTCAGCACAGGGGGCTGTCTTCCAGGATGAATTACCAGGGAACAGAGCTTAATCAGTCATGCCAGTTTCAATATCTGTGAGCATCTGCCTCATTGCGGCAGTGCTTGTCATTATCGGGCTTTTCAAACAGCGCGGCAGATCTCTGCCGTCACTCAGAGAGTATGCCGCAGAGGCCGTGTCAGCCGGCTCAGTAAAAATCTATGCCGTCATTTCCGTATCAGCTGCGCTTCTCGCCGAGGTCAGTCTGATATACAGTTGCGGCATCATTGCGGCAGTCGAGGCCACGTCGGTGATCGTATGCCTCTTGGTTCCGGTGCTGAGGCAAATAAAGGAAAATTTCAGAGGCTGCAGATATTCTTCAGCAGGAAACCTCACGGCAGATCTGCTGCTTCTGGCGCTCTCATTCTGGCTCGCCGTGATCAGCGCATTCTCCGGAGAGCTTTCAGCATACTCCGGAGACAGCGAGGGACCGAAATTTTTTCTGTAAATTAAGGCGTCTATGACTTTGTTTGTTTGAAACTGGACTTATTTCAAGTCCGTAATTTCATTATCAATGTT
>ONIT01000018.1 GCA_900317945.1 uncultured Pseudomonadota bacterium
GGATTACTCCGACCACCTTGCGATTCGCTGACTCTTCCCTCCAGCGGGCGAGTTCGGGACTTTCACCCTATAGTCAATGCTCATGCCGAGCACACCAAAGAAGGCCGCCGGAGCATTTCTGCAGCGGCGGCCTTTTGTCTCAGAGCCTCACCGGGAGCGAGGGCTTTGCCGTATCCCCGGATTTTCTCCGGTAGACAATGCCGTGCGGCAGGTGGATCATCTCGAACTTGTCATAGACGTTCATCGACTCGGAGGAGCCCAGGAAGAGATAGCCTCCCGGAACAAGGACATCGGCGATCTGGCGGATAATGCGCTCCTTCACCTCCTGGGAGAAGTAAATGAGCACGTTGCGGCAGAAGACCACCTCGAACTTCCCTAGCGAGGCGAAGCTCTCGAGGAGGTTGATGTGGCGGAAGGACACCGCGCGCTTTACGGCGGGCACAACCTCCATGATGCCGGAATTCCCGCACTCCTTGAAGTACATCCGCCTCTTCTGAAGACTGAGGCCGCGCTCAATCGCGAGCCCGTCGTAACGCCCGGATCTCGCCTTCGCGAGGACGGTCTCGGAGAGATCGGTCGCCGTGATATGGACGCCGAGCGGCCCGAGCCTTCCGAGGTTCTGCGCCTCAATCGAGGTGATGGCAATCGAGTAGGGCTCCTGTCCGGAGGAGCAGGCCGCTGACCAGATGCGGATAGGCTGCAGGCGGCACTTGTCCTTGAGCTCCGGGAAAATGGTCTCCTTCAGGATCTCGAAGGGATAGCCGTCGCGGAACCAGAGCGTCTCATTGGTGGTCATGGCGTCAAGGACCGCGGTGCGGACCCGGGGAGAGAACCCCTCGACGGCCTCCTTCACCAGCCGGTCTAGAGTGCCGACCCTGAACTCCTCAACGAGCGGCGTAAGGCGGCTTATAACGAGGTACTTCTTGTTGGCGCCAAGCACTATGCCGCTGCGGCGCTCCAGGAACTCCCCGAGCTGGGTGTATGCCGCATCCGATATCTGAAGGTACATCAGCTTCCCCTTATGGCGGTCTGGACTGCCTTGGCCAGCTCGTCAGGATTGAACTTCGGTATGAAATTGTCCGCGCCGACCTTGCTCACCATGGCCTGGTTGAACATGCCGGAGAGCGAGGTATGGAGGATTATGTAGATGCCGCGCATCGAGGGGTTCGCCCTGACCTTGGCGGTGAGGGTGTAGCCGTCCATCTCCGGCATCTCCACATCGGAGATGATGAGGGAGACCTTGTCCCTGAGCTGTGAGCCGTCGCTCACGAGCTCGCAGAGCTTGTCGTAAGCCTCCTGGCCGTTCTTCGTAAGGATGCAGGTGTAGCCGATGGCCTTCATCGAGCGCTCTACCTGCCTCCTTGCGACTGACGAGTCATCGGCGACCATGATCGGGAGCTCGGCGCGGTTGACCTCGGCCTTCTTCTCCTCGACCTGCTTCTTCTGCTGCTCGCTGATGATCTTCGCCTCCTCGACGATGCTGTCGCTCACCACCTCAGGCGAAGGCGAGATGACGTCAAGGATCTTCTCCACGTCGATAATCTCGACGAGCTCACCGTCAATCTTGGTAACCGCGGTCATGTAGTTCTGCTTGCCTACGCCCTTCGGCGGAGGAAGGATCGATGACCAGTTCATGTTGACGATGCGCTCGACGCTCGAGACCAGGAAGCCCTGAACGGAGCGGCTGTACTCGGCGATGATGATGTATGAGCCGTCGGTATTCTCCGTCCTGCCGCAGCCCAGCGCGTCGGCGAGGTCAATCACGGAGATGTTCTGCTTTCTTATGGTCGCGAGTCCGCGCACCATCGGGTTGAGCTTCGGCATGACGGTAAGCTTCGGGCAGGCAACGACCTCGCGTACCTTGAAGACGTTTATGCCGTAGCGCTGTTTCTTGCCTGCAAGGCGGAAGAGCAGAAGCTCCATGCGGTTCTGGCCGACGACCTCGGTCAGCTGATCGACTGTATTGAATACATCACTCATAGGAGACACCCGATTCTGTTATTCAGGCAATTATAACCGATGGAGCACGCATGACCATAGAAACTTCAGGGAGCCTCTCTGAAATTAAGGCACAGCTAACAAAATGAGCAGAAAGTGCTCAGCACGAGATGTCAAACCTCGTGGCCCCGCCAGAGTGCGAGAGCCCCGACTTGTCATAGGTCATGCTGGACCTGTCGCGGAGCTTGCTGAGCATCGAGGAGAGCCGGCGGTTGGAGGCGAGCTGCATCTCAATGAGCCTGCCGTTCACCGCGTTCTGGTTCTGGCACTCCTCGAGGAGCTGGCTTATCTTCCTCCGCTCCTCCTGCAGATCTCCCTTGAGCCTCGCGACCTCGGGATGCGAGCCCATCGCCTGATCGATCTGCCTGATCTGGTTGAGGACATCGACCTTCTGCCTCGAGATGGCGGGAAGGCTCTCCGCCTTCCTGTTCTTGAGGAGCTCAAGCTCATCCTTCAGGAGCTTCAGCATCAGCCTCAAAAGCTCCTGCTGCCTCGCCACAAGATCCTCAAGCCTCAGCTGCCCCTGGGCCGGCCTGTTCTGCTCTGTCATTTTTCCGTCCTGGAGATCATGAATAGGTCAGGCGTCAGGCAAAGAGCCCGGCAAGATCCTTCTCGAAGTCAAGCATCGAGCCTGCCACCCTGTAGCCGTCGACCTTGTAGCTCCCGTCATTGACCGCGCTCTTGAGCTCGGCGACCCTGGACTCGTCCACCTCAGGCTCGTCCCGGAGCTTCTCGGCAAGCTTTCTGAGCTTCTTGGCGCTGTCGGTCAGCACGACGGAGTCTGAGGCCGCCGCGGAAAGCGATGCCGCGGCAGCCTGGGCCGATGCTCCCTGCCCGACGCTTGCCGCCTTGCCAGTCTCCCTGCCCTGGACCTGCCTTGTGCCGTTCTTTACCGCATTGTTGACTGATCTTGCGAGAATGTCGCTTACCGGCATATGCCCTCCCGCCGGAGAAAAGCCTCCGGAAAATCTCCAAATCCGCGCCCTGAAAGCATGGGGAACGCGGCCTCTTTCTGTTCATCTATCGGCACGTTCAGAAAATCCTGAAGGAGATTTTTCTGTTACGGACCGCACATTTCAGCGCGAACCTGTCCTCACGCGCCCCGGGGCAAGGACCCTGCCCGAAACAGTCTTCCCTGACTTCCCGTTCCTCACCCTCACCTCGCTCCCGACTGAGCCGTCCTCGAGAGCCGTGCCGGCCGTCGAGATGGTAAGGACCGCATTGCCCGCCTCAAGGGTTACCTCGTCGTTGCGGCAGACCGCGCAGTAGGAGCCAGAGGGAACCGGATCGCCCGCGCTGAAGCGCCTCTTGGCGCGGCTCCCGCTTATCGCTGCGATGCTGTCAAAGGCTCCGCCCTTGATTTTCGTGATGTCGGTGAGGCTCTCCCGGAGATTGCCCTCACTCAGGACCTCGTCGCGCTCGATGTCAGCTGAGGCAACTACCGCACGCTTGAACTTCGTGATCCGGATCTGCACGGGAAGGCGCCAGGACTTTCCGGGAAGCGTGCAGCGGACCCTCACCGTATTGGTACGGGGCGCGCGCTCCGCGTCCTTGGAGAGCTCCATCTGGAGGCTCTCGCCGCAGTCGCTCTTTATCCTTCTCCCGTCAAGCCTCGGGACGGTAATCTCGAGGGAGTCGTAGGAGGCGCGGTCCGGAAGCTGCTCGTACTCGCCCTCCGCGTACTCGATGACAGCGTCGCGGAGCGAGTCCGCGAGCTCATCCTCGCTGAGATCTGAGCCAGAGGCGGCGTCTTCCTCTGCCCTGTCCTTCCCTGAATCCTTCGCTCTTGAAGAAGGCGCAGGCTGAGCCCCATTGCTTCCTGATGCCGGGGCCGGCGCTGCTGCCCTCTCTGGCGCCGGAGCAGGATCCTCGGCCTCAGCGGCAGAATCTCCCCCGCGGGCAGCGCCATTGCTCTGAGCTGTCCCTGCAGCACTCTCCGCTGCTGCCGACTCCCTTTCGGCCGTGTCCTCCATCGCCCCGCTCACGGACGATGCGGAAAAGCCCATCGCGGCAGACGGGAGAAGGAGCACCGCAGCGACAGCGGGCAGCAGGAAACGGTTTGCAGGCACAGTCAAATCCTCCGGTAGAAACTGCGGGCCATAAGGCCCTGCTGAATTATACCTGCTCCAGAGGGAGAGTTCCCTGCCCTCTGTCCTATTTCAGGTAATTCCTGACGATCTCCCAGGCCTCTGCGACCAGGCGGAACCTCTCGGTGAAAAGCCGGATCTGCTCTTCGCTCAGCCCTTTGTTCCTGAGCGCATCCGGATGGTAGCGGCGCGCGAGCCTCAGGTAGGAGCGCCTCGCGGCTTTGAGATCCGCGTCCGGAGTTATGCCGAGTATAAGGAAAGCCTCGTCATAGGTGAGGGGCGATCTGAACCTTCTCCAGAACTCATCGGTGCCGCCGTTCCCCTCAGAGGAGCCGTCATCTGTCTCCTCCTCGGCAGGAGTTCCCTCACGCGTGTCAAAAAGCGCCGCGAACTCCGGGATGCCGGAGCCCAGGGCTGCCTCCCGCGCGCTGATGCCCAGGGCTCCCGCGACGTCAGCGAACCGTCTCTGCCAGCCCTCTCCCTTTTCAGACACCATGAGGGCTGACGCGATGGCATGGAGGAACACTCCGCGGCGGCTTCCCCTGACTGTTCCCGCGTCAAGTGAGAGCTCCCTCCCGGGGAGTGCGCCTTCTGCGTAAAGCGCCATAAGCGCACGGCAGAGCGATCCGTCATTCTCTATGGCCCGCACGGCCGGGATCCTCTCCCTTTTCCCGCTGCCGCCTGATGACTCGGCCGCGGCGATTATCCCAAGCACCTGCCTGAGGAGCCTCTCGCGGGGGACATTCTCCTTTCCCTCGAGGACATGCCCGAGCGCGGAGAACACGGCGCAGGCAAAGCCGGCCTCCTCAGCCATGATTTTCCCGGACCTGTCAGCTGAGGAGAGGGTCCTGAGGATAAACCTCAGGAGCAGGAAGACAGCGATGGGAATAATGACGAAGCGGATCAGGAATGCCATATTGAATTCCCTGCAGCCCCGGCAGAATGCACGGCTGCTGCTTTTTCATGGCATCTCATTCCGAGAGCTCCAGGAAGCGGCCTGCGGTATTGTCCGCGGAGAAATCGGCAAGCACCGAGGTGTCCGGAGTCTCTCCGCTCTCAAGAACCTCGGAGATCCTTTTCGCGAGTGCATACTCGTCAGGCTCAGTGACAGAATGCTGCAGCGGGCCCCTGAGGATCGTGCAGATCCCTCCGGTGGCCCTGGTTACGGCCAGGGGCTTCCCGAGGACCAGGGCCTCAGCTATGACCATGCCGAAGGCCTCATGCCTTGAGGTGTGCACGAGCATGGCGGCCCTTCTTATATAGGGATAGGGATTGGCCTGGTTCCCGACAAAGAAGCAGCGGCTCCTCACGCCTAGGCTCTCCGCAAGGCTCTCGAGCTCCGCCCTGCTGCTCCCGTCACCGACGAGCACCAGCCTGACGCTCTCCGGAAGGTGCGTGAGGGCCCGGATGGAGAGCTGCTGGTTCTTGATTGGGCTCAGCCTGCCGACTGTCACGAGGTAGCCGGGCTCCGGGAGATCGGGAAGATCCTCAAGGGATCTCTCCTTTACGTAGTCAGGGCTGATGAAGTTGAGTATGGTCTCAATCCTTGCTGGCCTGACGCCTGTCTTCGAAAGAGCGCTCCTGAGCGTCTCGGTCTCTCCCCCGGAGACGCAGACGATGTTCTTTCCGCCGAAGATGAGCCCCGCGAAGCGCCTCGTGAAACGGTTCCTGCTGAAGTCGGGCACCGCCCCCTCGACGACATTCCAGAGATTTTTGTGCCTGAGGCCCCAGAGCGGCTCTATCGCGCCCTCGCCGCGGATGAGGATCAGATCAAAGCTGCCCTTCTCCTTTTCAAGGCGCCCGATGAATTTCTCCGTGAGGCTGCTTATGAAGCACCCGGGGACAAAGGTGTTTCCTACCTTTCCGAGGAGCAGCGTGGAAAAAGGCGCTAAAAGGAGCCTCGCGAGGCCGGAGAGAGGGCTGAGCTTTGACGCCCGGTCAAAATCCCGGCAGTACACCTCGCATCCCTCAGGAAGCTTTACCGCAAGCCTTCCTGAGTGCTCCTTCTTCTGCACGAGCACCGTTACGCTGCAGCCCTTCCTCAGGAACTCTCCCGCGAGGAGGGCAGTCTGGGTCTGTATGCCGCCGATATTGAGGCGCCTGAGGATGATCAATACCCGCTTTGCCATAATGATGGGAGGAGCTGCTCCTGTCTTAAAACGCATGGCGGATATTTTAATCAAAAAGAGAGCGGAGCGCATTCTAAATCTCAGCGGCAGCAAGGCAAATGCCCCATGTTCCCACGGGAATAATCTCCCCAGGATGCAAAAAGCAATATACTCATGGGGGGAATCTGTCATGGTGTTGACATGCGGCTCTGATGCCGTTATGATACTCAGTATTACATAGTTATTTAGTATGAATAGTATGAATTTAACGCTTTTCCGGAGAGTCAATGGCTGAAAACGAAGTTTTGCGGCATGATGCCGGAAATGAGAAGTATATGGTCGAGCTCCGCGACGTCTCGAAAATATACCATACCGCGAAGGGACGGGAGATCAGGGCAGTTGACGGCGTGACGCTCCTGGTGCCAAAAGGAAAGATTTTCGGCGTCATCGGCTCCTCGGGAGCCGGCAAGAGCACGCTTATAAGGCTCATCAACGTCCTGGAGAGGCCGACCTCGGGAGAGGTGATAATAGACGGGGACAACCTCCTCAGCCTCCCGGAGAGGGAGCTCTCGAGGAAAAGGCGCTCCATCGGCATGATTTTCCAGCAGTTCAACCTCCTGGAGTCAAGGACCGTCTTCGGCAACGTGGCTCTCCCGATGGAGCTTGCCGGCGTGCCGAAGGAGGAGCGGGTAAAGCGCGCCGCAAGGCTCATCTCAAGGGTTGGCCTTTCCGACAGGATCAGGCAGTATCCGGAGAGCCTCTCCGGCGGTCAGAAGCAGAGGGTCGCCATCGCGCGCGCCCTTGCCCTCTCCCCCAAGGTGCTCCTGAGCGACGAGGCTACGAGCGCCCTCGATCCGGCGAACACCGAGGCAATCCTTGAGCTTCTCCGGAACATCAACCGCGAGACCGGCATCACCATCATCCTCATCACCCATGAGATGGACGTGGTGAAGAGCATCTGCGACGAGGTTGCCATCATCTCTGGCGGAAAGCTCGTGGAGCAGGGCCCGGTGCGCGAGATCTTCTCGCGCCCGAAGACCGAGGTCGCGAAGGAGTTCATCAGGACAACCGTCACGACGAAGCTCCCCTCTGACATTGAGGAGAGGCTCAGGAAGGAGGCTGAAGGCGCGGAGAAGGCCTACCTCAGGATCTTCTTCACCGCCGACTCGGAGGAGTCGCCGCTCCTCCCCGCGGCCTCGAAGGAGTTCGGTGAGGTCTTTGACATCATCTCCTCTGGCATCGAGACCTCAGGCGGGGTGAAGTTCGGCTCGGAAATCATCTCCTGCCCTGCCGCAGTTTCGGCAGAGGCAAGGGGATTCCTCTCCGCAAAGCATGTTTCATCGGAGGTGCTCGGCTATGTTTAGCGCATTCACACCGGTTGTACTGAAGCTCCTCTGGACCGCGACTCTGGAGACCGTCTACATGACGTTCGCCTCAGGGTTCTTCGGGGCGCTCTTCGGCATTCCCCTCGGGGTCCTCCTCTTTACGACGAGGCCGGGGCAGATCTTCGAGCACAAGTGGCTCAACCACGCGCTCTCCGCCATCGTGAACCTCGGAAGGTCCGTGCCGTTCGTGATCCTCCTCGTGGCGATCATCCCGTTCACCATGCTGCTCCTCGGGACCTTCATCGGCACGACCGCGGCGATAGTACCACTCAGCGTCTCGGCGATTCCGCTCGTCGCGAGGCTTGTCGAGGGAGCGCTCCTTGACGTTCCCGCCGGGCTCACCGAGGCTGCGCGCTCCATGGGGGCCTCAAAGCTCCAGATCGTCTGGAAGTTCCTTCTTCCCGAGGCGACTCCGAGCCTTATCAACACCATGACCATTACCCTGGTGTCGCTCGTCAACTACTCGGCGATGGCAGGAACGGTCGGAGGCGGCGGCCTGGGCTACGTCGGCATACAGTGGGGCTACCAGACCTACAATCCCCCGATCCTGATCGCGACCATCGTAATCCTGGTTGTCATGGTACAGGCGATACAGCTTACAGGCGACGCGCTGGTGGCGCATTTCAGGCACCGCCCACGCTAGGAAAGAATTCATCTGAAAAGCCGGGCATCATCCGGTGCCCGGCATAAGTTAAGGAGAGAAACATGAGAAACACCATGAGAAAAATCGCAGCGGCGCTCGCTGCAGGCGCACTGATCTTCTCCGCCGGAGCATTCGCGAAGGACGGACATATCAAGGTCGGCGTAATCACGGGACCCGAGTTCCAGATCGCGGAGACGGTAAAGCAGATCGCGAAGGAGAAATACTCCCTTGAGGTCGAGCTGGTGCCGTTCACCGAATACGTGCCGGTAAACGTCGCGCTCGAGAGCAAGGAGCTTGACGCAAACGCCATACAGCACTATCCGTACCTTGCTGAGCAGTCAAAGGACCGCGGCTGGACCGATCTGGTTGTCGTCGGCAACACCTTCGTCTACCCGATGGCCGCATACTCCCACAAGATCAAGAGCCTTGAGGAGGTGAAGGACGGCATGACCGTTGCCATCCCTTCGGACAAGACCAATGAGGGAAGGGCCCTGCTCCTCCTCCAGGCCAAGGGCCTCATCACCCTGAAGAACCCGAAGGATCTCAACTCCAGCATTCTTGACATCGTTGAGAACCCGAAGAACCTCAACATCAAGACCATCGACGGAAACCTGATCCCGAGAGCGCTCTCGCAGCTTGACTTCGCCGTCATCAACAACACCTTTGCCGGCCAGGGCGGCCTCACCATCGAGAAGGACGGCATTTTCGTCGAGGACGCTGACTCCCCGTACGTCAACATCATCGTCGCGAGGAAGGACAACGCCGATGATCCTGACGTCAAGAACTTCGTCAAAGCCTACAACGACGAGAAGACCTACGAGGCGGCCAAGAAGCTCTTCGGCGAGGTTGTGAAGGGCTGGAAATAGCCTGAGCCTCTGAGGGGCCTTCAGCCCCCAGAGAGCCTGAAATGACGAAGGGCGCGGGACTCAGTCCTGCGCCCTTTTTCTTTGTTTGTTTTGCTCTTCAGCAGGCAGAAAGCCGGGAGATCAGAGAGAGTCCCTCATGCCCTCAAGGTCGTAGAGCGTCTTGGTGTTGAGCTCCAGCTCGGTCGCGTACATGTTGCTGTTGACCGGGTACTGCCTGATGACTCTCGCGCCGCGGATGATGCCGATGACCGAGGTCTTGAGCTCATTTGACTGCTCGGTGAGGCGGCCTACTGTCGAATTTCCGTCGATCTCCACTCCGTACACCTGGGCGGTGAGCTCCTTGTAGGCCTCAAGCTTCGAGACATGCATGGCCTGCAGGATCTTCTCGTCGCGGGTCCTGCCCTTCTGTATGTTGATGAGGCCGTAGCCCACGGCATGAAGCACCGGGTAGTTCTCCGGCTGATCTCCCCCGTAGGTCACAACCTCGTCGCCGCCGAAGAACGACTTCACGCTCTGGCAGGATGCAAGGAGGGGGATCGATGCGGCAAGGGCCACGGCAGCGGCCAGGGCCGCAGCTTTTCTTATTTTAGTCATCCCAGAACCTCCACCACTTCTTCTGCTTTCTGTATTCCTCAACCGAATTGTTTTCCCTTATGACAAGGCCATTGCCGTCAGCCGCTGCCTGTCTCGGCGGAAGGCAGCCGCTCTGGCACACCGGGCCGTTCCCCGGGGTTACCTTCTGCCCGCCCCTGCCGGCTGACTTCACGCTGCCGCTCCCGGAAGAGCTACTGCCTGCGCCTGACGCGCTGCCTCCCTTCCCGGAGGAGCCAATTGACGCGGAGTGCTCGACATAGGCCTCATACGGCACGTACTTGTAGGGAATGAAGCCGATGGCCGTTGCCTCGACGCTTCTCGACCTGAAGCTCTCGATGCGGGCGTTCACCACGTAGCCCTTGCTGTTACGCTGTATGGTTCCCGCAAGTACCCTCGATGCCGGGAACTTCTTCGCGAGCTTCGCGAAATCCCTGCTGTAGACAAAGTCGCCCTGCGGAGTAACCGAGACGTTCCCGGTCATGTGGAAGTCCGCGACCGGCTCGCCGCGGCGGTGCATCTCGTGGATGAAGTCCTCCTGTATGGCCCGGGAGAGCCTCGTGGTTCCCCTCATGTCGTCGAGGTTCACGAAGGTCGCGATGATGAGCTGGTCTGGCTTCTCGGTGGTCTTCACCCTGGTCCTCACCAGATCCTCGGCCATGTCAGAGACGATTTTGTTGAGCTCGAGGCCGGAGGTCTTCTGCTCGTCGTAATAAGGCTCTATCCTGTTCCCGTCAATGCGCGGGTTGGCCGAGTTCTCAGGCTTTGAGGCGGTCGCCTGGCAGCCTGCGGCCAGTGCTCCCGCCATAATCAGCATCAGACAGCGCTTAAGCATAGTCCCCCCGGTAATAATCTCAGTGTCTGTATTTTAAGCGTGTTTTTGCAAAAAATCTGCCAGACCTGCGCCAAATAACCGTACAGCGCTCCGGCACGCCGTTTGCTGTATCTTGGATACTGCCCTGGAGGCGCTCTGATGAGCCCGCGGGCCTTATGGAGTAAAATCGCGGGAAAAGAGGATTCTTATGATGAAGAAAAGCGTATTGGCCGCAGCACTGCTTGCGCTGATGGCAGCTCCTGCAATGGCGCTGCAGGTCGAGGTTACGGGCACAGCTCCCGTCATCTCGGAGAATTTCGAGGCAGCCCGCACCCGCGCCATCGAGGACGGCCTCAGGCAGGCCCTCCGTGAGACCGGCGGCACGCTCTCGGCCGCCTCTGAGCTCGCGGAGAAGTACCGCCCGGGGATGCCGGTTGCCGGAAAGGGAGACATCAGATCATTCAGGCTTATAGAGGAGCGGCGCAATCAGAAGCGGGTGAAGGTCACCTTGCGCGTCTTCCTCACTCCCCACAAGGCCGGCTGCCGCAGGGGAACCTACGCCAAGTCAATTGTAACCACCAAGTTCAGCTACGGCGGAGAGGACGTGCTGCAGGCAACCGCCGGGCAGCTTGACGGGCTCAACACCATCATCACCGAGCGCCTCACCGAGAAGCTGGGATCCGACAGCGCCTACCTTGCCGCCCTCCCCTGGATCGACGCGGACCTTGGGCTCGGCAGCACCTCTCTTACAAGAGAGAGAGTCAGGACCGGTGAGAGGGACAGGGGCGCGGAGGTAAGGTACCTTGCCGAGCAGAGCGACAGCCAGTATGTCGCAGCGGCGGTAATCGAGGATCTCTCGCTCCTTCCCCCGGAGGGAAATTTCCTGACGAAGAACTTCAATGATCCGGTCAGGAACTTCTCGGTAACGCTAACGCTCTATGACGGTCTCACCGGGCAGCAGGTCCTCCGGAGGAGATACTCAGAGCAGGCCCTCTGGGAGGACTCCGGCGCGCCGCTCAGCGCCTCGAACCCCAAGTTCTGGCAGGGAGAGTACGGGAGGAAGCTTGACTCGCTCCTTGACTCGATGGCGCAGGACATCAGGCTCTACACCATGTGCCGGAGCCCGGCCGCCAGGATTGTGGCGGTAGACGGCGTCCTATACCACATCAACCTCGGGGCGATGAACGGCATAAGGAAAGGCGACAGGTTTGAGATCAGGCACCTCTCCGACTTCACCGGGAAAGGCGAGCTTCCGAGGAAGAGGAGCTTCCCGAGCGGCACCTTCATGAAGGCCGTGCAGGTTGAGGAGGACGGAGCGGTGCTCCGCGCCGAGGGGCAGCCCTCGGAGAGCATTCAGATCGGGGATCTGGCGATACTGCAGTAAAGAACGGATGACTCCTGTAAGCCAGAAAAAGGGAAAGGCCGCGTAACGCGGCCTTTCCATTAGGTAAAGGAGATGAACGCGGCCCGGAGCCGCATTCCCCTCCCTGCCTTAAGGATTACGGCAGAACGCTGTCGATTCCGGCAGTCCTCTCAGCCCAGTCCTCGGGCTTTATGACCTGTACGTGGCTGCCCCACTTCTGCAGGAACCAGTACATCTCGGCCCAGCCGCCTGCCTTGAAGCTTACCGTCAGGGTTCCGTCGTTGTTCTCGCGGAGCTTCTGCCCGGCGTGGAAATGGTACTCCTTGGCGCGCTTTGCGGCGAACTGGTCGAACTTCCACTCCACCTCGAACGGCTCCTCATGGAAAATGCCGAAGTCATTCTTGGTGTAGTTCTCAACGCCCTTGTCCTGAGGATTGGCGATGAAGAAGTCATCAGTCATGCTGGTCTTCGTCATGCGGTCAATGCGGTAGTAGTGAGGAGCGTCCTCCTGTCCCTCAGGCTTTGAGACCCCGTCAGGATAGTGCTTGCGCGCAACAAGGTAGGCTCTCTGGTCATTGTAGATGACGCCGATAGGCTCAAGGCGCAGGCCCTGCTCCAGGCCCTCGTCGCTGGTGCGGCGGTAGTCGGTCTCCAGGACGCGGTTGCCGCGGACGGCCTCCTCAATCGCGGTGATGACGTCATCATCGGTCTTGACCTCAGGCCCTGCGTGCTTCTTGACCGCAACGGCGTTCTTGTCACGGGCGAGATCCTTGAAGACCTCGGTGTCATGCGCGAGCCCGGCGAGCTTGAGCTGGGTACAGTAGGTGCGTATCCTGCTGATGCATTTGCGCAGCCTGTTCGCGTCGCGCGAGTTGCCGTTCGCGGTTACCTGCTCATAGACGCGGTCAAGGACCTCGAGATCCTCGCGCGAGAAGTCAACGAGCAGCGATTTCTTGAGAACAGGAACAAGAGAGAAATACTTGAACCTGCCGCGGCGGGTCATGATGAGCGCGTCAGGAAAATACTCCCTCACGTCATCTATCCACCGCTGTACTGAACGGAAGTCCTTCTTGAAAACTTCCATGAGATCGCTGAAAGACACCCCCTCAGGATGCGCCTGAAGGAAATAAATGAGATCCAGTATCTCGAGCTTGCTTATTCTGTTGCGTCCTGCCATATCCCCACCCCCATGGAAAATATCCTGCCCCGCCTGTATTAATTATTGTAGATTAATGGTCAGGGCAGCGACATTGACTGATACAGTAAACGTTTGCTTGTAGCATTTGATTATATGATTTTGACTGAATTTGTAAACTATTTCAAGTATCTAGGGCAAAAGAAAAATCTACACCAAAGGGCAGGTTATGGCGTGTATTTTTGGTCAGGGGTGGGGTAATCAGCTCAAAATATGACCGGTAGAACAAGCGTCACG
Organism: uncultured Pseudomonadota bacterium; assembly: GCA_900317945.1. Lineage (GTDB taxonomy): Bacteria > Pseudomonadota > Gammaproteobacteria > Enterobacterales > Succinivibrionaceae > UBA2810. The sequence goes on from ONIT01000018.1 coordinate 13,288, forward strand.
GATAATATTCCCATGGGGATGAATCCTCATGAATTCAATGAGCCGGCAGTAAAAAGAACGTAAAAAATGTCTGATTTGTGATTCATCAGACAAAGTCCGGCGCCTGCCTGCCGTCTTTGCGGCATCCGGGCCGCACCCGGGTGGTTGGGGCTGCCCTGGAAGGCACAACAGGGTCAGATTTTAGTTTATCCGGATTTCCGATATAACAGAATTCTGCTGAAAAACTGCCAATGATCACGAAAGAAAGCAAAAACCGCTGCAGGCACATGAGTGATTACGGCTCCTCAGTGAGGATCTTGCATGGGCAGACCTCAAGGTGATCATCCGTAACGCCTATGGCCTGCAGGAAGGAATAGACGATGACCGGGCCGCAGAAGACAAAGCCCCGGCGCCTGAGATCGGCGCTCACTTTCCTTGAAAGCCCGTCCTCCGCCGGAATGTCAGAAAGCGCTCTGGGATGATGAACAACCCTTCTCCCCTCGGTGAAATGCCAGACGTAGCTGTCAAAGCTCCTGAACTCACCGCCTTCAAGGAGCGCGCGTAAGGCCTTCGCGTTCCTCACGACCGCCATGACCTTCTGCCTGTTCCTGATAATGCCGGGATTTTGCATGGCGGCGGAGAGCTCGTCCTCAGTCATCCCGAGGATCGCATCGGGGGAGAAGCAGTGGAACACCCTGCGGTACTCCTTCTCTTTTCTGAGGATGGTGAGCCAGGAGAGCCCCGCCTGCTGCCCCTCGAGGCAGAGCATGGCAAAGAGCTCAGTGTCGTCGTGCACCGGGCGGCACCAGCGCGTGTCGTGGTATGAAATGGCAAGAGGATCGCCCTTTCCCCAGGCGGCGCACTCACTGCGCAGTTTCTCCTCCTCTGGCGTGAGCGCACTCTCAGGCTCTGCTGACATCATGAATTCTCCGGATATGTCCCTTCAGCGGAAAGAAAAAGGCGGCAGGCAACGCCCACCGCCCCTTAATCATCCTATGCCGCAGGAGAATTCCCCGCAGGGCTCAGGGATGATTAGTAGTTCTCCTCGCGGAGCTCGAAGAAGCTCTGCGGATGAGCGCATACCGGGCAGACATCCGGAGCCTTGGTGCCGACAACGATGTGTCCGCAGTTGCGGCACTCCCAGACCTTGACCTCGCTCTTCTCGAAGACCTTCTTGGTCTCAACGTTCTGGAGCAGCTTGCGGTAGCGCTCCTCATGGGTCTTCTCGATTGCAGCCACGCCGCGGAACTTCTCGGCAAGGACATGGAAGCCCTCTGCGTCAGCGGTCTTGGCGAAACCGTCATACATGTCGGTCCACTCGTAGTTCTCACCCTCGGCAGCAGCCTTCAGGTTCTCAGCGGTTGAGCCGATTCCGCCCAGCTCCTTGAACCAGAGCTTGGCATGCTCCTTCTCGTTCTCTGCAGTCTTGAGGAACAGGGCTGCAATCTGCTCAAAGCCTTCCTTCTTGGCCTTGGAGGCAAAATAGGTGTACTTGTTGCGGGCCTGGGACTCGCCGGCGAAGGCAGCCTCGAGGTTCTTCTCGGTCTGGGTTCCCTTGTAGGGGTTGCCGGTGAAAAGCTCAAGATCATCGCCGCTCTTGTGGCATACCGGGCAAACCGGGGTCTCGCCGTCCTTAACCTCAAAAATCTTTCCGCAAACCTTGCACTTATAGAAAGCCATCAAATCACTCCTTTAGCGGCCGGACTGGGTTTCACATATGCGGGCTCTTGCCCTTCCCGAGCCTCACTTTCTCCGGAGGCTCCCGGGGCGCATGTTGAACAGGAAACTGCAAAACGGGATAGCGGGAAACCCTCCGTCGCGGCCAGATACGCCCAGGCACATTCCGAAAATTATTATATGGGCTGCTGCCGGAGCTGCTAGGCGTTCCAAAAGCATTATTTTAAAAAGCTGTCAATAATCACAAAAAAAGTGAGTTTTGCCTAACAGCAAACTGCCGCTATACGCCGCCTGCGAGCTCCCTTGCGGGGCTGATGTGCGACACCCTGAGGGAGGGGAGCCAGGAGGAAATGACGCTCATGAGGATAGCCGCCCCGGCGACCAGCGCGACGTCCGCCGGCCTCACCTCGCTCGGCACAAAGCTGATGAAGTAGATGTCGCCGTTGAGCGCGGCCCTGCCTGTTACATGCTCGAGGAACTTTACGATGGGCGTCAGGTTGCAGGCGGCGAGGACGCCGAGGAGCGTTCCGGAGAGAGTGCCGATAAGGCCGCTTATAATGCCCTGCGTCATGAAGATCCGCCTGATGAGCCCTCCGGAGGCGCCCATCGACATTAAAATGGCGATTGAGCTCCGCTTGTCGTTTATCGACATGACAAGGCCAGATACGATATTGAAGCAGGCTACGGCAATCACCATGAAGAGCCCGATGTACATCACGGCGCGCACCAGGTTGATGTCGCGGTAGAGCCTCCCCTCGCGGGACATCCAGCTTGAGATCAGCACATTGCGGTCAAGCTGCATGGCGCGGTTATAGACAATCCGGTCAGGATTCAGGAAATCCGAGGTCCGGACCTCAATGCCCGTAACCGTGCCAGCGGGAAGCCCGGTGAGCTCACCTGCGTCCTCGACATTCACAAAGACCAGCGCTCCGTCAAGCTCGCCTCCGATGGAGAAGGTGCCCGTAACCTTAAAGGGAAGGTTCTCTGTCGCCGGGACTCCAGAGGAGTCAGCACCGCCTGACTTCCTTACCGCGAGGAGCGTGATGGCATCGCCCTTCTTTACGCCCAGCTTCTCGGCGACCTTCTTCCCGAGCACCGCCGAGCGGGAGCCGGGAGTCAGCGACTCGAGGGATCCAGGAGTCATGAACTCGCGGAGCCCCAAAGTGCTCCCGGTTGTTGAGGGATCGATGCCCCTTGCCCTGACAGCCTTGAACTTAAGGCCGTTCCCCGCGATGGCGTCTGCCTCGGTAAAGACCGAGGCTCCCCTGATGCCCTGCCCCTCAAGGAGCCTTTTCATATAGGGAGCAGGATTCACGAACTCACCGCTCTCCGCGCGCACCTCAGCCTCAGGAATGACCGAGAGCACCCGGTGGTGGAGCTCATACTCGAAGCCGTTCATGGCGGAAAGGCCGACAATGAGAGCGATTACGCCAATCGCGATGCCGATGACTGACGATGCTGAAATAAAGGAGACGAAGCCAGAGGTGCTCCTCCCCCGGGAGAAGCGGAGCCCCACGCAGACGGAAAGCGGCCTGAACATCAGAGCGACTCCTCCGCGACGCGGCCGTCGCGGATGGTGATCGCGGTGGGGAAGCGCTTCGCGAGCTCGCGGTCATGGGTTACGACGACAAAGGCCATGCCGAGCGATCCGTGGAGCTCCTCAATAAGGTCCATCACGGAGCCTGCGGCGCGGAAGTCGAGGTTGCCTGTCGGCTCGTCGGCAAGGACCAGGTCCGGGCTGTTGACTAAGGCACGCGCGATGGCGGTTCTCTGCCTCTCGCCGCCCGAGAGCTCCGACGGGCGGTGGTCCATTCTCTCCTTGAGCCCTACGCGCTCGAGCATCGCCTCGGCCTTCTCCCTGGCCTCCGCCATGCCAGAGCCGCCTATGATCTCCGGCATCATGACATTCTCCAAAGCCGTGAACTCGCGGAGGAGATGGTGGAACTGGTAGACGAAGCCAAGCTTCTTATTGCGGAACTCCGCCTGCCGGGACTCGCCCCAGGAGCTCACCTTCTCGCCCTCGAAGATGACGTCCCCCGAGGTGGGACGGTCAAGCGTTCCCATAATATGGAGGAGAGTGCTCTTCCCGGAGCCCGAGGCGCCGACGAGCGCCATGAGGGCGCCTTTGGGGATGGAGAGGCTCACGCCTTTGAGGACCTCGGTCTTAAGCTTTCCCTCCCTGTAGGTCTTCCTGATGTCGGAGAGCTCCATTACAGTTTCAGCATTCATCTCACTCATATCTCAGCACCTCGGCCGGCATTACACGTGACGCCCTGTATGAAGGATAGAGCGTTGAAAGAAGGGAAAGGCAGACAGCCCCGAGCGCGGTGAGCACTACGGTCCCGGCGCTTACCGACACCGGGAGGGAGCTTATCCTCACGAGGGACGAGAGCCCCAGGACCTCCATGATCGGGTTGATGTGGAATGCGCAGGCCGTTCCGATAAGCGTCCCGATGAGGGCTCCCGCGACTCCGGCGACCGCGCCCTCGGTCATGAAGGCAAGCATTACGTCCGAGGGCCGGAAGCCCATCGTGCGGAGGATCGCTATCTCGGTCCTCTTGTCCATCACCATCATGATAAGGGAGGAGAGGATGTTGAACGCCGCGACAAAGATAATAAGGAAGAGCATCACCGTCATCATGCGCTTCTCGGTCGAGACCGCGGAGAAAAGCTCGCCCTTCTCGGTGCGCCAGTCGCTTACCCTGTATCCTTCAGGAAGCTTCGGGCTGAAGCCGGAGACGTCAAAGGGATCGTCAAGCCAGACGCGGTAGCCCGAGAAAGTCCCGGCGGGAAGGCGCATGAGCCTCCCGGCGTCAGACATGCGGAGGATCGCGGTCGAGCGGTCGACGTCCGATCCAATCTGGAAGGTGCAGACCACGGTAAAGAGCCTTGATGAGGGAACGAGGCCTGCCATGGTGTACCTCGCTCCGTCAGGGGAGATGATCCTTACCTTGTCCCCGGGGTAGACGCCGAGGGACCTCGCGAGCGACGCCCCCAGGATCACGCCGTAGCCCATCTCCTTCCAGTCGGCAAGGCAGCCGGGCTCGTATCTTGAAAGGTATCGGTAAAGGAGATCGTTCTTGGGATAGGACTCCGGATCAATCCCCGAGAGCTCGGCGCCCGTAACTCCACCGGCGCCGGCTATCACCGCCTCGCCTCTTGTATAGGGAGCGGCGGCGCGCACCAGGGGAGCGGAGGAAATTTTCCCAAGGAGGCTGCTGTCCTCCCGTACCGGCCCCACGGAGCTTTCTATCACCGCATGCGGGACGACCGAGAGGATGCTGTTCTTGAGGCGGTTCTCAAGCCCGCCCATCACCGATGTCACAATGATAAGCGCCGCGACGCCCAGCATGATGCCGATGGCGGAGAAGAGCGAGACAAAGGAGGCGAAGCGGTTGGCGCCGAACGCGCCCGCATAGCGGAGCCCGATCTGAACCGAGAGCCGTATCCTTGACAGCCTTGAATTTTCCATAAAACCGGCACCGGTATCCGGCCCTGCGGCCGTCTGCCCTGCCCCGTCTCCTTTTTTGCAGCCTGCAGAAAAACAGACGCATTATAAAGCACAAAACCGAAACAGAATATAAGGCATTCATTATCGCCTGACTGCTTATTTTTTAACCGGATCGGCGTCACACTCTCCCGGTTTGATATAAGTCATAGATTATCGTATATAGTATTTTATATCACATATAATGTCAGATAGGCTGACCGTGATCATGGTTTCAATTGACTCAGGTCAGAAGTTCACAAAATCTGTGGACAGATTTTTCAATTCACCTGATTTTAAAGGCCCGGAGAAAATTCTGAATTCACCTTACGCAGAAAAGGCTCCGGAAAGGGCTGGTTTTCAGGATGCTTAAAAATCAGCCACAATCAGATGACTGCGCGATAAAAACAGGTTTTTGTCCGGAAAGCGCGCAGCAGCTCAGATCCGGAAAAAGGAGGGCAATTTTGTGGAAAAGATCAGACAAAATGCCGGCTTTTCCACAGAAAATTGTGAAAGAATCGATAATTGTGGACTGTTTTGTGAAAGCTGGATTTTCAGGTGCTGGAAGAAGCCCGTCCGGCCTGGGGCTATGAAGGTGATGTAACTGTGTTAGTTACAACTAATGCAGGAGCAGCCGGAGACAAAAAGCCGGAACAGCGCTCTATGCACTGCCCCGACATGAAGTGGTATCCCCACCAGGACTCGAACCTGGAATTGATCCTTAGGAGGGATCCGTTATATCCTGTTTAACTATGAGGACCCAAACTTGCGGCGGCCTGGCGCAGGTGAATTAATCCCGCGGAACCGCCTGATGCGTATTATTATAATACTTTACATTCCCTTTGGCAATATTTCTCTGTTATTTTACGGTAACTTTCGCGAATCTGCGCTTTCCTACCTGCCAGACGTCTGAGCTCCCGGCTGCGATCTCAAGCTTGGGATCGGAAACTGCCTCGCCGCCGCGCTTAACGGCGCCCTGCTTAATCATGCGCATTGCCTCTGAGGTTGAGGCGACAAGGCCTGCCTCCTTGAGGAGGGTGCCTACCATGATCTTGCCGTCCTGTGACGCAACCTCCTTCTCCGGGATGTCGTCAGGAAGGGCGCCCTTGCTGAACCTCGCGATGAAGTTCTGCTCGGCCTGGTCTGCGGCCTCTGCTCCGTGGTAGCGGGCGATGATCTCCTTTGCGAGGAGGATCTTGACGTCACGGGGGTTCTTCTCGCCGGAGTCAACGCCGTCGTGGAGCGCCTTGATCTCGGCAACTGAGCGGCGGGAGAGGAGGTCGAACCAGTTCCACATCAGATCATCGCTTATGGACATGACCTTGCCGAACATGTCGTCAGCCTTCTCATCGACGCCGATGTAGTTGTGCTTGGACTTGCTCATCTTGACGACGCCGTCGAGACCTACTAGGAGCGGCATCATGATGACGCACTGCTGCTCCTGCCCCTCGTCCTTCTGCAGCTCGCGGCCCATCAGGAGGTTGAACTTCTGGTCGGTTCCGCCCAGCTCGACGTCAGCCTTCAGCGCAACGGAGTCCCAGCCCTGGAGGAGCGGGTACATGAACTCATGGATGCAGATGGACTGCCCTGCCTTGTAGCGCTTCTCGAAGTCGTCTCTCTCGAGCATGCGGGCAACGGTCTGGTGTGCGGCAAGCTTCAGCATGTCGGCAGCGTTGGCCTTGCCGTGCCACTCGGAGTTGTAGACAATGTGGGTCTTGTTCGGATCAAGGATCTTGAAGGCCTGCTCGGCGTAGGTCCTCGCGTTGATCCTCACCTCCTCCTCGGTAAGGGGAGGACGGGTGGTGTTCTTTCCGGAGGGATCGCCGATCTGGGCGGTGAAGTCGCCGATAAGGAGATAGACCTCATGACCCAGGTCCTGGAACAGGCGAAGCTTGTTCATGACGACAGTGTGTCCGAGATGAATGTCCGGCGCAGTAGGATCCATTCCCAGCTTGATCCTGAGCGGCCTGCCTTCCTTCAGCTTCTTGAGGAGGCCTTCCTCGGAAATGATCTCGTCGGTTCCGCGCTTTATTTCTTTAAGCGCCTCTTCAGGTGTCATCTTCACTCCTTAAAATAATCCGGGGCTCCTGCCCGCACGGTGTATCATTATATCAGCTAAAAATGAGATAAAAGGGAACGCCATGAAAGAAGAGAGAGCCACGGGAAAGGAAACTGAGGGAGGCCTCTATATCGGCCTCATGTCAGGAACGAGCCTCGACGGCATCGATGCCGCCCTGATGGAATTCACTCCGGAGGGCAAAGGCAGGTGTCTCGGCACGCTTGAGTACGGGTGGGACAGAGACACGTCCGAAAGGCTCAAGGCGCTTATCGAGGGAAAAAACCGCGACTTCGGCGAGGCGCTCATACTCCACCGCCGGGCGGGAGAGGGCTTTGCCGCTGCGGCCCTCGCACTTGTCCGCAGAATGGGCCTGAGGCCCATGGACATCCGCGCGATCGGCTCTCACGGGCAGACCGTTCTCCACCTCCCTGACAAAGGCGTAACGCTGCAGCTCGGAAGCGGCGCCGTAATCTCGTCGCTCACCGGCATAGACACCGTTACGGACTTCAGAATGAAGGACATGGCCCACGGGGGACAGGGAGCGCCTCTGGTGCCACCGTTCCATGACGCGCTCTTCAGGCGCGAGGGGGAGACCGTTATCGTCCTCAACATCGGCGGAATATCGAACGTCACGCTCCTCCGCCCCGGAGAGAAGGCAAGAGGCTGGGACACCGGCCCCGGCAACACCATGCTTGACCTCTGGTACCGGAAATCCGGCAACGCGGGGGCATACGACAGAGACGGGAAATTTGCCCAGAGCGGAAGCATCTCAGAGGCGCTCCTTGAGGAATTCCTCCGGGAGCCGTACTTTGCGGCAAGGCCGCCGAAGAGCACCGGGCGCGAGCTCTTCAACCTCTCCTTTATCGAGAGATCCCTAAAGAGCCTCAGTGCCAGGGGAATCGCCTTGCCCTCTCCCGCTGACGTTGAGCGCACGCTCCTCCGCCTTACCGCCATCACCATAACAATGGGAATCAGGGACGCGCTCAATGACGGTGAGCACGCAGAGATCCTGGCGGCTGGCGGCGGGGTGCACAACGCCCTTCTCCTGGACGACATCCGGGAGTGCCTCCTGAATCTCTCCGTCTGCGCGGATCTGGGCACGGCTGAAGACGCGGGGATTGACTCGGACTTCCTTGAGGCGGAGGCCTTCGCCTGGCTCGCCTGGTGCAGGGTTAACGGCGTAAGGCCGGACCTCAGCGCTGTTACCGGAGCCTCTGTTGACTCTGTCCCCGGTGCGCTTTACCTCGGGCACTAGGGAGGAGCCTTCGGCAGGCAGAGGCCGCTACCTTCTCGCGATGTTCCTGATGAGGGCGAGCCCCTCCAGGTTCCCCGCGGCCTTAAGCGTCCTCATCAGGATCTGAGTGTAGATAGGAGTTGAGCGGAGGCCCCTTGCCGTCATCGAGGCGGTGAAGCAGCTCATGAGCATGGGAAGGATGAGGCCGTAGTCGCCGGTCATCTCGGTAACGAGCACCAGTCCCGTTACAGGGGCCCTCACCGATGAGGCGAAGAAGGCGCACATGCCGATTACCGCGAAGGCCTCGGCGGGGAACCCCGGAATGCCCAGAACGTCCCTGCAGAATACCCCGAACACCGCCCCGGTGAGAGTCCCTATCGCGAGACTCGGAGCGAACACGCCGCCCGGGATCCCCGAGCAGAAGCAGAGCAGAGTCCCGCAGAACCTCGCGAGGAGCAGGAGCGCGAGGATCATAATGCCGCGGCTTCCCGTGATGAATGACGGAATAGACGACATGCCGCTACCCGAGGCGTCAGGAAGAAGGAAGGTGATGCAGCCGAACGCCCCGCCCACCATGGCTGCCGCCAGAGTCTTAAGGGCAGCTTTCCCATGGGAGAGAGCGCCGTAGAAGTTCTGCATCTTCTCCACGAGGTAATTGAAAAGCGAGCCGACGACTCCGGTGAATACCCCGAGGATGGCGCAGAATACAAGGAACATCAGGGGCGGCGCCTTAAAGTCCGGCACGTCAAAGACCGGATCGCTCCCGAACATCAGCTGCCTTACGCAGCAGGCCGCGAGCACCGCGGCGGACACTGCCTGAATGGAGGCAAATGAGAAGCGGAACTGCGCGCGGAGCTCCTCATAGACAAAGAGGATCCCGGCGAGCGGAGCGTTGAACGCCGAGGTGAGGCCCGCCGCCGCGCCAGCCGCAATGAGCGCGTGCCTCCTGAACTGATGGTTTGTTCCGTGCCTGAGGTCCGCGAACATCGCTCCCGCTGCCCCGCCGAGCTGAATCGACGGCCCCTCGCGGCCCAGGATCATGCCGGAGCCGAGGGACATCAGGCCGGTGAAGAACTTCACGGGCAGCACCCGCTTCCAGCGCACCGGACGGAGCGACAGGAGCGCACCCTCAATCTCCGGAATTCCGGAGCCGCCGGCCTCAGGCGCGATGCGGGCCGTAAGGTACATGGCGATGCCGGCAAGGATGAAGCTCAGGGAGAAGGCCGCGAGCCAGAAGAGCGGGCCGTGTCCGAGCTCCGGGAGGTACTTCACCCGGAGCGAGATGATTACGTCGGGGATGTACTCGAAGAGCGAGCAGACCGTGCCGGTGAAGATCCCAAGCCCCAGGGAGATGATGATGAGGCCGATGGTCTCAGTCCTCCTGAAGTCCTGCGAGAGGAGCCTCTGGTAGGAGCGGAAGCGCCGGAGCGCAGAGACGGGAAGGCTCACCCTGGAGCTGGCGCCTGCAGCACCTTCCCCTTCCGGCTGTGTCCCTTCCTTTTCTTCTCCGCTCACGCTGCCACCTTAATCAAAGACATCAAGTACGGAAGGCTCTGAGCAGTCGTCGATCTCGCCCTCCATGCCCTCGCGCACCGGAACGGTGACCGCGGCGCCGGAGCAGGTGTCGGCAAGGGCACGGCCGTCAGAATTGAACCTCACCTCCCTGATGCTCTCCGGAGGATTGAGGCGGAGCGAGGTGACGCCTCTCTTTTTGAGGTACGACTCATAAATCCTGAGCGCGCCCGTGCCTCCGGTGAAGCCCGTCGGCTTGTTGTCGTCACGCCCTACCCAGACCACGCCTGCCTCGTTGTCATCAAAGCCCGCGAACCAGGAGTCGCGGGTCGAGTCGGTGGTTCCGGTCTTCGCGGCAATGGTCTTTCCCGGGAATGAAGCGGCGAGGCGGCGGCCGGTTCCCTCGGCGACCACCCTGGTCATCGCCCAGACGGTGGAGTAGGAGTCCGCGGGATCGAGGACTTCCGTCACCTTCTCATCCGGATCGTCCTCCCTCTGGTAGAGGATGTCGCCGTCGCTTGACGTTACGGCCCGGATTACCCCAAGGGGCTGGTAGCGCCCAAGGTTCGCGATGGTTACGAACATCTGGCTCACCTCGAGGGGCGTGAGCTCGATGGTGCCGAGCACAACCGAGTACTGGTGATCGGCTATGGCGCTCACCTTCTTCTCCGGGATGCCGAGGCGGAGCAGCGTCTGCTTGACGTTCTTTACCCCTGTCGCGTAGCACACCGCGGCGGCCGGCACGTTGAGGGACTTGGCGAAGGCCCTGAAGAGGAACACCGGCCCGTGGTACTTCTTGTCGAAGTTCTTCGGCGTCCAGTCAGGCTGGCCAGGATGCGAGAAGGTGCGCGCCGTGTCGTTGATGACGCTCCCCAGGTTGAAGCCGTGGGAGAAGCTCGTGAGGTAGACCGCGGGCTTCATCAGGGACCCGATCTGACGGCTCTGATCGAGCGCGCGGTTGAAAAGACCAGAGGTATTGACCTGGCTGCTCCCGACCACCGCGACGACCTCTCCCCTCCTCCAGTCCGTTACAACCGCGGCGGTCTCAATAGGCTGCTTTTCAAGCCAGGGAGCGGAGGTCTCCTGCACCGCCTCCTCCAGGGCGTTCTGAGAGAGCGGATCGAGGCTCGTGAAGATCCTGACGCCAGAGGACTTGAGGACGTCATCCCCAAGCTTCGCCTGCACTTCACGGTTCACGTACTCCATGAATGCGGGGGTCTTCTTGAAAGTTCTGCTTGAGGAGCGGGGAATGACCTTGAGCTCGAGGCTCGTCAGCATCTCGTAGTCGCGGCGCCCGATGGAAAACTTGTCCGCGTTTGCCTGCATGCAGGAGGCCCACTCGTCGTCCTTCTGCCCGCTGCAGTCGCTGAGCTCCATTGAGGAGACGCTCTCAGCATTGTCGCAGTCCTTGCAGAGGACCTTCAGCACGACGTCGCGCCGCTCCTTCGCCTTATCGTTGTGCCGCCAGGGATCATAGAGCGAAGGCGCCTTGACGAGCCCGGCGAGGAAGGCAAGCTGCGCCTCGTTGAGCTCCTTCAAGGGCCTCCCGAAATAGAACTGCGAGGCAAGGGCGTAGCCGTAGATGCCGCCGCTCCTGCTCTGCCCCATGTAAATCTCGTTCATGTAGAACTCGAGGATCTGCTTCTTGGAATAGCGGGCGTCGATGATTACCGCCATCACCGCCTCCTTGAGCTTTCTCGAGAGCGTTTTCTCGTTCGAGAGGAAATAGTTCTTCACGAACTGCTGCGTAAGCGTGCTGGCGCCCTGCTTCCTGCCGCCCTGCACCAGGTCGACGAAGAGCGCGCGGATGATGGCGCTGATGTCGATGCCGCCGTGGGAGAAGAAGTCGCGGTCCTCGACGTTTACCAGAGTATAGATGAGCTCCTCAGGAACGTCATCTATCGAAATCTTCATGCGGTCTTCCATGCCCTTTCCGGTGATGCGGTCAAGGAGCACCGGCTCCATGAGGGCTGAGACCAGCTTTCGGCAGTTATTCTCCTGGCACTCGCGGAGATCTGAGAGCTTGCCGTCCCTGAAGGTAAGGAGGAAATGGCGCTCGGGCTCCTGGCCGTTGTAGAAGTCGAAGTTGCGGCGGAAGATGAGGATGGTCACGGCTCCGCCCTTCTTCCTGATGGCGTACTGCCCGGGCTGCGTCATGGTGCTGACGGCCTTGCGGTAATGGAGGAGCTTCAGCTCGCGCTCCATCTGCTCAGGCGTGATGCGCTCATTGAGGGAGAGCTCAAGGGGGCGCGCGTAGACGAGCGCGGGAAGATGCCACCTGCCGCGGGAGGAGTCGAGGGCGACCCTTATCTCGCGGTCCAGGAAATATCCCCAGACGGCAAGCGCGAGCGCGCAGGCGAGGAAGCCGAGGAAGCAGACTATAAAAAAGAAGCGGAGCACCGGGTGGCGCTTCGGCACCAGATCATCCCCGTACTGGCTGCTGTCCACACCGCGATCAAGCTCGTCGAAACTGTCTTTGTTCTTCTTCACTTCCGTTTCCCGTCAAGGTTAAATCACGCGTGAGCCACTCTCACAGCCTGACGCATTATACAGCGTTACTGCTCACAGTCGACCTGTATGATAGCTCTAGTGTTATTGTTCAGTCATTTTAAGACGACTCGGATGCAAGTAAAAATTCATGGCAATGCCTCGTTATGACATATTTGCCGTCATTAAAATTTGATTGCATCATCTGCTTCAGTTATCATGAAGGAATGGAACAGACGTTCTGCCCCTTCACCATTGAAGAGAAGAATGTTGTTCCTGTCATAACAAGATCTGTACGGCAGAATTCATGATTGAATCTCTTCGGCTGTTTCAGGCATTGTCTGACGCCGCTTCCCGTGAGGGTGCGTGAATTGAAAATACGGCAGAGGAACGCGGGTTCCCGTTTTGTGACGGATATCTTAAAAATGGTCAGATGAAATGCCCTGAACCGGCAGGTCTCAGGGCCTTTTGAGGATTCCGTCGCTTTACTTGATTTACCGCTCCGCGCGGGCGATCTCCTTCTCGATAAGGGGAAGCGCATCATCCGCGCTCTCTGCCCTGCACACCTCGCGGAAGAAGGTCTTAAGCGGCTCATAATGGAGCCTCAGATAGGCAAGGAACTGCTTAATCCTGGGGAAGAGATGTATCCCGTACCTCCGCCCGGCATCAGCGAACCTTATGACAAGTCGCAGCGCCTCGCTGTAGGGAAGCTCACTTCCTCCCCTGATGACATCAGGAAGGTTCGGGAGCCAGACGGCGCCGCGCCCCAGCATGAGCCTTGAGGTGCCGGTAACATCGCAGCACCTCTCCGCGGACTCCTTATCGAAGACATCACCGTTCGCGTTCAGGAGAATTTCCGGGAACGCCTCGCGCACCTCGCGGATTTTCTCCCACTTGACTGTTCCAGGGAGGTACTCGTCATCACGGGTCCTGCCGTGCACCGTAAGCTCGTCAATGCCAGCGGAGACGAGCTTTCCCGCAAGCATTACAGCGTCGTCAGGCGAGGAGAAGCCGAGCCGCATCTTGGCGGAGAAGGGGATGCTCTCCGGCACAGCCTCCCTCACTGACGCAGTAAGCGCGTAGAGGAGCTCCGGATCCTTCAGTACTGCTGAGCCCCCGCCAGACCTCACCACCTGCTTCGCCGGGCAGCCGAAGTTGAGGTCAATCCCGGCAGCGCCGAGCCTTACGAGCCTCTCGGCGGTAATACGGAGGGGCTCCTCGTGCTCCCCGAGGAGCTGCGCCCTTACGGGAGTGCCCGAGGCTGTCCGGGATCCGGTCCTGAGCTCCGGCATCTTCTTCAGGAGCACGCTCTCCGGAACCGGGAGATCATTCACCCGGATGAACTCCGAGACGCAGTAGTCATAGCGCGTGACTGAGGTAAGCACCTCGCGCATCGGCGCGTCAAGTACCCCGTCCATCGGGGCAAGGATAAGAAAGTCAGGCTGTGCCACGGCGCCTCCAGGAATGCAGCTGCAGAGAGGAAGAGAGCGTGTCCCTTCCCCGGGAAAATTACCGCACAAGCTACCACAAACTTCCGGAAACTGCCACAGGAAACCGCGCCCAGGCCGCAGACGCGGAAAATCCCATGGATCAGAAGACAGAATAGGGAGTCATCCGGCCTGCCGCACCGGGAGCCTGGTACAGCAGCGCTTGATGAATCGTCCGGACGCGCTTAAACTGACTGAAGCATCACGTTTTTTAAGGAGAACAGCAGATGACCAGAGCGGTAGTACTAACAAGCGGAGGCCTTGACTCGTCGACCTGCCTCGCGATGGCAGTTGAGAAATACGGAGCTGCGGAGACCGATGCCCTCAATATCCTCTACGGGCAGAAGAATGACCGCGAGCTCGCCTCGGCGAAGAAAATCGCGGAGCACTACGGCGTGCGCTACACGCTCCTAGACCTCCGTCAGATCTTCAGCTTCTCGAACTCCAGCATGCTCCGGGGCTCCACGGAGGAGATCCCCGAGGAGAGCTACGCCGAGCAGCTTAAGAAGCTCGGAGGCGAGGGGACGGTCTCCACCTATGTCCCCTTCAGGAACGGCACCATGCTCTCCTCAGCCGCCTCCTTCGCTCTTTCAAGAGGCGCCGAGGTCATCATGTACGGCGCCCATGCCGATGACGCCGCGGGACGCGCCTACCCCGACTGCACACCGGAGTTCGCCGAGTACATGGGCAAGGCCATATATGAGGGCTCCGGCCGCGTCCTCCGCCTCGAGGCCCCGTTCATCAATATGACGAAGGCTGACATCGTGAGGAAGGGCCTCGAGCTCCATGTGCCCTATGAGCTCACCTGGTCCTGCTACGAGGGCCGCGAGAAGGCCTGCGGCGTCTGCGGAACCTGCCGCGACCGCCTGAAGGCGTTCAGGCTCAACGGCGCAGAGGATCCTATCGAGTACGAGAGGTTCCCGGAGGACATCTGACAGTTTTTTCTTTCTCCCTGCGGCACGCCGGTGCAGCGTGCCGCATTTGAGTGCTCTTTTTGTCCGAATTGTTACAGTGATAAAAAATTCACGTATTTTGTCTGTAAAATGCATTGTCTAATTTAATCAATGCTGATATAACGGAAGATTGTTCAGAAGGAACTCCGGCAGAAGAATCGGAGTCTAAAGGAGAAAGCGATGACAGACACATCGAAATTAAGCGCACTTTCCATAGCGGGAGTAGAGCCTTACCAGGAAAAGCCCGGCGAGGAGTACATGAACCCGAACCAGAAGGAGCATTTCCGCAAGATTCTTACCCTCTGGAGAGAGCATCTCACCGGCGACGTCAGAGAGACCGTAGGGCACCTCAAGGATGACTCGGCCAACTTCCCTGATCCACTTGACCGCGCGAGCCACGAGGAGGAGTTCTCCCTTGAGCTCCGTGCCCGCGACAGAGAGCGCAAGCTGATGAAGAAGATTGACAAGACCCTCGCGAAGCTCGACACCGATGACTTCGGCTACTGCGACCACTGCGGCAGCCCCATCGGCCTCAGAAGGCTTGAGGCAAGGCCGACCGCCGACCTCTGCGTTGACTGCAAGAACCTCGCTGAGCTCGAGGAGAAGCAGAATTACGAGTAACGACGCGGCTATGATTTTCCGTCGTTAACTCAGGAGAGCCGGAGGCGCTGCTTCCGGCTTTTTCATATCCGAAGCTCCTGCCCTGCTCCCCAGGAGCGCGAAAACGCCTTTCCTTCCGCATTCTGTAAAAAATATCTCTCATGCGCTAAAATAGCGGATGTTTTTTATTATTTTGTGATCATCAAGAAAATTCAGGCCGGAGGATGGCTATTTTAAAATCGATACTGAATCTCCTGAAAATGCACCGCCGGAGCGGAAAAGCGTCCGGGACAGGAGAAACCAGGGCTGTAATCATACCGCGCGAGAAAAATCCAATCAGAAAAAGCGATATAAGCCAGAACGCGGTCAGGGTCCTGAGGGTGCTCAATGACGCCGGCTACGAGGCGTACCTTGTAGGAGGCGGCATCCGCGATCTTATCCTGGGGCGCCACCCCAAGGACTTCGACGTAACCACCAACGCGACGCCCGAGCAGGTCAAGAGGCTCTTCCGCAACTGCCGCATCATCGGCAGGCGCTTCAAGATCGTCCACGTGGTCTTCGCCGAGGAGATCATCGAGGTCGCCACGTTCAGAGGCAGAGGCGGCGATGAGGACGAGGAGAGAGGGAAGCGCGCTGAGAGGAACGGCATGCTGGTGCGTGACAACCTCTACGGCACCCTTGAGGAGGATGCCGACCGGCGCGACTTCACCATCAACTCCGTCTACTGGTCAGCGAAGGACGGATCGCTCAGGGACTTCCACAACGGTCTCCGCGACATGCGCGAGGGGCGCGTCGACATCATCGGCGATCCTGACACCCGCTACCACGAGGATCCGGTGAGGATGCTCCGCGCCGTGCGCTTTGCCGCGAAGCTCGGAATGACCATCACCGAGCGGACCGACGAGCCCATCTACGCGCTCTCCCATCTCCTTGACGAGATTGCGCCGGCAAGGCTCTTCGAGGAGGTGCTGAAGCTCTTCGTCTACGGGCATGCCGTAAGGAGCCTCGAGGAGCTGAGGAAGCACCATCTGTTCAAGGAGCTCTTCCCCGCGGTTGACTCGCTCCTGGACAGCGCCGAGGGTGAGAACTACCAGAAGTTCCTCAATGAGGTCTGCTCCTCGACCGACCGGAGGATCCAGGGCGGGAAGCCCGTTACCGCGACCTTCATGTACGCCTCCCTGATGTGGCCCTCCTTCATCTCGGAGTTCAACCGCCTCCGGAAGGCCGCGAGGGACTCGTCAAAGGGCGGCAAGAGCCCCGCGCAGTGCGCCGAGGACGCGATGAACACCGTCATAGGCGAGCAGTGCCGCCATACGGCGATCCCGCGCGTCATCACGACCGAGATCAGGGAGCTCTGGACCCTCGAGTTCGAGCTTCTCAGGATGGACCGCGAGAAGGCGCCCAAGATCATCACCATGAGGCGCTTCAGAAGCGCGCTCGACTTCATGCTCTACCGCGGCAGGCTGGACGAGAGGCTGATGAAGGTCTACAACTGGTGGAACGACTTCTACAACAGCCACCTGGACCTTATACCGCAGAGGCAGCCAAGGCGCGACTCACGCGACGGCGGCAGGAAGGGCGGAAGGCGCCCGAGAAGCGGCGTGAAGAGAATATTCGGCGGGAAGCAGGGCAGCTAGCCCTGATCTGCCGCGGGACACTCTCCTGCGGCAGATTCCAATATGGGAGAGGAACATGGCTGAGGCATTCATCGCGCTCGGATCAAACCTCGGGAACAGGGAGGATGAGATCATCCGCGCCATCAGGGAGGTGAACGCCCTGCCCCGCACCCGCGTAACCGGCATCTCCCGCTTCTACAGCAACCCTCCGATGGGCCCGCAGGACCAGCCCGACTACCTCAACGGCGCGGTAAGGATTGAGACAGAGCTTGATCCGCTTTCCCTCCTTGACGCCCTGCAGGGCATCGAGAAAAGCCACGGAAGGGTCAAGACCCGCCGCTGGGGCGAGAGATGCATCGACCTCGACATCGCCCTCTACGGAGAGGAGTCCATCTCCTCAGAGCGTCTCACCGTGCCGCACCTCGGGATTGAGGCCAGGGACTTCGTTCTCCGGCCCCTTATGGACATCGATCCCTCCCTCACCCTCCCCACAGGGGAGAAGATTTCAGAACTGCTTTCGAAGCTTGACCAGAGCTCCCTTACAGAAGCTCCCTTTCCTCAGTTTTCACTGGAGTAGAAAATGTCAAAGTTTACTGTATCAAAGCTTGCTGCCCTCAAGGCAAAAGGCGAGAAGTTCGGCACCATCACGGCCTACGACGCGACCTTCTCGAAGCTCTTTGATGAGTGCGGCGTCCCCGCCCTCCTCATCGGCGACTCACTCGGCATGGTTGTGCAGGGGCACAGCAGCACCGTCCCCGTAACTATTGAGGAGATGGTCTACCATACCAAATGCGTTGCAAGAGGCGCCACCACCACCTCCCTCATCATCGCGGACATGCCCTTCTGCACCTATGCGACTCCGGAGCAGGCCCTCAGGAACGCCGCCCTCCTCATGCAGGCAGGCGCCGGCTGCGTCAAGTTCGAGGGAGGCGAGTGGCTCTGCGACACCGTAAGGCTCCTCACCGAGAACGGCATCCCGGTCTGCGCGCACCTGGGTCTCACCCCTCAGTCCTTCAACGTCTTCGGCGGCTACAAGATCCAGGGCAGGACCGAGGATAACGCCAAGTACATCACCGACAGCACGCTTGCCCTTGAGGAGGCAGGCGCCGGGATGGAGGTCCTGGAGTGCGTTCCCGCCAAGCTCGCCGCTGACATCTCTAAGAAGACCAGAATGCCCATCATCGGCATCGGCGCCGGGAGCGGCACTGACGGTCAGATCCTCGTCATGCACGACGCCTTCGGCTTCTTCGGCAGGCCCCCGAAGTTCGCGAGGAACTTCCTTAAGGAGTGCGGGACCGGCGACGTGCGCGACGCAGTGAAGCTCTACCTTGATGAGGTTAAAAACGGCACGTTCCCTTCACAGGCGGAGAGCTTTGAGTAAAATACCGCTGTGCCCCGGGAAAGCGAGGGGCTTTTGAGGATAAAGGTTTCGGGGCTGTCTCATAACGGGAGCAGCCCTTTTTCTGAGGAGACGCCGGCCAGAAGCCGCGCGGAGCAATTATGATAGTAGCAAAGGATATTGAGACGGTAAGAAAGACCGTGCGTCAGTATCATGAGAAGAACGAGTCGATTGCCATTGTTACAACCATGGGCAATCTCCACACCGGGCACATCACCCTCGTAAAGGAGGCGGAGAAGCTCGCTGACCATACCGTTGCGACCGTTTTCGTCAACCCGCTGCAGTTCAACAACAAGAACGACCTGAAGACCTACCCCAGGACCCCTGACGCAGATCTTAAGAAGCTTGAGGACGCCGGCGTCGACATGGTCTTCATGCCGACTCCCGAGATCATGTACCCCGAGGGAATGGACGTTCAGACCACCGTCAATGTCCCGCACCTCTCCGAGATCCTGGAGGGCGCCATGAGGCCCGGCCACTTCCGCGGCGTCGCCACCGTCGTCCTGAAGCTCTTCAACATCGTAACCCCTGACTACTGCATGTTCGGTCAGAAGGACTACCAGCAGGTAGCTCTCCTTAAGAAGATGATCCGCGATCTATCCGTCCCTGTCGAGATGCACGTCGTTCCTACCGTCAGGATGGAAAGCGGCCTCGCCTTCTCCTCAAGGAACGGGCTCCTCACCGAGGACGAGCTCAAGATTGCCCCGCACCTCTATGAGACCATCAGCTCCATGAAGAAGGAGATCGAGGGAGGAAGAAGGGATTTCGCGGAGCTCATTAAGGAAGGCACCGCGAAGCTCAACTCCTTCGGCTTCAAGACTGACGCCATCGACATCGTGAACGCAGACACCCTTGAGGGTCCTGACGATTCCACGAAGAAGCTCGTCATCCTGGCCGAGGCCTATCTTGGAAAGCCCCGCCTCATCGACAACATTGAAGTGAATATCTGAGCTGACTGAAGCGAGACAGTTTGAAACCGGGCCATGGCCCGGTTTTTTTTGGTGTGCTCGGCATGAGCATTGACTATAGGGTGAAAGTC
>ONIT01000121.1 GCA_900317945.1 uncultured Pseudomonadota bacterium
GTGTAACTACAAAAAAATAAAACCGGAAAGCCTCTGCACCCGCACCAGGCTTAGGCTTCCCGTCTTTTCTTTACTGAAAAACGTTCAAACTCAGGTTTTCCCGGGAACTTTCCCTCCTCTCCGCAGGGCGCCCGCCGCTGTATACTGAGTCCCATGATGGCGCGCGCATGATCTGTCATGCATGCTGTCACGCGGTCTCACAGTCGGAGGTTCTCATGAAAGTGTACAGCTGCCCAGCCTGCGGCGGAGCGATGGAATGGGACGGCGCCTCAGGAGGGCTTAAATGCCGGAACTGCGGCACGGCGCTGAGCGTCCGTGAAGCTGCTCCCGCGGGCTATCACCGCTATCAGGCACTCCCTTCCTTCATGAGCCTCCAGCCGTACCAGTGTCTCCCTGTCAGGTGCCCGGTATGCGGCGCGGAGACAAAGACCGACGGGAGGACCGTTTCCCTGATCTGCCCGTACTGCGGCGCGGGGCTTGTCCTCGATGGGAAGCAGCTCGCGTTTGCAAGGCCGGACGGCACGGCGCGCCTCATGATCCCGGGAGACAGGGTGAGGCTCCTCATCAAGGAGTGGTGCGGCAGGCATCCCTTCGCGCCTGATCTCACCTCAAAGCACCTTGAGGTGAAGTTCATCTCGCCGCAGTACATCCCCTTCTGGGTGTTCAGTGCGCGCGTAACGGCAAAGTATACAGGGCGCGGCGGCAGGAACATGACGGTAACCGAGAAGAACGCGCGCGGCATTGCCGTTACGAGGACTGCCGTTGACTGGCACCCGATAAGCGGCACGGCAAGCGCGGATCTCGAGGGCTTTTGCGTGCCGGCGGATCAGGACATCGCGGGAGACTATGCATCGTTCCTCTGGAGATCTACTCCTGCTGACGCGTTCAGCGCCTGGCAGAGTGAGTACTTCGCCGGGAGCTTCTCATTCCTCCCCACTGTCCCGGTGAATGAGGCAGAGGCTATGGCGCATGAGCGCATGGTTCCGGAGATAAAGCGGCGCACTGTCGCGGAGCTCAGCAGGAGCTGGAGCCATATCGATTTCAGGGAGTTCAGCGTGAGCTATAGCGGGAGGGGCTGGCGCCTGGTGCAGATCCCAGCGTACTTCGTCATCTGCCGCTACCATGGCGGAATCTATGTCGATGCAGTGAACGGCGTTACGGGAGAAATCTTCGGCACCTATCCAATATCGCTCCGGAAGGTCACAATATTCTATGCGACAGCGGCTGCGGTGCTTATCCCCGGGTACCTCTTCTTTGACTACGGGAGCTGCGGCATGAGGGGCTGCCTCACGGACTCCGGCAGCATCTTTGCTGACGCGCTCATTGCCCTCTGCGTCGCGACCGGAGCCTATGCCCTCATTTATATCGCGCTGAGGCTCAGGATTCTCGGAAAGGATGATCTGAGGAGCAGCCCCTGGCTCAGGGAGATAGCGGACAGAACCAGATAAGGCCCCGATGAGGCTCTCCCCGGGGCGGAAATCCTGTCCTCAGAGGCAGACTTTCGCAAATATTCAGCGGCGTGCAGAAAAGATGCAAAGATCCAGCTCGCGGCGCTTGACAAGTGAGCAAAAAACTACAAAAATATAGCGAGATTTTTAAGGTGGCAGAAATGATGTCAGCTGTTGTTTCCAAGAATGTTCTCCTGCTAGGCCTGGGCTTTATCGCGCCGGGTCTTTAGTTTTTGCTGCCTTTTGACAAGAGAACAATTGAACCCGTGCGATGCGCGGGTTTTTTTATTTCTGCGGGGCCCGCGCCCGAGCTGAAGTACGCAGAAACATGAAATGAAGTACAGAGGATTAGAAAATATGTCTGACCGCGTAATCATATTCGATACCACTCTCCGCGACGGCGAGCAGGCGCTCAGCGCCAGCCTCAACCCTGATGAGAAGCTCAAGATCGCACTCGCCCTCGAGGAGCTCGGCGTCGATGTCATGGAGGTGGGCTTCCCCATTTCCTCCCCGGGCGACTTCAGCGCGGTGAACACCATCGCCAAGACCGTGAAGAACAGCTGCGTGTGCGGACTCGCCCGCGCCGTCGACAAGGACATCATAGCCTGCGCCGAGGCGCTCAAGCCTGCCGAGAACTTCCGCATCCACACCTTCATCGCGACCTCTGACATCCACCTCCAGACCAAGCTCCACAAGACCTTCGAGGAGGTCTGCGAGATGGCAGAGCATTCCATAAAGCTCGCGAAGAACTACACCGACAACGTCGAGTTCTCCTGCGAGGATGCCGGACGCACCTCCGTTGACAACCTCTGCATCATCATCGAGAAGGCCATCGCCGCAGGCGCGACCACCATCAACATCCCGGACACCGTCGGCTACAACCTCCCGAACGAGTTCGGCGCCAAGATCAGGGGCATCATCGAGAGAGTTCCCAACATTGACAAATGCGTGCTCTCCGTCCACTGCCACAATGACCTCGGCATGGCAACCGCCAACTCCATCGTCGCCGTCGAGAACGGCGCAAGGCAGATCGAGTGCGCCATGAACGGACTCGGCGAGCGCGCCGGCAACTGCTCCCTTGAGGAGGTTGTGATGGTCATGAAGACGAGAAGCGACTTCCTTCACACCGAGACCGGCATCAACACGAAGAAGATCTACCGCACCAGCCAGCTCGTCAGCAAGATCTGCAACGTGCCCGTCGCGCAGAACAAGGCGATTGTCGGACAGAACGCCTTCTCCCACAGCTCCGGAATTCACCAGGACGGCTTCCTCAAGAACTCCCAGACCTACGAGATCATCACCCCGGAGAGCATCGGCCTCAACCAGAGCACCCTCCACATGACCTCGCGCTCCGGGCGCCACGTCATCAAGAGCCGCATGGAGAGCATGGGCTACAAGGACGGCAGCTACGATCTCGACAAGCTCTACGCGAGGTTCCTCAAGCTCGCCGACAAGAAGGGCCAGGTCTTCGACTACGACCTCGAGGCGCTCCTCTTCTTCTCCGAGCTCGAGAAGAACGAGGACTACTACAAGCTTGACTATCTCTCAGTCCTCTCCGGCGGCTCCGTGCTCGCCACCGCGAGCGTCAGGATGGACGTAGGCGGAAAGAAGGTCTGCGAGGCCGCTACCGGAAACGGACCTGTCGATGCGGTATACCAGTGCATCCTCAGAATCACCGGCATTGACGCGAAGATCTACTCATTCGAGATCAAGGCAGGCGGCCAGGGCAAGGACGCGCTCGGCGAGGTTGACATCATTGTCGACTACGAGGGCAGGAAGTTCCACGGCATGGGCCTCGCGACCGACATCATCGAGGCCTCCGCACGCGCCCTCGTGCACGCCATCAACTCGATTGAGTGCGCGAAGATCATCCAGGAGAAGAAGGAGCAGGGAGAGCTCCCCGCAGGCGCCGCAGCCGTAAATTAAGGAAAGTCCCCGGGAAGTAGCATTCCCAGGGTCCATGCGGCGGAAAATTTCAGAGGTTCCGGGATGCAGGCCGCATCTCCGGAACTTTTTACAGACACAAAGCTCAAGACAGCTCAAAGGAGTGGAATAAATGGCCAAGACGTACAAAATCGCCGTACTGCCTGGTGACGGCATAGGTCCAGAGGTAATGAAGGAGTCAATCAAGACTCTTGAGGCTGCAGGAAAGCTTCACGGCGTTTCCTTCAGCTTCACCGAGAAGCCGGTCGGCGGCGCAGCCATCGATCTTAGCGGCACTCCGCTCCCTGAGGATACGCTCAAGACCTGCGAGCAGTCAGACGCGATCCTCTTCGGCTCAGTAGGCGGCCCGAAGTGGGACAGTCTTCCCTCCGACAAGAGGCCTGAGCGCGGTGCGCTCCTTCCGCTCCGCAGCCACTTCAAGCTGTTCTGCAACCTCCGTCCCGCAAGGATCTATGACGGGCTCAACTCCCTCTCCCCGCTCCGTGCCGACATCTCCGAGAACGGCTTCGACATGGTCGTCGTAAGGGAGCTCACCGGCGGAATCTATTTCGGCAAGCCAAAGGGACGCGAGGGAAGCGGCCCAGAGGAGAAGGCCTACGATACCGAGGTATACCACCGCTTTGAGATCGAGCGCATCGCGAGGATTGCCTTCGAGTCTGCCATGAAGCGCAAGAAGAAGGTCACCTCCATCGACAAGGCCAACGTCCTGCAGAGCTCCATCCTCTGGCGCGAGGTCGTTGCCGGGGTTGCGAAGGACTATCCTGAGGTTGAGCTCAATAACCTCTACATCGACAACGCCACCATGCAGATTGTGAAGAACCCCGCCCAGTTCGACATCCTGCTCTGCTCAAACATGTTCGGCGACATCCTCTCAGACGAGTGCGCGATGGTTACGGGCTCCATGGGCATGCTGCCTTCCGCAAGCCTCAACGAGCAGGGCTTCGGCCTCTACGAGCCTGCAGGCGGCTCCGCTCCAGACATCGCCGGCAAGAACATCGCGAACCCGGTTGCGCAGATCCTCTCCGGCGCGCTGATGCTCCGCTACAGCTTCAACGAGGAGGCCGCAGCGCGCTCAATCGAGCACGCTGTCGCATCCGCCCTTGCTGACGGCTGCCTGACCGGCGACCTCATCGGCGGAAGGACTGACGTAAAGGCGCTCAGCACCTCCGAGATGGGCGATGAGATTGTGAAGAGAATCCACTGATTCCGCTGCGGCAGTCCCCGGCCGTGAATGGCGCAGAAGGATTTTCTGAAGCGCCTCCGGAATGAGTGGCTGCATGGAAGTCCTTTCCGGACGGGCAGAATCATCAGTCCGGAAAGCTTCCGCAGATGAACAGAGCCGGCGCAGTCCGGGAGGCTGCGCGGCTCTTCAGATTTACATGCATTTTCCGGCAAAGCCGGAATAAAGACTCAGGTTATTATGGGAAAGACACTCTATCAGAAGCTCTTCGACAGCCATGTCGTCTGCGAGGAGCCGGGCGAGCTCCCGATCCTCTACGTTGACCGTCACCTTGTCCACGAGGTAACGAGCCCGCAGGCGTTCGAGGGACTCCGCCAGAACGGCAGGAAGATCCGCCGCACTGACCGCACCTTCGCCACCATGGACCACAACGTCTCCACGAAGTCCACGAGCTTCAGCGCCTGCAGCGAGCTCGGCAGGATCCAGATGGAGACCCTGAAGAAGAACTGCGACGAGTTCAATGTGCCGCTCTTCGGACTGGGCTCCGACCGCCAGGGCATCATCCACTGCGTCGGGCCTGAGATCGGCGCGACCATCCCGGGCGTAACACTGGTGTGCGGCGACTCCCACACCGCGACCCACGGCGCGTTCGGCGCCCTTGCCTTCGGCATAGGCACCTCCGAGGTCGAGCATGTCCTTGCGACCCAGACTGTCAAGCAGGCCCGCCTCAAGAACATGAAGATCGAGGTGAACGGAAAGCTCCAGAAGGGCGTTTACCCGAAGGATGTCATACTTGCAATCATCGCGCGCCTCGGCACCGCCTACGGCACCGGCTACGCGGTTGAGTTCACCGGCGACGTCTTCCGCGACATGTCGATGGAAGGCCGCATGACCGTGAGCAACATGGCCATCGAGATGGGCGCCAAGGTCGGCCTCATCGCCCCTGACGAGACCACCTTCGCCTATGTTAAGGGCCGCCTCTATGCCCCGAAGGGCGAGAAGTGGGACGAGGCCGTCGAGTTCTGGAAGAAGGAGCTTCATGACGATCCCGACGCGGTGTTCGACAAGGTCGAGGTCTTCGACGGCAGCGCCATCGAGCCCCAGGTAACCTGGGGAACCAACCCCGGGCAGGGCGGCTCAGTGAACCAGCCTATCCCCGCTCCGGAGGACTTTTCCGATCCCGTGCAGAGGAAGTCCTGCGAGGACGCTCTCAGGTACCAGGACGAGAAGCCGCACTCCGACATCAAGGACATCAAGGTCGACAACGTCTTCATCGGCTCCTGCACCAACGGCAGGATTGAGGACCTCAGGGTTGCCGCAGAGGTGGTGAAGGGCCGCCACGTACATGAGGGCGTCAGCGCCATGGTTGTGCCGGGATCCGTCCCTGTCAGGATGCAGGCAGAGAAGGAAGGCCTCGACAGGATCTTCATTGAGGCAGGCTTTGAGTGGAGGCACGCCGGCTGCTCGATGTGCCTTGCCATGAACGATGACCGCCTCCCGGAGTTCCATGTCTGCGCCTCGACCTCGAACAGGAACTTCGTCGGGCGCCAGGGCAAGAACGGCAGGACCCACCTGGTGAGCCCCGCCATGGCAGCCGCTGCCGCCATTGCCGGACATTTTGTCGACGTAAGGAAGTTCATGGAGGATAAGGAATGAAAGCATTCGTAAGGGAAACCGGCATAGCAGTTCCTCTTGACGCCGCAAACGTCGATACCGACCAGATTATCCCGAAGCAGTTCCTGAAGTCCGTTACCAAGATCGGCTTCGGCAAGCACCTGTTCCACGACTGGCGCTACCTCGATGACGCAGAGAACGAGCCCAATCCTGAGTTCGTCCTCAACGAGAAGCGCTATGAGGGCGCGAAGTTCCTACTTGCGCGCGAGAACTTCGGCAACGGCTCCTCACGCGAGCACGCTCCCTGGGCTCTTGCCGACTACGGATTCAGGGCAATCATCGCCCCGAGCTTCGCGGACATCTTCTACAACAACTCACTCAACAACGGACTCGTATGCGTGAAGCTCACCGCAGATGAGGTTGACCAGCTCTTCAGGCTCATCCGGTCTGACGAGAGCGTCAGGGTAACCGTTGATCTGGAGAAGAAGACCGTCTCCGCAGGAAGCCTTGAGTTCAGCTTCCCGTTTGACGAGTTCAGGCGCTACTGCATCCTGAACGGCCTCGACAACATCGCGCTCACGCTCCGCCACGAGGATCAGATCAAGGCCTTTGAGAACAGCCAGCCGGCCTGGGTCTGACAAGGCTGCTCTGAGCTGCTGCCCCGGCCGGTGCCGGGGCATTGTTAGGGGGAGAACGGCATCAGGCCGTCTCCCTCTTTTGTGTGCTCGGCATGGG
Source organism: uncultured Pseudomonadota bacterium (assembly GCA_900317945.1). GTDB lineage: Bacteria > Pseudomonadota > Gammaproteobacteria > Enterobacterales > Succinivibrionaceae > UBA2810. The sequence goes on from ONIT01000121.1 coordinate 6,922, forward strand.
CATTGACTATAGGGTGAAAGTCCCGAACTCGCCCGCTGGAGGGAAGAGTCAGCGAATCGCAAGGTGGTCGGAGTAATC
>ONIT01000115.1 GCA_900317945.1 uncultured Pseudomonadota bacterium
GGTTATCCAGACGATGAATATTTCTTCCTCAAAATCATCGATTCCAGCAGAAAGGAGTATGTCAGGAACGAGCGATCACACAGAAAATGTGATTGAGCCGAAAATATCCTCAAATGCATCCGTTATCCTCTCCTTTTCCCTTTTCATTCTTCGCTTTTCTGTAGCGCGATCTTCCGTCACGCATTCACTCCTTTTATGCTAATCATTCTGTCCTTTCATTCCGGTCACTATAATAATTAGAATACTGATGAGAATGACAAAACTGTGAAAGACAAGAAGGCTCATCATGTCCTGCCCCATTCCCTCACGCCTGAAGCACTATGGTTTTCTCATGCAGGATCCCAGGATGGGCGTTCTGCTCTATTTTCTTAAAAAGAGAGACACTTACTGACATGTTATGCCGCATTTTCTTGATTTTTGTATAAAGTCTTGAAATATATCTTTAAGGATATATGATAAAATAAGAAGCAAGCAAAGAAGAAGGTGATGATGTGGAAGAAAAACATGCTGATGTCGGTTCCCTGTTGGCTAAGCAGCGTCAGCAGCTCCATCTGTCACAGGCTGAGCTTTCCATCCGCTCAGGAGTCCGCCAGTGCAATATCAGCCGTATTGAACGCGGTGATGCGGTTCCGAACGTTTTAACGCTTGAAAAGCTGGCGCACGGCATGGGTAAAAAGCTTTTAATTCAATTCATCTAGATCCAGAAATGGAAAACCTTCCGGTGTGATGAGGAAAGCGTAGGCATTTATGTACCTGAATGATTTTCCCATCATGTTCGAATCTGACAGATCCAAGGGAAAAGGAGCACTGCTGTGAATGAGGAAATTTTAAAATACAAAAAATGGATTGCACGGACGATCCTGCAGTCACTGTCAGAGTTCGAACTGGAAAATGCAGCAGAGCACTTTGCAATTGAATACACCCACGACTCTACCGCCATTGAAGGAAATACGATATCGTTAATTGGAACACGTATGATTCTTGTCGATGGAGTTGTGCCCGCTGAAACATCGGTAAGAGAGCTTGATGAGGTACGTGACCATGCTGATGCATGGAGCTATGTCAAAGAATGTGTCAGCAAAAAAGAACCTTTAAATGAAGACAAAATCAAGGATATTCATCAGCATGTAATACGCCGAGCTGGCATTGGCGGGGCATATCGCAGTATTCCGGTTTATATAAGGGGCGCTCAGTACGTTCCTCCTTCTCCTGTAAAAGTCTGGAGCCTTATGGGGAATTTTGGCTACAGGCTAGAACATGATGCATTCTCTTCAGCTATTGAAAAAGCTGCCTGGGCACACGCTGAGTTGGTAAAGATCCATCCTTTTACAGACGGTAACGGGCGTACAGCCCGTCTTATCATGAACTACATACTGATGGAGGATGGCTACCTTCCTACATCTATTAAAAAAGACACCACTTCAGAATACTTTGCCACACTTGAAACTTATTCTCTGAAAAATGATCTGACTCCTTTCATAGAACTGCTGGCAAGGCATGAAGAAAAGACTTTGGATGATTTTTTGAAAATGTACCAGCAGCACATCAAGCCTGATGAAATGAAACAGGAATCTCCTCAAATCGCAGAAATTGCACAACAATATGTAACACTGGCAGATACCGGCGAAAACTTCAAATAAAAGAATAAAACCAATCCCGAGTTTATGCATTGCTCAACGCTATAGGCCTTGCCTATTATCACAGGCATTGTTACGTTAAGATCTGCATAAACATAAGCCAATCGGAGGAGTGGTCTTGCTGCTGAAGTTCCTGTGCTCAAACTTCGCGTCCCTCCGCGATGAGGCCGTACTGAGCCTTGAGCCGTCCTATGACAGGGATCATCCTGAAAACCTGCTGAAAAGCGGGGACTGCCGGGCGCTCCCGGAAATTGCCATCTACGGCGCGAACGCCTCCGGAAAGAGCAGCCTCCTAATGGCTCTAGGACGTGCGGTGAGCATCTTAAGGGACTCATCCGTCCGCCAGGCGGGCGAGCCTATTCCGGTTGTTCCGTTCTGCCTTGATGACGAAAGCCCCAAAAAGCCCTCAAGGTTTGAGTTCACCTTCACCGCATCCGACGGAAAAAAGTACATCTACGGCTTCTCCGCGGACCTTGAGGCTGTGCGTGAGGAGCACCTCTGTCTCTCATCCCCAAAAGGCGGGAGCCTGATATTCAGGAGGACCGGAGACAGCTATGAGTTCCCCGGAAGCCTCAGGGCAGAGCTTTCGCAGCGCGTGCGTATGAACACGCCGAACAAGCTCTTCCTCGCGACCGCAGCGTGCTGGAACGCAAAGTCCGTCCTGATCCCCTACTGCTCTCTCTCCGGGAGCACAGCCTCCGTCGGAGGAGCACGGGATCCTGCTCCCATCGCGCTGGAGCTCTACCGCAGTAATCCCCGGGAATATGCGGAGTTCGCGAAGGAGCTCCTCCGGCTGGCAGACCTGGAGCTCGATGATATCCTGATTGAGTCAGAGGAGGCCGGCCCTTATGGAAGCCTCATGGCAGCGACCGGAATCATGGCGGGCGGAATGAGCCCGGGAGCAGGATACAGGACCAAAATCACCACAGTGCATGCGTTAAAGACCGCATCCGGGGAGGTAAGGCGCTTCAGGCTCCGGCTCAGTGAGGAGGCGGCAGGTACGAAGCGGCTGATTTTCCTCGCACCGATCATCAAAGACGCGCTGGACTCCGGGAAAACGCTCCTCGCTGATGACATAGACCAGAGCCTCCATCCCGCTCTCGTGAGGTTCCTCGCGGATATCTTCAGGAGAGCCAAGACTAACCCGCACGGGGCGCAGCTCATATTCACGTCCCACGAGACATCACTCCTTTCGGAGAACATCCTGAGGCCCGATCAGGTGTACTTCACGGAGAAAACCCCTGATACGGAAGCCACGTCGCTTTTCTCGCTCGGTAAATTCCGGCCGGGGGATTCTGACGCACTGGAAAAGGAATACCTCAAGGGACGTTTCGGCGCGGTTCCCCGCATCAAGACCGGAGAGCCGGTCTGACGAATATGAGTTCCGGGACCTGCCCGGGCACCTGCAGCATCACAGGCGGCGTCCGCCGGGCATTTCCTGATGCGGCAAAGCTTCCCTCCCGGCCTGGCACGCTCCATGTTTCCCTGCCCTGAGGCCCATAAGCAGAAACTTCCTCCGGATGCCTGGATGCCGCTCCTTCCGTGAGAGATGCATGATTCTGCAGCCATAAAATATGCTGTCTATAATGACAGTGCCGCGTGACGGCGGGCAGAAGCTGACTTTATCCAGAATCCGGAGGTTTTCATGCCATCGGTAAATCTCAGAATACCGACTGACGATGTGGTGAGGAGAGATTCTGAGAGGATCCTTGCAGAACCCGGACTGACAATGACCTCTGCCGTCAATATCTTCCAGAGGGCCGTTGTCCGCGAGAACGGCATGCCTTTCAGCCTGAATTCTGATGTTCCGAATGCAGAGACCGCTGCGGCAATCAGGGAAGGCCGGCGCCTTGCTGATGATCCCGGGGTTAAGGGCTGCAGCGATATCGGTGAGCTCAGGAAGGCCCTCGGGGCATGAAGAGCTCAGGCAGATGCTCATAAGGCCTGGCAGACGGCCTGATGCACAGACAGTATTCCGCCTCCGTTTTCAGGCAGGGCCGCAGGGATTGAGCGAGAGTTCCTGTGCGTCCTGTCTCCCGTTTTTCCACTCTGAGACTGCCCGCAGAATGCGTTCATCCTTAAGCGGACTGTAGTAAGGATCCTCCTCAAAATTCAGGCAGCCGCTGTGGGAGAGGACATTGATCGCAAGGCCGTCAAGGAGATCGCCTGCCTCGTCCCAATAAACATCCATATCCACCTTGAAGTACAGGAAGCCTATGAATTCTATGGGACAGGGGACCGGCCTGCGGCCCGCGTCATAATAGACATAGAGATTTGCAAAGTTGATGACATCTGGCGCGGTCGGGCACTTTTGAGTGAGATAGCGGAACCAGACCGGGAAAACTTCCGCCCATGAGTAATGATCGAAAAGTTCCCGGGATTCCTTCAGGTGATCCTCCTCCCCTTCCGAATCAAAAGAGTCATCGGCAAACCGGCAGCCGAACAGATCCTCAGTGTAACCTTCTATGGATTCTGGCATCATGACTTCCTTTCCTGAGCACTATGGACGGCGATTTCCGAACGCCCTGGTTTCATTGTAAGAAAATTCAGGAACAGAATTTCCATCCGGCACATCCCTTCTGACACCTGACTCGCGCTTCTGGCATGCCTGTTCAGAAATGCTCCTGCGCTTCAGGCCCCTGCATGCAGCCCAACCTTTCAGGCCGGCACTGCTCAAAGTTCACATTGCAGGCTTTCAGCAGGCAGCTTATTCACCATTCATTCTGCTAGAATAATGATGTTCCCGGCAGAATCACGCACATCAGATGCCGGTATTGCAGTCAGCCAGACGCAGTTTCAGTTTTACAGCGTGTACTGGAAATGACGCTTCAGATTTTCCTGAAACACCTTCAAGTGCCATCGCTGTAAGAAGTCGTCCGAGGACGAACTGAAATCAATTAAAACTAAGAATAGTTCCGGCGCTGTTTCATACGAAAACATCCGGATTTTTAACGGCAGCCTGCACTGGCATGCGGCAGCTCTGATTTGAGCAGCGGAAGTCTGCAGGCTGTCTTGAGTGAAACTGATGGTTAGAGTACATTGTACTGGTTAAAAGAGCTCTATAAATTGCTTAAATTTATATAACTTGTTGAATTAACGATGTTGTATAAAATTTACGGCAGTTTTTAGTACATGGCTTAGAAAAACTCAGAGACGCAGGGGGTGCAGCATGACGGAGACAGGTCAGAATCAGACAAGGCTCACGCCAAAAGCAGGAGATGAGGATTTTGCGGTTTTCCGCGAAAACGGGATCTACTATGTCGACAAGACACAGTACCTGAAACCCCTCTTTGTAGACACAGACAGCCGCTTCCTGCTGCTCCGCCCGAGGCGCTTCGGGAAGACCCTGACCATGAGCATGCTCCGCCATTTCCTCGAGATGGACTATCAGAATCCCGGTGATACCTCGAGGCAGCAGGAGCTCTTCCGCGGGCTTAAGGTAACAGAAGACCAGAAGTTCTGCGAGGAGCACATGGGGCGCTATCCTGTGGTGTCTGTCTCGCTCAAAAGTGCTGACGGCGTTGCTTACGATGATGCCTTCGAAAGGCTTGCAGGCGTGATATCCAGGCTGGCCGAGAATTTCAGCTGGCTGGACGGTCCTGAGCTTACAGAAAAAGAGCATGTTTTTTTAGACAGGCTTTCTGACTTTGACTACCTTAGGCAGCCTGCAGGCAGAGGCTTTGCTGAGCAGTCCCTGATTTTTCTGTGCCATCTTCTCAGAAAACGCTTCGGAGACAGCCGCAAGCCGGTACTTCTGATTGACGAGTATGACGTGCCGCTGCAGAAAGCGGCCATCGGCGGATACTATGAGCCGATGAGCAAGGTTATAGGTGCGCTGCTTGGCGATGCGCTTAAGACCAACGAAGACATCAGCAAGGTCATTATGACAGGATGCCTCCGGGCCACCAAGGAAGGAATCTTCACCGGGCTGAACAACCTGGAGCTCGACACAGTGCTCACAGAGGAAAGCGGCCTCAGAGCTGCCATCGGCTTCACGCCGGATGAGGTCAGGGCCATGCTTGAGTATTACGGCCTCGGAGATCTGTACGAAAAGGCCAGGAGCTGGTATGACGGCTACAGCATAGGCGGTCAGGATCTGTTCTGCCCGTGGGATGTAACCAAATATGTCAAGGAACTCTGCAGAAGCAAGGCCCCGGCTGCAGTCACACCCAAGTCTTACTGGAACAACACGAGCAATGTCAACATTGTTACGGAGTTTATGCCGCATCTTGCACCAAAGGACTCAGACCGCATGCAGGAGCTTGTTGCAGGAAGGAGCGTAGCTGTAAACGTTGATGAGGGGATGAGCTATGGCACTCTGCGCCTTAACAATCTGAGCTCGGAGCAGCTCTGGAACATTCTCCTTTATACAGGCTACCTCACTCTGGACGAACACTGTGATAACGGCATAAACAGACTCCGCATCCCGAACAGGGAGGTCCTCAAGTGCTTCAGGGATAACATATCGAAGTATTACGAAGGCAAGGGCGAGAGTCCATATGGAATCCTGGCCAGAAACCTGATCGGCCAGCTTTTCTCATGTGATTCAGATAACGCGGCCGAGTCGCTGCAGTCTCTTCTGGCCGGTTTTGTCTCGCTCCGGGACAATGCCACCAGGGCTCCGCACGAGAACTTCTATCACGGCTTCCTGGACGGGCTGTTTGCCGCGGCAGGAGATGATATCAGGGATTACAAATCACAGGCTGAGAGCGGCAGCGGTTATGCAGATATCACTTTCAAATCCAGATCCAGAACCGAGGCCGTGGTGATTGAGATTAAATATGCAAAAGACAGCAGCACAGACCTTACAGCTCTGGCAAACTCTGCCCTGGCGCAGATCGAGGAGAAAGGCTATGCGAAATCACTGCTTTGCAATCCGAAGATCAAGAGAGTCGTTGAATGCGGAATAGCTTTCCATGGCCGCGACTGCGATGTAAGCTGCGGTGAGCTGCTGCCCTGAGGCGGACAAAGTGATGGATTAAACTTTTCCCGTATTTCACGAAATCCGCGAGGAATGCAGTATGACAAAGGCAGGTGAGAACCAGCCGCGGCTCGCACCAAAACGCGGGGATGAGGATTTTGCTGTTTTCCGCGATGAGGGAATCTACTACGCCGACAAGACACAGTTCCTGAAGCCCCTCTTCAGCGGCACAGGAAGCCGGCTCCTGCTGCTCCGCCCGAGGCGCTTCGGGAAGACCCTGACCATGAGCACCCTCCGACGTTTCCTCGAGATTGACTTCCAGAATCCCGGCGACACCTCGAGGCAGCAGGAGCTCTTCCGGGGACTTAAGGTAATGGAGGACACGGAGTTCTGCGGAGAGCACATGGGGCGCCATCCTGTGGTGTTCCTCTCGCTCAAGGATGCCGGCGGTATCGGATTCGAAGGCGCATACCGCTCTCTTGCCGGGGCGATATGGAGGCTGGCCGGGAATTTCAGCTGGCTGGACGGCCCTGAACTTGCAGAAGATGAGCATGATTTCTTAAGCATGCTCACTGGCTACAGCCATTTGAGGGAGCCGGACAACAGTTACTATGTGGAGCAGTCCCTGGTTTTTCTGTGCCGCCTCCTCAGGAAACGATTCGGTGACAGCCATAAGCCGGTGCTGCTCATCGACGAGTACGATGTGCCCCTCCAGAAAGCGGCCGCTGGCGGCTACTATGAGCCGATGAGCAGGTTGGTCGGGACAATGCTGAACAGAGCCCTTAAGGACCATGATGACATCAGCAAGGTCATTATGACAGGATGCCTCCGGGCCACCAAGGAAGGAATCTTCACCGGGATGAACAACCTCGAGCTCGACACAGTGCTCACAGAGGCAAGCGACCTCAGGGCTGCCATCGGCTTCACGCCGGATGAGGTCAGGGCCATGCTTGATTATTACGGCTTCGGGGATTTGTACGAGAAGGCCGCTGACTGGTACGAAGGCTACAGCATAGGCGGTGAGGATCTCTTCTGCCCGTGGGATATCACGAGCCACGTCAGGGAGCTGTGCCGGAGCAGGGATCCCGCATCAGTCAGGCCAAAATCCCACTGGAACCTCACGACCAGCAGCAATTTCATTGCCGGGTTTATGCCGCGCCTTGCCCCTGAGGACGCGGAGCGCATGCAGGATCTGATCGCGGGAAGGAGCATATCCCTGCCGGCGGATGAGGGGATGAGCTACGGCACCCTTGATTTCAATAACCTCCGCTCCGCAGAGTTCTGGAACATTCTCATTTAT
>ONIT01000038.1 GCA_900317945.1 uncultured Pseudomonadota bacterium
TGCTGAAAGAGTACACCGCTCCTGCCGATTAAAGTAGCAACAGCAGCAGTATGCAGAAGTGCTATATCGTGTGACTATAAAACGAGTTTTAGGTTAAAAAGGCTCTTTCAGCCGCCTTGAATTTCAAAACAGAGTTTGCCTCATACGCAGTGGACAGCATCTTCTTTGCCATGGGGTTCACAGGCTCAGTGCAGGAGCCCCGTGATCATGGCTTTGATGCCAGTGCGGAGAGTGCAGCCTGGGACATGTGGAGTTACGGCTGCTCCCAGTCCGGCTTATCATCCGGCGGGAGAACTGATGGCAGCGCTCCAGAGAAACAGAGATGCGGGAGCCGCGATCCGGCAGGGATCCTGAGGGAGGCGGAAGAGGGCAACGCTGACGCTCAGATCAAGGCAGGAGACCTGTACTGCTTTGGATACTGCAGCCCCAGGGACTTTGACGAGGCCGCGAAGTGGTACCGGAAGGCTGCCGTGCAGGGCGACGTGTCAGGAGAGATGAGGCTTGCCTCTCTGTACGAGTCGGGCTTCGGCGCCGAGAGGGATCTCACACTGGCCGCCAAATGGTACCGGAAGGCCGCGGAGCAGGGGGACTCGGGCGCGGAGTATAAGCTCGCTCAGATGTATGAGAGCGGAACAGGAGTCAGTGAGGCTCCTGCGGAGGCCGCGAAGTGGTACCGGAAGGCCGCGGAGCAGGGCAGTGCCGCCGCGCAGCGCGCGCTTGGCAGCATGTACTGCTCAGGGGCAGGAGTCCCGGAGGACTGGGCGGAGGCTATGAAGTGGCTCCGCCTCGCGTCTATCAACGGGGATTCGGCCGCTTCGGACCTCCTTGACTGCCTCGTCATGCACTATAAGACCAATGCGCGTGTCAGGTGGGTTATCTCCTGATGGAAGGCGTACCCTGCGTCAGGGCGGCTCCGGGAGTCTCTGCGCGTCATCCTCGCGGGCAGTGGATGCCCATGCCACACCAAAAGGCAGTACGGGCATTCCGCCCCTCCGCCTGATTTTTGCAAGTTTTCCGCTTGTGCTCTATACTAGTTCCGTAAAATTTTCGAGAGCGTTCTATGATCTGGTCAGAACTTGTAGAAAGAGGCAACATCACCATACCTGATGTGATCCGTGTGGTGCATGACAATCTGCCGCGCCGGAGAATTGTTCGGGAGATTCATGCCGGTTTCCGCATGATGCTGCACCGCCGCAGCTTCAGGAAGCTCTGCGATCTGTTCTCAAGGCCTGAATTCCAGTACATCGGCGACATAGAGCCCGCCATCTTCTACAAGCCCTTCAGGCCGTATTTCTGCAAGGGACTCCCTATAAGGAAGAGAATCGACCAGATTTATTTCCACTATGAGACCCTTGGTAAGCTCTACGGAAACTACATCAGGCGCCTCTACTCCTCAAGCGGCATCCCCGTCCTGACTCTCCAGAGGCGCAGCGAGGAGGAGCCGGAGTACCATGTCATCCTGCACGCGAGCTCAACCTTCAGGCGCGAGGCGGAGCTTGCCTTCTCCGTGGTTGACAGCATCGACATGCGGATGTACTCCGCGGCCTTCAGCTTCATAAAGGACGGAGACGGCATGTCTCTCGCCATCACCTCAATCCAGGGCTCTGACCCATCCGCGAAGGATCCGCAGGGAGCGCTCAAGATCATAACCCGCCAGGCGTTCGGCCTTATCCCGATGCACCTGGTTACGGATCTCGTCTTCATGTTCGCGAAGGCCTGCGGCGCGAGGCGTGTGATTGCCGTAAAGTCCTCGCACCATGTATTCCAGGACATCCACTACCGGAAGCTGAGCCGCAAGGTCTACTGCGACTATGACTCCATCTGGGCCGTCTTCGGCGCGAAGGATACGGACATTGAGGGATTCTCGGAGATCTCGGAGGAGCCCCGTAAGGACATCGCCTCAATTCCCTCGAAGAAGCGCTCCCTCTACCGCAAGCGCTATGCCCTGCTTGATGAGCTCAGCGCGTCAGTGCAGAAGCTCTTTGGCGTGAAGGCCGGGGATGCAGCCTGACGAGCAGCTCTTCGACCTGCCTGCCGTGCCGGAGGGCAGCCTCTATGTCTCCGTGGCAGTCCCGGCTGCCGTTCCGGGACTTTTCACCTATTCTGTTCCAAAAGACTCCAACATAGCGCCCGGTTGCCGTGTCTTGGTGAGTTTCAATGGCCGCGTCTGCATAGGCGTCTGCGTCAGGGTAATGGACGAGAGGCCTGACGACGGCTTTGAGGGCGCCATACTGCCGGTTAAAGAACAGCTTGATGACAAGCCGGTGATGAATGACGATGTCATCTCGCTCTGCCTCTTCATGGCCGGCTACTACCACGGCTGCGAGGGTGAGATTTTTGAGACGGCGCTCCCCGTCGCCCTGAGATCCGGCGAGCCTGTGCGAAAGAAGGCTGAGCCCGCCTTCCGCCTGGTCAAAGGCGCCGATATCACGCGGATTAAAAATGAAAAGCAGAAGGCCGCAGTGTCTTTCCTCTTTGATGGTGCGGTGATTTCAAGAAGGCAGCTCACCGCGGCAGGGATTGAAAGCACTGCGCTCAATGCCCTGGTTACAAAAGGCATCGCGGAGAAGCTTGATCTCCGGAGCCTTCAGCCTGACTGGCGGACCATCCCCGATCCGGTGAATGAGCAGGACCGGAAAGAACTCAATGATGAGCAGCGGGCGGCAGTCAGCGCCATATCAGAATCGGATGGCTTCGGCGTGTTCCTCCTCGAGGGCGTTACCGGCTCCGGCAAGACCGAGGTTTACCTGCAGCTCATCGAGGATGTCGTGAAGTCAGGCGGGCAGGCCCTTGTGATGGTCCCGGAGATCAGCCTCACGCCGCAGACGGTCGCGAGGTTCCTTAGGCGCTTCCGCGTCCCTGTCGCGGTAACCCACTCGGGACTCAACGCGCCCGACCGGCTTGACGCCTATCTCTCGATGTCGGACGGGAGCGCCGCTGTCATCGTCGGGACGCGCTCGGCCCTGTTCACGCCATTTAAGGATCTGAGGCTCATAATTGTCGATGAGGAGCATGACGAGTCGTACAAGCAGGATGACGGCTGCCGCTACAACGGGCGCGATCTCGCCGTGTTCCGCGGGACTCTCGCGAAGTGCCCGGTAGTCCTGGGGAGCGCCACTCCATCGTTCGAGAGCCTCGCGAACGCCATGTCCGGGCGCTACCGGCTACTCCGCCTCACAAGGCGCGCGGGCGAGGCGGCGGAGGGACATGTCACCCGGAAAATCATCGATGTCCGCGGCACGAGGCTTGCCGCGGGGCTCTCGCCGGCTCTTATAAACATGGCAAGGCGTGAGCTAGATGAGGGGCATCAGGTGCTCTTCTTCCTGAACCGCAGGGGCTTTGCCCCGGTGATGGTCTGCGCCGACTGCGGGCATGTGTTCGGCTGCCCGAACTGCGACTCGCACCTCACCTACCACCGGGAGCAGAACCGCCTCGTCTGCCACCACTGCGAGGCGTTCTTCCGGCCGCCCGAGAGGTGCCCGGCGTGCGGCTCATCTAACCTCACGGTCCTGGGCGTCGGCACCGAGCAGCTTCAGGCGGCCGCGGAGAAGCTCTTCCCGGGCTATCCTGTCATAAGGATTGACCATGACACCACGAAGCGCCGCGGGAGCCTCGAGGAGGCGGTGGACGGCATCAGGGCAGGGAAATACCGGGTGATCATCGGCACGCAGATTGTGGCGAAGGGCCATGATTTCCCGAACGTTACGCTTGCCGCCATACTCAATATCGACAGCGCTCTCTTCTCGGAGGATTTTAGGGCGGAGGAGGAGCTCGCGGCCCTCTACACCCAGGTTGCGGGCAGGACCGGGCGGAGCGCGCTTCCCTGCACGGTAGCCGTGCAGTCCTTCTATCCTGACCACGCGGTGCTGCAGACTATCGTCTCGAAGGGCTATGACGCCTTTGCCGCGGAGGCTCTCCCCCAGAGGCAGGGCATGTCGCTGCCGCCGTACTCCAGGCAGGCTCTTCTGCGCTTTGAGTCACAGAATTCCGATGACGTGATGGCATTTGCGGAAAATGCGTTCAGAATCGTTGAGGAGAGCCTGGAGGAGGGCGTGACTGCGGAGCATCCGGTTCCCGCGCGCATGGAAAAGCTCGCGGGAAGGTACCGGGCGCTCATAATGCTCACCTCGCCCGCGAGAAAGCCACTGCACCGAACGCTCTCCGCTATCGGGCCGCTCATCAGGAAGCTCCCGGGCTGCGGCATCGTGAAGTGGTCGGTAGACGTTGATCCGAGAAGCGTCCTTGACTGAGAGCCAGGGATTCGCCTGCCTTCAGGCAATAAGAGGAGGAAAGACAGCATGATTAAGAATATTGTCATCCTGACAGGAGCCGGCATCTCGGCAGAGTCCGGCATTCCGGTATTCCGCTCCGAGACGGGGCTCTGGGAGAACCACCGCATTGAGGACGTCTGCGTTCCGTCGGCCCTGGAGCGCGATCCGGCGACCGTGGAGAACTTCTACAACACCATGAGGCGGAACCTCCACAATGTTGAGCCCAATCCTGCCCATTATGCCGTCGCGAAACTGCAGAAGGAGTGGAAGAAGGGGAGCGTTACTCTGGTAACGCAGAACATTGACAACCTCCATGAGAGGGCAGGCTCGGAGAGCCTTTACCACATGCACGGAGCTCTCCGTGAGATTTACTGCCCGCGCTGCGGCACGGTGTTCCCCTGTGACCGCGACGTGGCTCCGCGCGAGGACTGCCCGCACTGCGGGGCGAAGGGCACCATCAGGCCGCACATCGTGTTCTTCGAGGAGATCCCCTACCATATGGAGGAGATAGAGGAGGCGCTCTGGAGCGCGGATCTCTTCCTCGCGGTCGGCACTTCGGGCGTCGTCTATCCCGCGGCGGGATTCGCGAGGATTGCGGCGTCGAGGGGAGCCATGAACATCGAGTTCAACCTCACGCCGAGCGAGCAGGCAGGGTATTTCAGGAAGTCGGTCTACGGGAAGGCCGGGACAACGCTCCCGAAGTTCGTCGACTCGCTCCTTAAGGATGGCGACAGCTTCATTGATTCGCTTCCGGCGAAGTCCTGAGAGGCCTGTGGGGCAGCGGCCGTCCATTAAAGAGCGCACTGCGCCTATCCGGGTCTTTTACTGGGGGTCAAATTTTTTAGCAGAAAACGCTTGACTCATTTTCAGGAATATAGCATAATGACCCCCGTCAAAAGGCCCAGATAGCTCAGTCGGTAGAGCAGGTGATTGAAAATCACCGTGTCACTGGTTCGATTCCGGTTCCGGGCACCATTCAGACATTCTCCAGAATTTCTTAAATTTCTCCCTCAGTTCCTTCCGCATCACACAGTTCTTTTTGTGTCTTTGTCTTTTTCTCCCGGTTTTCTGCCCTGCATTTCAGTTTTTCCCGCATTCGGGTATTATCCTGTCGCTTTCGGAATCAAACAGCCGAAGCACTGAAAAAGCACAGGCAAACTGACTATAAAAGGAGAAGCAAATTGATTAAATCCGCGGGACTCGCGGCAGCCATGCTGCTCATATCATTCCCGGCGCTCTCAGCTGACGGCGTCTACACTATGGACGAGCTCAAAAAGACCTACATTCCGGAGCTCCTCACCGCAGAGAGCGGCATCAAGGGAGCAGAGGCGCTCTCTGACGGAGTGCTGAAGGTTACGGTCGGGCAGGCGGACTTCGACAAATCCCTCTCCCGCGACGACACGGCGCTCTTCCTTTCATCCGCCCTCTGCCGGGCCTATGATGCCGCGGGAGACCTTAAGAAGTTCCATGAGATTACCTACGTCTATGAGGGAAAGAAGGGCGCTATCCCGGTCTCCATAAAGCCCGAGACCTGCGCTGAGACCGTGAGGAAGGCCTCGGCCGCCTCCGTGGGGAAGGACGGCGTCTACACCGATCCCTATCTCAAAGGCTTCTATATTCCCGGAATAAGGAAGGGGCTCCTCGCCTCGGTCTCCGGGAAGGGCAACATCAGCCTCAAGGAGGTGAAGTTCGGCGGGCACGGGAAGGTGGTCCTCCTTTATGACGCCTCGAACGCTGAGAATCTTGACTCCATGAAGAAGAACAGCACGAAGGCCGCCTCCATGCTCTGCCGCTTCTCGTCGCAGAAGGGCGAGCTCGCCTCGGGGAAGATTACGGACATCATCTACCGCTACGAGAAGAGCAAAAATGAGTCCTTCGACATCGTGCTGAACCGCGGCAACTGCAAATAGAGCGAAAATCGCAGCTTTTCCCATTTCCTGGGGCGGGAGCCCTTCCTGCCCCTGTCAACGGCTCCGGCACGTTTTTTTTCAAAATGCCGCCCAGCTAACTAAAATCCGGCCGCTCTTGCATTTATAATCCGTGGTGATTGTGTGCAGGGATTTTCCCGACTTTTTTATTGAACAGCATAGGACGGCCTGTTCCCCGCGAACCGGCCGGAATCCGTCAGATGAATAAACTGTTGACTCTGGTTCTCGCCGCCTCCGCTGCGGCATCCTTTTCCGTTTCCGCACCGGCATTCGCGGCGGGCGGCTTCATTGACTCGGCACTTTTCTCCGGAATGTCCGGAGGCTCGGTCTTCCCCGCGAACGCAGGCAGCGGCCTCTCAGTCAGCTCGGCGAGGCTCAATGACGACGGATCGACCAGCATTGTCTACTCAAAAGGCGGGAAGATGTACGCCGAGATCACCGGCTTCTACGTTGACGGGGCTGCTCCCAATGTCTCATCGGCGGATCCCTCGTTCACCGGGAAGGACGGCGGCTCGGAGTCTGTAATGAAGAGCGGCACTCCCTCGCACGAGCTCTCTGTGATGTTCAGGAAGTCGGGCTTCTGCCACGATCTGGGCGACAGCCCCGCGGAGCTCACCCTGGTGCAGAAGGACGGAGACGCGCTCACCTGCTCCATAGGCGGAGAGGACTACGTGATGGCCTTCCGCGACATCAGGGACAGCAAGAAGACTGAGCTCGGCGCCACCGCCATACTCCTGAAGCTTGAGCCTGAGGCGAACGGTGACGAGTTCTTCTACAGGCTGGACCAGGTCAGCAACGTCTCGTCAGTGTGGTTCACCAGGACCTTCACTCCGGAGTTCAGCGCTCTCGCCAAGGACGCGCGCGAGGAGCTCACCAGGCATGCAGCCCTCGATGCGGCAGGCGGGCTCTATCTCCTTGCCTCCGCTGACAGCAAGAGGATCCTGAACCTCCTCCGGAACGGCAGCGCCTGGGACGGCGCCAAGCGGGACGGCAAGGTCGTGAGAAAGGCCTATCTCAGCC
Source organism: uncultured Pseudomonadota bacterium (assembly GCA_900317945.1). Taxonomy (GTDB): domain Bacteria; phylum Pseudomonadota; class Gammaproteobacteria; order Enterobacterales; family Succinivibrionaceae; genus UBA2810. The sequence continues at coordinate 7,220 of ONIT01000038.1, forward strand.
TGGTTCCGGACAAGAGCGAGGCAGGGCAGGACAAGTTCTCGGTTGACGGCTCGGCGCTTGCCTATACCATCGAGGGCGACATCGGCGGGGAGAACCTCACCGACACCGAGCTCGCCGGCAGGATCGCCAAGGATCCGATCTGCCGCGGCACGGTAACGGACCGCGCCTTCACGCCGCATTTCGGAAGGATTGTGAGCTGCTCGGTTCCGTTCCCCGGCGAGAATGCCTACCACTACTACATCATCACGCTTGACCAGGAGGCGCGCCGCTTTGCGGTTGTCCGCTCCACAGGCGACATGAACCCTAACGAGGTCCGCGGCATCATCAGGGACCTCACCCCGAGGCCGGCAGCCCCGCAGGTCAATAAGCCCGGCGCCGCAAAGAAGACCGCAGGCGATGACGGATCGCTCACCGGCATCATCGGCCGAGTGGTCCTTCTCCTTATTCTCCTGGGGCTCATCCCGGGCGGACTTGTGGTCCTCAACCAGATGCGCGCCAAGAAGGGGCTCGACAAGGTATCCCTCTCTGACCTCAAGCGCCTCGCGGGCGGCGGGCACGGCCACACCAAGCTTACCTTCAATGATCTCATGAACAAGAACGTGAGCGACAGTGTCAGCAGCAATGATGATGAGCCTCAGGCCGATGAGGGCATCAAGCTTAATGCCGGGGCCGCGTCCGGAAAGAAGAAGCCTGACGCTCCGGAGGCCGGCAGCCTCCCGGCTCCTGATGAAGCTGAGGAAAAAGACACTCCCGCAGCTCAGGCTCCCGGGGCAAAGGAATCTCCCCAGGCAAAGCTCAGCGGCTCTGGCGAGGCTGACATAAAGAAGGCCGCAGCCGGCAAGGCTGATGCAGGCACAGCTCCCAAGGCTGCCGCTGATGGCGCTGTCTCTGCCGAGGCTGAGGCCGCGCAGCTGAAAAAAATAAAGAAGGCCGCAGCCGGCAAGGCTGATGCAGGCACAGCTCCCAAGGCTGCCGCTGATGGCGCTGTCTCTGCCGAGGCTGAGGCCGCGCAGCTGGAAAAAATAAAGAAGGCCGCCACGGACGCGCAGTCCGCAAAGGCCGAGGAGAAGCCTGCGGAGCAGAAGAAGGGCGCCGCGGGCCTCAGGTACAATGAGGAAGAGGACTACAAGAAGAAGCTCATCGCCGAGAACGAGGAGTACGAGAAGAAGCAGGCCGAGAAGAGAAAGGCACGTGAGGCCGAGCAGGGCGGCAAGAAGGAAGACGCCTATACACTCAAGTTCAACGCCGGCTCCAACTATAAGGACAAGCTTATAGCAGAGGAGGAGAAGGCCGCGAAGGAGAAGGCCGCTAAGAAGGCGAAGGAGGCTGCCGAGGCCGGTCCTGCTGAGAAGAAGCCTGACGCCTATACCATGAAGTTCACCCCAGGCGCAGGCTACAAGGACAAGCTCATCGCCGAGGAGGAGAAGTCAGCTAAGGGCAAGGCCGCTCCGGCAGCTCCGAAGAGCGCTCCGAAGATCCCGGGCATCCATATGCCTGGTGAAGGCGCCAAGGCAGGCGCTGAGAGCCCGAAGCCCTCATCAAAGATGAGCTGGGACTCAGCTGCTCCCAGCGCTCCGAAGAGCGACCCGAAGATCCCCGGCATCCATATGCCTGAAGGCGGCGCGAAGGCAGGAGCCGCAGCAGGCGCGCAGAAGCCCTCATCAAAGATGAGCTGGGATTCCGCAGCTCCGGCAGCTCCGAAGAGCGCGCCCAATATCCCCGGGATCCGCATGCCTGGGCAGGGCAGCACCTCAGCCGGTACCTCGAAGAGCGCCCCGAACATTCCGGGCATCCATATGCCCGGACAGGGCGGGAAGTCCGCATCCGCTGGCGCACCGAAGAGCGCCCCGAACATTCCGGGGATCCGCATGCCCGGACAGGGCAGCACCTCAGCCGGTACCTCAAAGAGCGCTCCCAATATTCCGGGCATCCATATGCCTGGACAGGGCGGGAAGTCCGCATCCGCGGGTGCACCGAAGAGCGCGCCGAACATTCCGGGCATCCGCATGCCTGGACAGGGCAGCACCTCTGTCGGTACCTCAAAGAGTGCCCCCAATATTCCCGGCATCCATATGCCTGGACAGGGCGGGAAGTCTGTCGGCACCTCGAAGAGCGCTCCCAATATTCCGGGCATCCATATGCCCGGAGCTCCTGCCGGAAAGCCCGCTGCTCCTCAGGCAGCCCCTGCCGCAAAGCCGCAGGCCGCGAAGGTCTCGTCTGCAATGTCCTGGGACTCCGTGCCCGCGCAGAAGAAGCCTGCCGCTGCTCCTGCCCCGAAGGCTGCTCCCGGCATCGCCGGAACTGACAGTTTTGTCGACATCATGAAGGAGATCTGCACGGTGTTCTCCTGGAACGAGAACGGAGACATCTCTCTCCCCGAGGAGCTTGCCGATGACGCGGATCGCATTGTAGACACCTGCCGAGGCGGCTCCTCGGATGAGACCATTGTCAGCATCTGCCGCTTCATCAGGGTAATGCTCGCCGACTTCGCCGAGGATGACTCGCCGCTGGTGCAGAAGCTCGTGAAGGCTGCAGGCGTTCCGGAGAGCTTTGTCTCCGCAGTGAGCGAGGCCGATGTGGTGAAGGCCACCGCCCTCGGAGGCCCTGTCAGAATGTTCGTCTCGCTCTGCGACGGCAGCGGAACCGATGAGGAGAAGACCAGGCAGAAGACCGAGCTCCTCGGCAGCTTCATCCTCATAGCGCTCTCGCACTTCGCCTCCGATCCGAAGTTCACCTCGCGTGATCCGCTAACTGAGGAGGAGAAGAAGCGCGCCGCCTCCGAGGCTGACACGGTGAGGATGCTCGCGTACCTCGGGAGCTCCCGTGCCGAGACTGCCCTTAAGGCGGCAGGCATTGCCCTCTGAGGCTCTCTTCCCCGGTGATGGTGCCCTCCGGGGCGTCATCCTGGGGAATCCGGAGTGAGCCATGAGGAAGGCTGCTGTACTTGGCGTTCTTCTCTCAGCCGCGATCGCTGTTCCGGCCGCGGCTTTCTATACTGCGCTTTTTACCGAATCGGGCACGAGGCTGGCCCTCCGGACTGTCTCAGTCCTGCTGCCCGGGTTTTCGGCAAAGGGCTCTGGCGGCACGCTTGCGTCAGGATCCCTGACGCTTGAGGGCTTCTACCTGAAGGCAGGCTCCATCACCATAAGGGCCCGTGAGGCAGAGCTCAGGTTCGATCCGTCTCCCGCGGCGCTCCTTGATCATGTCCTGCATGTGGAGAGCCTCAGCGCCGAGGGGCTTACGATCTCCCATGAGATGAAAAGGAGCGGCGCTCCTGCCGCCTCCTACCCTCCCTCAGCCTATGAGCGGCGCGACACAGACGCCCCCGGCTTCTACTGGGATCTGGGGAAAATCACCAGCCTTGAGAGGCTGCTGCTTGATCATGTCAGCTGCCATGACTGCCTGTTCGAGAACCCGATCGTAACGGTATACGCGAAGGATCTTGAAGGTGAGTCCGGGGAGTGGAGCGGGAGCCGGATAAAGGCAGAGAAAATCTCCTCCTCCGGCTCTGCCGTTACGGTCTACCGGAAGCCCCTGCCGAAGGCAGCGCCAGGTGACGGCACTCCTCCTCCGCCTGCATCCGCAGCGCCCGGTGTGTCCGGGAGCGCGGATTCAGCGCTTTCGCTCGAGACCCTCCCCGATGACCGTGAGGAGCTCTTCAACGGCACTCTGAAGGGGCTCTCCAGGCATTTCCGGGACAGCTACATAAGGCTCCACATCGATGTGGGCGAGATCGCGCTTCAGCACACCTGCTTCCGCCTCAGGAGGGCCGTGCGGAGAAACGGAGATTCTCCGGTCAGGGACTGCCTCTCCCCTGTCTATGAGGAGGGCGACCTGTTCCGCACCGGGGAGGGGAGCGTCAGGGTAAGCGGCTTCCTGGACGGGCACACCATAAGCGTGGCGTCCGCAGAGGCGAAGGTCCCGTCGCTCGGGGACGTGAGCGCGTCCGGCACCGTTACGCTCGGGGGCTACATCGATCTTGATCTGAGCGCGGAAGGACTCTTCAGGTATCAGAAGGACGGCTTCTTCCCGGAGACGCTCTCGATGCTCGACGGATCGTCCTTTAAGCTCAGGACAAAAGGCGACATGTCCTCGCTCTCCTTCCACCTCACGGACCTCAAAGGCCCGGATATCTCGGGATCGCTCGGCTTCCGCATGGCGGCCATGTACCCGGGGTGGTATTTCTACGCCCTGGAGAGCACGGGGATAAAGGGCAGGAACAAAGACGCCATAGGCAAACTCTCAGCCTACGCCTCGGTTGGGGAGAAGGAGTATGAGCTCATAATTCCCTCTGCCGCGGCAAATATCAGCGACACCTCCTCATACCTCCCGAAGGACATCTTCTACGCCCGGAGCCTCGCGCTTGACGCGGAGGGCTTCAGGCTCTGGAAGTCGCACTGGCTCAGGATGAGGCAGAAGTTCAGCATACAGGCAAAAAGCCTTACGGCAGGCGGCACGGCACTTAAGGATCCGCTCCTACGCTCCATCGGCGCGCCTGTAGACATCAGCGTGCGGCTCACGGACGCCTCGGGGAAGCCACTACTCTCGAGCATCTCCACCTCGGGGAACCTCTCGCTCTCCGCGGCGCGGATTGAGGCGGGAGCCGCGGGGCTCAGCGCTGATAAGCTTTCCGCGGTCCTCTCCGGAACAGATCCGCTCCCTGTAAAAAGGCGCCCCGGCGCCCGGCCGCGTCCGAAGACTCCCAGCACGGGAGTGAGGTTTTTCGCCCACGGAGACTATGAGTTCACCGCCTCATCCCTCAGGGCCGGCACCGTGCAGCTCACCGGAATTAAGGTGAGGAACTCCTCGGACGGGAAGAAGCACACGCTGGACGCGTCGGTTAAGGGGAGCCCCTGGGTAACGGACTTCAGCTTCCAGGGGACCGGAGAGCTTGATCTCAGGAACCATAAGTTCACCGTTACGGGCGGCAGGACCGGCGCCTCCTACTCCGCGGGGCGCATAAGCGTCAGCAGCTTCGCCTGGAAGACCGACTTCGCCTCGGCTCCCGTGAGCGAGTGCGGCGGCGAGATCCTGATGGACGAGCTCACGAGGAACGCCTGGAGGCTCAACCGGAACATGGAGTTCACCGGGAGCAGCCGCGGGAATTTCACCTTCAGGTACCAGAAGGGTCAGGGGAGCCTTAAGGTGAGCGCCTCATCAGAGAACCTCGGGATGCTCTTCTCCGGGTTCCCGCTTTTCAGGGACTCGAAGGCGGAGATCGGGACCGAGCTCAGCTTCGCGGGCGGAAAGGCTCCCTCCGCGTCGCTCACCGCGAGGCTCTCCGACCGGAACGGGCTCCTCTTCAGCGCGGATCTCAGAAGCCAGAGGTTCGTGCCGGCGAGCTTCCTCTCCGACCCCTTCAGCGGGCACCTGGTGTTCAGGAACGTCAGGATCCTCGAGGGGATGGGCTGGCTTGACGGGTACCTCTCGGCGAGGGACGCCCGCCTTAAGGGGGATATCAGAGTTACGGGAACCCCGGAGAGCCCGGTGCTCTCCGGCACCATCGCGGCTGAGGGCGTAACACTTACCCCGAAGGAGAACATCGAGCGCATCGAGCGCGGCACGGTGAGCGGCACCTTCGGGAAGGACGGGCACAGCCTCAGCGCGAAGGCGTCATTCAGGATGAAGAGCCCCAGAGGCGGCGGCAATAAGGAGAGCAGCGGACATCTCTCCCTCGAGTGGGGGAAGCTCCTTCCCATGCGGGCGGAGAAGTTCACAAGGTTCGCGGAGCTCGTGAGCGGCAGCCTCTCCGCCGAGGTGAACGACGTCATGGTGAAGTACAAAGAGCCAGGAGTTACCGAGGGAAAGTACGCCTGGGAGGCCTCGGGGGAGCTTGATCCCATCAAGGTCATGGGAACGCTAAGGAACGGGACCTTCGACGTGGGCATCGACGTCCCGGTGAGGAGCGGAAAAATCACGGTTACGACCGCGGAGTTTGCCCAGTCCGGCGAGAAGGCCCCGGAGGGCGGCGCGGGGAAGAGCATAAGGGAGAGCCTCAGGGTAAAGATCCTCGTGCGGCTCCTCCACCCGGTGAGCGCGCAGGTTACGGACTCCATCCTCGCGAGCATGGTCGGTCAGGCCTCGCTCACCGGGAGCCTCAGGCTTCTCTGGACTGAGCGGGGGCTTACCTGCGAGCCCGGGGCGAGCGTCGCGGTGAAGGCCGGCATCGGGCTCTCCCCCGGGGACGTCGTGTGCGAGAAGAAGGAGAAGGGGCAGAATGAGCTGGCCTTTGACGGAAGCATCGTCGGGATCCCGGGGACTTTTGTGGTGGGGCTCGTCTCCTCAATCTACAACGTGATGTTCGGGCAGTGGGTCGACATGGCGACGGCGGCGCGCTGAGCCAGTTCAAAGGTACTGCAGAATTTTTCCCGGCTGTTCCGGAAAGCGGCCAATCGTAATAGAATAGCGGTGATAAAAGCGCGTGCCTGAAACGCCCGAATGCCCGGCGACAGGCATGTATGCCCCAGGAGCGTGCAGTTTTCCGGAAGATGCGCTCATGTCCCGGGGAAAGAGCCCGGGACAGACGGCCGCGCGGCGCATGCGTGAGGCCAAAAGAAGGCGCTCCCGGAGCGGCTTTGGGGCCTTTGGCGCGGAAATGAAAAAAAATTTACGGATTCCTCCCGGATTTTTTAAAATCCGGCAGGAGTTATGAATGCTGTCAGAATTTGGTTTAGATGGTTCAGAAAGCTGTCCTGCAGTTCCAAGCACAGTCTGAATTGAAAAGTCAGTATAGAAGAGGTTTATATGGAAACAGGTGAGAACAGGCCCTCTGTCCAGGCAGTCCCCGAGAGCGGGGGAGACTTCGCAGTGCTTCATCTGCCGGACGGCAGGGAGGCAAGGTTTCCGATAATTCACGGAACGGAGGGACAGCAGGTCATAGACGTGCGGTCACTCGGCAAGTTCGGCTACTACACCTACGATCCGGGCTACACCTCGACCGCCTCGTGCCTCTCCTCCATAGCCTATACCGACGTGTTCAACGGCGAGTTCCTCTACCGCGGCTACCCGGTCGGGAGGCTTGTCGAGAAGTGCAGCTTCATGGAGGTGAGCTACCTCCTCATCACCGGACAGCTCCCGACCTCAGACGAGCTCGAGGACTTCGAGAGCAGGGTGATGAAGCACAGCGCCGACCATGACCAGATGTACAACCTCTTCTCCGCCTACCGCCGCGACTCCGACCCGATGGCCATACTCTGCGGTGTGTGCGCCGCGATGGCCTCCTTCTACAACGCGGGCCCTAACCCGGAGGACCATGAGTCGAGGATGCTGACCGCGATAAGGCTTATCGCGAAGCTCCCCACCATTGCGGCGATGTCCTACAAGTACTACAAGGGGCAGCCCTTCATCGCGCCTGATGACTCGATGACCTACACCGGCAACTTCCTCAGGATGATGTTCGCGGTTCCCTGCGAGGAGTACAAGGTGAACCCCATCATCGAGCACGCCATCGACCGCTTCTTCATCCTCCTCGCGGAGCACGGGCAGAACGCCTCAACCTCCTGCGTGAGGTTCGCCGCAGCGACGGGCTCCAAGCCCTTCGCCTGCTTCGCCGCGGGCGTCGCCGCGCTCTGGGGCCCCTCGCAGGCAGGAGAGTCCGAGCTTGCACTGAAGATGCTCGAGGAGATCGGATCTCCCGCGAAGGTGCCGGAGTACGTGAAGCGCCACAAGGATCCGAATGATCCCTTCCGCCTGCGCGGCGTCGGCGGCCATATCTACCACTGCTACGATCCGAGGGCCGAGATCCTCCGCGAGCTCTGCCTCGAGGTCCTGTACTCGCTCGGCATGAGGCACAGTCCCATTATGGAGACCGCGCTGGAGCTTGACCGCGAGATCCTGAACGACAGCTGGTTCATGAAGCGCGAGGAGTATCCGACGGTGAACCTCTACGCCGGCATCTTCCTCCGCGCCGTCGGCATCCCGTTCCCGATGTTCCCGGTCATGTACGCCATCGCGAGATCCGCCGGCTGGGCGGCCAACTGGATGGAGTTCCTGGAGGACAGCGACAGGAGAATCGACCGCCCGAGGCAGCTTTACACCGGAAGCAGCCAGCGTTCGGTGAAGCCGATTTTCGACAGGTAGCCGCGTATTTTCTTTAAGGGCGCGTGAGCGCGCGTCCCGTTTCTGCTACAATCTCATAAAAGGCACCGCAAGACGGTGCCTCTGTTATATGGAGTTAGCAATGAGAAAATTCAGCGGGTTCCTTGCCCTTGCGGCAGCGGTGCTTTTTTCATTCGCCGCGGCTGCGGCCGAGGAGAACTTCGAGGACGGCTCATACACCAAGGTGAAGGGAACCTATGCCCACAATACCCTCACCGAGTACTTTTCCTTCTTCTGCGGCCACTGCGTAAGGTTCCAGCCGATGATGCACGACCTGGAGAAGGACTTCCCTGAGGTGAAGTTCTCGCGGGTCCATGTTGCGTTCCTGGGGGGCGACCTCGGCACCAAGATGCAGAGCCTCTACGCCTTCGCCGAGCAGAAGGGCATTGAGGACAAATTCACCGACCGGATGTTCGAGGAGGTGAAGAAGGCGCAGGCCGCAGGCGAGCACGGAAAGATTGATCCGCTTGAGGTCTTCGCCGATCTGGGCATCACCAAGGACGAGCTTGACGCCGGCATGGACAACCTCCTTACGAACTCCCGCGTCGTGCAGTTCGACAACATGGTGAAGGATCAGGGGATTGAGGGCACTCCTACCCTGGTCGTCGAGGGCATCTACCGCATCAACACCGATCACGTGAAGAGCTACGACTACCTCAAGGCCCTCATAAAGTATCTGCAGGCCAAGAAGGGCGCCTGATTAAGCCTTTTTCCTTGCTTATTGAGCGGACGATCTCAGTCCGCTCTCATTTTGTGCCTGATAATAGGGCACTGGGGCATGAGCCCCGCACTGCACACGCCGGATCTGTTCCGGCAGAACTTTCGGAGCCGGCGAGGCCGGTTTCCTTCGGGGAAATTCCATGTCTGACGGCAAATTAGAAAACAATGAAAAACTGCTCCGCGCTGCGGAGGAATGCATCATCTCGGCGCTCCGCGCAGGAGGCAGAGGCGAGAAAACCAAGTCGCTCCTTCAGGAGGCGGCAGCCTCTCTCGCGCTTGCCGTGCCGGGAACTGACAAAGACTCTGAGGAGACCCGCGCCCTGATGCGCGCCGCGCTCACCGCGCTTGAGGACTCCGCGCGCGTCATGGAGGCGGGCGATCAGCTCCTCTCCATCGACGGAAAGGTCAAGGTGCGGATTAAGGTTGCTGAGATCCTGAACAGGGACGGCACTGTCCTCGGAACATACCAGGACCGGACCTGCATCATCCTCTTCCCCTCTCCCCGCTTCGTGATGCCGGGAGACGAGTACCTCTGCATCGACTCCGGGACAGGCGAGCTCAAGGGGCTCCCCGTCCGGAGGTTCACCGCAGCCGCTCCCTCCCACCTTGAGGAGGCGAGGATTGTCGCGAGAATCACCACCACATCAGGCGACTTCTACGCGCGCCCCGAGCAGCCCTGCTACGCGGTGAACAGCGCGTTCCTTGTTCCACAGGATTCCGGTGCGGCTGACGGCAGCCTCGTTGTCGTAACCCTGAAGTCCAGGGTTCCCGAGAAGACCGGCAGCGTCTCGTTCTACCCCGGCACTGTCTCCGAGGTCATCGGCGACGCGAACAACACCAGCGCGCAGGTTACGAAGGCCATGATGGTCTACGGTCTCCCGCACGTCTTCCCGGAGGCAGTCGAGGATCAGATCCGCCGCTGGAGCGACGAGGTCCTCGAGAGCGACAAGAAGGGGCGCCGCGACATCCGTGAGATCCCCCTCGTAACCGTCGACGGCGAGGACTCCAGGGACTTCGACGACGCGGTCTGCGCCTCCCGCGAGGCGGACGGCAGCTACCGGCTCTATGTCGCGATTGCGGACGTCTCCCACTATGTGAGGATCGGGACACCGCTTGACCAGGAGGCCTATGAGCGCGGCAACTCGGTCTACTTCCCGGACACCGTCATCCCGATGCTTCCGGAGAAGCTCTCGAACGGGCTCTGCTCCCTCAACCCCAACGTTGACCGCCTCTGCATGTGCTGCGAGATGAAGGTCTCACGGAAGGGCATCATCAAGTCCTACGAGTTTTATCCCGCGGTCATGAGATCGCACGCCCGCCTCACCTACACCAAGGTCTTCGCCATGATTGAGGGCGATCAGGCCCTCCGCGAGGAGTATAAGGACGTCGTGCAGAGCATCGATGATCTCTACGAGCTCTACAAGGCGTTCACCGTGCAGAGAAAGGCGAGGGGCGCCATCTCCTTCGAGGGCGACGAGGTGAAGTTCATCTTCAACGCAGACCGCAAGATCGACGACATCGTGCCTGTCGAGCGCAACGACGCGCACAAGCTCATCGAGGAGTGCATGGTCGCGGCGAATGTCTGCGCGGCGCGCTTCATCGAGGACCGCCACGCGCAGAGCCTCTTCCGCGTCCACGCCGGGCCCTCCGGCGAGAAGCTCCAGCTGTTCCGCAATTTCCTCGCGCCCCTGGGGCTCACCCTCGGCGGAGACGAGAACCCGACTCCCTCGGATTACCAGAAGCTTGCCCAGGAGGCGGAGAAGAGGGCGGACAAGGACATCATCAGCGCGATGATGCTCCGCTCACTCTCGCAGGCCGTATACTCGCCTGACAACATCGGGCACTTCGGCCTTGCCCTGAAGCACTACTCGCACTTCACCTCGCCGATACGCCGCTATCCGGACCTGGTGCTGCACCGCGGCATCAAGTACCTCCTGAGCCATCCGCTCTCAGGGCAGAGGTGGGACGCGATGGGCGGCTACAGCTATCAGCACGAGCAGCTCGCCGGCATCGCCGAGCACTGCTCCGAGACCGAGAGGAGGGCAGACCAGGCCACGGGCGACGTCGCCTACTGGCTCAAGTGCTTCTTCCTTGAGTCGCACATGCAGGACACCTTCGAGGCGACCGTTACCAACGTCGCGAAGTTCGGCGTGTTCTCCTCAATCGACAAGTGGCACATCGACGGCATGACCCACGTGAGCCAGCTCGGCGGAGAGTTCTTCACCTTCGATCCTGACAGGCAGATCCTGGTGGGGAGAGTGAGCCGCTCGGTCTTCCAGCTTGGCGACCATGTAACGGTCAAGGTAACCGAGATCAACCCTGACGAGAAGAAGATCTCCTTCGAGATCATCGAGAACCATACCGACGTTGAGGAGCGCCGCCACCATCCTCTTAAGAAGAAGCCGGGCGACGCGAGGGGGCATGAGCGCTTCCAGGGGAGGCGCCAGGATGCTCCGGCGCCTTTCCATGAGGAGCCGCCGCAGGGCTCAGCTCCCTCTGAGGCCCCGCGCCAGGTTACCCCGGACTCGGTCGGCTCCGACGCGTTTGACGTAGGCGATCTCTCAATCTAGGAACATATGCAGACTACACTGATTTTTGGAATACACCCGGTGCTCGCGGCCCTCAGGAAAGCTCCTGAGAGCGTCCTCGAGGCCTGGGTCCTGGAGGGGCGCGAGGACAGCCGCATGTCGGAGGTCCTCTCGCTTCTCCGCGAGGCCGGGATCAAGCCGCAGAAGGCTCCCCGGAAGACGCTTGACCAGATGACTGACGGGGAGATCCACCAGGGCATCGTGATCAAGGCGCGTGAGCAGCCGGCGAAGAACGAGACCGATCTCGTGAACTTCATCCGCTCCCTTGACCATCCTCCCTTCATCATCATCCTTGATGACGTAACGGATCCGAGGAACCTCGGAGCCGCCTTCCGCGCGGCTGACGCGGCGGGCTGCGACTGCCTCGTGGCTCCCCGCGACAAGTCAGCGGGTCTCACGGGAGTTGTCAGGAAGACCGCCTGCGGCGCCGCCGAGAGCGTGCCGTTCTTCCAGGTCTCGAACCTCGCGCGCGCCCTTGACGCGCTGAAGAAGGAGAACGTCTGGGTGGTCGGAACTTCCGATCACGCCGAGAAGCTCATCTATGAGACCGACCTCACTGGCCCTCTGGCTCTCGTGATGGGCGCGGAGGGAAAGGGCCTCAGGCGCCTCACCATCGACAGCTGCGATCTACTCGTCAAGCTCCCCATGAAGGGCAGGGTCTCGAGCCTCAATGTCTCCGTCGCCGCCGGAATCTGCCTCTTCGAGGCGCTCCGTCAGCGCGACGGCCTCGGGAGGAGCGCTTCATCATCCGCATCATCATCGGCAGCAGCATCAGCTTCTGCTTGATTTCAGCATCCGGCAGGCGTATAATGCGCGCCTGTCGGTCATTTCAACCGTTCCTTGCCTTTACCCAGTGTTGACCGAGCTGCAGAGGCTGTATCCATAAGGGGCATTAAATGCGTCATTATGAAATTGTGTTCATGGTCCATCCGGATCAGAGCGAACAGGTTCCCGGAATGATCGAGCGCTACAAGGGCGTTATCGAGAAGGCCGGCGGTAAGATTGAGCGTCTTGAGGACTGGGGCCGCAGGCAGCTTGCCTATCCCATCGAGAAGCTCCGCAAGGCTCACTACGTTCTGATGAACGTTGAGTCCGAGCAGGCAGCCGTCGACGAGCTCGAGAACAGCTTCCGCTTCAACGATGCTGTCATCCGCAGCCTCATCATCCGCACCAAGTCCGCAATCACCGAGCCTTCTCCCATGGCCAAGGCACGCGATGAGCGCAGGGCTCACTCTGACTCCGCCGAGAATCGCGCTCCTGAGGCCGATTCCGAGCAGGAAACCAACTGATTTGGAGGATAGGACAAATGGCACACTTTTTCCGTCGTCACAAGTTCGCACGCATGTCTTCTGAGGTCAACTCCGAGATCGATTACAAGGATGTTGCCAACCTCAAGAATTACATCACTGAGTCCGGCAAGATCGTTCCGAGCCGCGTAACTGGCACTAGCGCAAAGTGCCAGCGCCAGCTCGCACGTGCCATCAAGCGTGCTCGCTACCTGGCTCTCATCGGCTACACTGATCTCCAGAACAGATAAGCCGCCTGAGGTCTAACTCTTTTAATTTTCGAGGAAAGGTAATGGAAGTTATTCTTCTTGACAAGATCGGCCACCTGGGCGGTCTTGGCGACAAAGTCAAGGTCAAGGGCGGTTTTGCCCGCAACTACCTCATCCCTGAGGGGAAGGCAGTCATGGCCACCAAGGAAAACATCAAGAAGTTCGATGAGCGCCGCGCCGAGTTCGAGGCCAAGGTTGCCCAGGAGCTCGCTGATGCTCAGGCCAGGGGCCAGAAGCTCGCTGAGCTCGCCAGCGTCGAGATTGCCTCCAAGGCAGGCGACGAGGGCAAGCTGTTCGGCTCTGTCGGCACCAGGGACATCGCTGATGCGCTCACCGCAGCAGGCGTTGCTGTTCACAAGAGCGAGATCCGTCTCAGCACCGGCGTATTCCGCGCTGTAGGCGAGTATCCTGTTGTCATCCAGCTTCATCCTGATGTCAAGGTTACCGTTACTGTCAACGTAGTACCTGAGAAGTAATCAGAGCTGTTCTGACAGAAATGAGAAGGCCGGAGGCGAAAGCTTCCGGTCTTTTTTTTGTGTGCTCGGCATGAGCATTGACTATAGGGTGAAAGTCCCGAACTCGCCCGCTGGAGGGAAGAGTTAGCGAATCGCAAGGTGGTCGGAGTAA
>ONIT01000149.1 GCA_900317945.1 uncultured Pseudomonadota bacterium
CCGGCATTCTGCCGTCTGCGATCTCCTGAAGTCCTGAGTACCTCCGGTCAAGCCAGTCCGCAATCGCGAGAGCCTCTTTGCAGGTGAAACGCTTCAGGATGAGGAGGAAGTTCTTCCTTCCGGAATCCGTACGGCAGGCCACCTTCACCCCGCCCTTCGCGTCCCATGACGGAGCTCCGATGCTCCCCTGTGAGATGAGACCGGCCGCGTCAGCAACCGGAGCGTTATTCACATCCTGGACAAAGAGCCGGATGAAGCCCTGAGCCTCTTTCCCCGGTGCGCAGACCTCAAGCAGAGAATCACCGGAGATGTTTTTTCCCTCAAAGAGGCTTCCGTCAGAGACATCGAGTCCGCGCCACCTGAGAAGGAGCAGCGGATCTGCCGAGAGGACCTGCGTTGTCTTTATAAGGGCGGAGAGGATCCTTGCCTTGAACGCTGTCCTGCGCGCCTCCTCATTGCCTTTATACGAGCCGTCATAAGCCTCCGGAAGGAGCTTAAGTCCGTACCTCCCGAAGAGCCTCTGCAGATCCGCGCTGATGACGCCGTCCCGGAGCTCCTTAAGGCGCGCGGGGTTCAGATACAGGAGCGCCGCGGCCAGGCTGCGCTCCTTTTCGCTCCAGGGCGCGAACGGGAGAGATACCGCGGTCTTCTCCCCGAGCTCGTCAGCTGCCTCGCAGAGAAGGCGGCCGTTCTCTGCATCAGGTGTGATGTCACTCACTCTCCCCTCGCGGAGGGCTGCCATGGCGGCTCCCGCGACATCATCGTAACCCATGAGATCGAAGCTTCCGATCCAGCTCTCCGCCCACGGGGCGCTCCCCGGCAGATCAGGCGCCTCTTCTGCAGTGTCATCAGGAGCCCTCAGATCGCTGAGGAATCCTGTTCCGCCGGCGATCCCTATGGGCTCACCGTCATAGATGCCATAGCGCCTCCTCCTGCCGGTTCCGTAATCAGTCTGATCTGACGCCACCCTCTGGTGGTAGCGCGCGTGGGCGAGCAGGTCCAGGCCGCGCCAGCAGAGCATGAGCCTCGGGTATTTCGACATGGCCGCTGCAGCACGGAGCGCGAGCGCCTGCGCGGCAGGATCACCCCTGTCCCGGAGAGTGTCATTCCCGCCCTGTAGGCGTCCGCCGCACATCCGGTCAAGCGCGCTTCCAAGATCCGGGGTCAGGAGGTTTTTCGCGAGGCTGATGCACTCCTCGCCCCTGGCCGTGAAATATGAGCTGATCCGGTTTCTGCTCCAGTAGTCGAAAGGCTCAATGAAGAGCGATACGGTTCTGCCGGGGCCTTCTGCCTCCGGAAGGACGGCGGTGAGCGTCGTCCCGTCAGACTTTGCGTCAGCCTTAAGGTCAGTGAGCTTCCCTGCAAGTTCATCAGCCCTGCCGAGATCCCCCCTGCCGGGGAGCAGCTTCCTGAGCCAGGCAAGCGCCAGCGGCTCTGATGCCCAGCGGTTCAGCACAGCGTTCCTTCCCTGCGCGCCGCTTCCTTCCTCCTGCGCCGCGGCAGCGGCAGCTGATGCCTCCGGCAGGATGATCAAGCGGGCAGGCGCAGTCCCCGATGGCAGCTGCTTTACCGGAAGGCGGGGGATATGCAGCCAGTTGTAAAGGCTGAGGCCGCGCCAGGCGAACATCAGGGCCGGATCGCAGCTTACGAGCCAGGCGGCGCAGAGAAGCGCCGCCGCGCTGTAAACGGCTTTATTGATGCGAATCAGCTGGCTGGAGGTCGTGAGGTCGTCACTGTAAGAAAGCTCCGGTGAGAGCCGGCTGTTCACGAGCCTGTCCCAGAGCCCGGCGCTCATCACGCCCTTCTGCAGATCACTCTGCCAGCGCGGATCCTGCCGGATAGTCCCCCTGATCCGCATCATGTCACTGGCGCTGTAGCGGTCCGAGCGCAGCTTGGTGCTGGTCTTTTCGCCGTGGAAGTACACCGGACGGCTGCCGTCTGCCGACACCTCGGTAAAAACGCCTGCGGAGAGGAGTGCGAAGCCTTCCTCAAGCTCTGATGAGCTGAATTTCTCAAGCTTTGCCTGAGCCCATTTCCGGCTCCACCAGGTGGGGAGCAGGGCCATGTATCCGGCATCTGTCATGTGCTGCGCCTTATTCTGAATTCATTCACTCTATTTTAAGGCATAGCGGCACAATTACGGCAAAGGAAGCGCTCACGGATGCGCCATCACTCACCATGCCGGTGCCTTAGTCAGGGCTTTGAGCCCTCAGCCCCGGCTCATGGAGAGGAAGCTAATGAGCCCGATCCCCGGGAGTTCGCCGGCCCTCTTCCTGCCCTTCTGCACCAGGTCCTTCGCCAATGCCCGGCTCCGCCAGCCGGTGGTCTACAAAGTGAAATCCCGGCCGGATTCCGTCCGTGTCCTTGCGCGCTTGCGTCAGTGATGATCTAATGGCCGCAGCCCGCAGGGCTAAACCTGGCATCTGATTATCGTTTGCTTTCAATCGCAAATTCGAACATAAATTATTTTCAATTGATTTTCGTTTGTTTTGAAAACGCAATTAACAATATTTATCATCTTATTTCAGCTGTAAATCAACCAATAAATATTCTCATTTGCTTTTCGTTTGTTTTCGCTATAATGGATCAAAGTATAAGGACTCCGGAGAGACAGGAAATGAAGGAAAACCATCAGCTTGAATTCAAGGAGCAGGTAACCGGCAAATTTCTTAAAACCGTCAGCGCCTTCGCAAATTATGACGGAGGGAAAATCGTTTTCGGAATCGCGGATGACGGCACCGTTTCTCCGCTTGAGTCGCCTGAACAGACAAAACTGGACATTGAGAACATGATCAATGACAGCATCAGCCCGCAGCCGGATTACTCGCTGTCTGTTACC
>ONIT01000122.1 GCA_900317945.1 uncultured Pseudomonadota bacterium
GGTTACCCTGACGATGAATACTTCTTCCTCAAGATCATCGATGCCAGCAGAAGGGAGTATGTCAGGAACGAGGCATCACACAGAAAAAGTGATTGAGCCATTTTTAGCCCCGGCCAGGCGCGGCAATGGGCTCCTGAGAGCCTGTGCGCCCGGTCCGGACAGCCGCCTCTGTACAGTTTACACTCAAATAGCAGGAAAAAAACTGATTTTGATCTTAAAAAGCTCTCCTCTCGGCCGCGGCGGCAGGACTCATGGCAGAAATTCAGGGGAGGATCACTCTGCGGTGCCGCAATGCTCCCAATCCGGGGACAGCGCTGAAGGCAGAGGCGGTCTGTGCGGCACAGGCCGGCGGAATGAATTAAAAGGCCGGCCGTCTCCTCCGGGAGATGGCCGGCCAGGCGCAGGGCAGCAGCGCGCTGCTCAGTCAGAGGTGAAAGAGTCTCCCTTCTCCCTTGATGTCCTCAGAAGGCGCTCCGCCATGATGAAGCCTCCCCCGACGGCCCTTCTCCCGTAGTGCCCACCGATGCTCACCGTGATGCGGGCGTCAGGGTACCCAGGTATGACAGTGTCCCTCACTGACTCCACCGTCTCTTCGCAGCATTTCCTGAAATCGGCCTGCGAGATGTCATGGCAGATGACGGCGAAGATGTCAGCCCCGTAGCGGCAGACCAGCGCGCTGCAGCCGAATGAGGCGTTTATGGCGCTGACGCAGGCCCGGAGAGCCGCGTCACCGGCCCTCAGCCCGAACTTCTCGTTCACCTTCTTCAGCCCATCGATGTCGACAGCCGCGACGCCGTCGGCTTCCAGGAAGGAGAGCTGCTCCTGGAAATAGCGGCGGTTCCTTGTCCCGGTGAGCTCGTCAGTCCAGGAGGTGCTCCTTCCGTCAGCGATTTTCTGCCTGATGCCCTCCCAGGGGAAGTCCCTGCTCATGGCGCCTCCGGAGAAGGCGCAGGCGCACTCGAGCTCATAGGGCTTCCCGTCAATCTCGACGTGCCTCGAGACGGCGAGGAACATCTTCTTTCCGCAGAACTCGATTTTCGCGGCGCGCGACTTCGTGATGAGGCTCCTTGCGCAGATGCAGCTCTCGCAGCGTGCCGGCCTGTTCCAGCAGTGGAAGCACATGCCGCGCTCCTTTGTGAAGGTGCCGTCCTTCCTTATCCTGATGACTTTCTGCGAGCTGACGTCGATGAGCCTCGCGGAGTCAAGGAGGGAGCCCAGGACCTTCAGCATCTGCCTCGCCTCGTCGGCGCTGAGCCTCGGGATCCTGACTTTCGCCTCAATCTGGCGATTGGCGCCGTCCTCGCTGTCCTGCTCCCTCATCAGTGATGACCTGGCGTTCTCCTCAGCGGGCGTCTCGCCCACCAGGCAGGAGAGCGACGCGAGAAGATCCTCCGCGTTCGTGAAGCCGCTGCAGAGCATGGACTCCGAGCGGTACATCAGCGTTACCGGCGTGCCCCTCACCGAGCGGACGGAGTCCAGGCTCCGGCTGAGCGCCTTCCTGAGCCTGTAGAGCTCGTCATCAGTGCCGCACTCCACGAGGAGATCAAACCTTCCGCCGCTCCTCCTCGCGAGCCTGCTGCCGAGCGGAGCATAGCCCGAGAGCACCGAGGCGATTTTCCTGATGAGCACGGAGAGCATCTCCTGCCCGTAGGAGTCCCGGAAGATGCCGAGCATGGAGAAGCGGAACTCAATGAGCCCTGACTTCACGCCCTTTCCCTTCCCTGACTTTATGGCGCTGCTGATTGCCTCGAGCATGGCGCTCTCATTTAGGAGCCCAGAGATGCGGTCGATCTCGGCATACTTCTCATAGGACTCCGCAATGGCGGCCGCGTCGGTGATGTCGATGAAGCAGCCGGCGAGGCCGATGATTTTCCCGTGCCGCTTTACCGGAACCTTGGAGGCGATGATCTTCCTGATCTCGCCTCCGACGAGGCATTCGCCGAGCGCGCCTGATACGGTCTCACCGTCCCTGATGACGCGCTCCTCATCCTTCCTGAACGGCTCGGGATGCGGGTGCCAGCCCATGTCCTCATCGGTCTTCCCGAGGATGTCGCTCTCAGTGATGCCGTAGTAGCGGAAGAATGACTCGCTTGCGCCCAGGAACCTTCTGTTCCTGTCCTTCCAGAAAAAGCCGATCCTCTGCTGGGAGGAGACGGCCTGCCAGAGATCCTCAGGCGTAATCAGCTCTTCAGGATCCCAGCCGGTCTCGGCTCCCGCGAGCGGTATTCTGTGCCTGCAGGCAAGGCAGAGGAGCTCGTCGCTCCAGCCCGCGGTGTCCCTCGAGACGGCAAGTATGAGCTGGCCGGATCCCTTTGTCCTGGTGCGCGAGAGCGTCATCCTCCGGAGCCTGTAGCTCCCGTCGCTGTCAAGTACATGGAAGAAGGCGCTGAGCATCCCCGCGGGGGCAGCGTCAGTCCTTTCCCCGATATCCGCCGTGGCGGTGAAGGCGAGGTAGCGCTCCCTCTCGTCCTCGGGGATCATCTTCTCCGCGAAGTGGAGCGACGCCTCGTCAGCGGTCATCTCCTCAAGCTCGCCGGTGTTCTCCAGTATGCCGTAGATGCTTGACCAGCGGTCACGGTTCAGATCAAGCCTGAAGACGCTCAGGAACATGCCGTAGATATCCGGTGCGCTCTCGAGCCTGCCGGCCTCAGACTCGCTGTAGGGCTCAAGCTCGAGGATCCTGATGTAGAAGGCCCTCTGTCCGAGGTACTCGGTGATGAAGCCCATGAGGAGCCGGCCGGCCAGGCCGCCTTCGACAAAGTCGCAGTGCGCCTCGCGGCAGGTCCTGCCGCACTGTCCGGCCAGGCTGCTGATGATGCCGCCCAGAGGCCCCTTCCTGATGTCGCCGGCGTCCTCCGCGGATCTGACCGGCTTTTTCCCGACGGTGCCGAGGAACTCCAGGAACTTTCCGTTCGCCCAGACGAGCCTCTCCGTCTCGGGGCTTGCCATCAGCACGGCGACCGGGATCCCGCTGTTCTCCGTATCGAAGCTCAGCGGGTTCTCCGGGTTGAGGACGTTTATCCCCGCGACGCGGCGGTAGAACTGGCTCTCTCCCGGAGTCTCCCGCCCGATGGAGCGGAGCATCTGGCTGTTCCTGAGGTTCTCCGGCGTGTCAGGCTTCGAGAAGTAGAAGCCCTGCGCGAGCTCGCAGCCGATGCTCCGGAGGAAGGCGAACTGCTCCCCTGTCTCGACCCCCTCGGCAAGCGTCCTGATGCCGAGGTGCTTGCACATGTCGACCATGCTCCGGAGGATGACCGGGGTGCGCTCGTTCTGCCTGCGGAGGAACATCATGTCGATCTTCGCGAGGTCGAACCTGAAGTTCTGCAGCGTGTTGAGCGAGGAGTAGCCGCTCCCGAAGTCATCGAGCCAGACCTCGAACCCGTCGAGGTGGAACCTCTCGATATGCTCCCTCACCGCGCCCTCGTTCCTGGAGATTGCCGACTCGGTTATCTCGATATGTAGCATCTCGTGCGGAACGCCGTGCCTGCTGCAGATCTCATTGATGCGCGCATGAAGATCCTCATAGTCGAGGTCGTTCCTCGAGAGGTTGACAGAGATTGCGCTCTGCAGTATTCCGGCGCAGAGCTTCTCCTCAAAGGCCGCGGCAACCTCCTCTATGACGAAGAGATCAAGCCGGTAGAGTATCTTTGCCTTCTCCAGGACCGGTATGAACTGATCCGGCGCCATGAAGCCGTAGACCGGATCATTCCAGCGGGTGAGCGCCTCGTATCCAGCCACCTTCCCGGAGAAGGTGCCGATGACCGGCTGGTAGTAAACTGAGATCCAGCCGCTCTCTATCGCCTCGTCAAGGTGCGATGTTACGTAGCCCGCAAGGCGCAGGCTGCTCTCCATGCTGCTCTCGAAGCGGCAGTACCAGTTCTCGTAGTCGCCCTGGGCCTCTGACGCGGCAAGGCTCGCGCGGTCAAGGATGATCCCGTTCTCTGTCTCGCTGCCGCTTATCCGGTAGATGCCGGCGTAGACTGACACATCGTCGGAGCCGTTCCCGCGCAGCGCCTCCTGCACTTTTCGTATGGCCTCCTCCGCGCGGCTGTCCTCGGTCACCGCGTAGAACTGGTCAGAGCTCACTCTCGTTACGAGATCCGTCCTGAAGCAGCTCCTGATGGCGTCCGCGAGCCTCCTTAAAAGGCTGTTCCCGGCGGAGAAGCCGTTCTCGCTGTTGTAGACCTTGAATTTCCTGATGTTTATGGAGACCATGTCCCAGGCGCCGGAGATGGCGCCGCTCCTCAGCATTCCGAGGAACGAGGCAAGCGATTCTGAGAAGGAGCTGCTGTCCGGCAGTCCGGTAACCGCGTCGGTCCCTGAGCGCACCGGGGCTCCCGCGGCAGCGGCGGCGAGGTCGCAGGCCTTCATGGCGCTCTCCTCGGTGCCGTCAAGCACATGGGTGCCGGTCCTTATCTCTGCGGGATCCGGGTACTCTGCGCGGATCCTGCCGCAGATCCTGCTCACCGCCTCGTCAGTGTGAATTCCGCTGACCGCAGCGTAGAAATGATCCGAGCCGAAGCGGGCGGCGAGATCTGTCCCCAGCTCCTCGCGGATGATGCCGGCGGCGGTCCTGAGGAGCTCATCGCCCATCGCGTGCCCCCGCGCGAGGTTGTAGGTCCGAAAGCCCGTGATATTGAAGAAGATGACGGTCCATTTCTTGTGATCCGTACCGTCCTTCACGCCGCGGAGGATTGGCTCGAGCATTTTCCTGAAGCTCCCGATGCCAAGGAGCCCGGTTAGCTGATCGCGGCTTTCCCGCTCCTCTATCCTCATTACGTAGTCGCGGTGCCTGAGGAGCGTCGAGATGTAGCTCGCCGCAATCTGGAAGACCGACATGCAGATGTTCATGAGGTCAGGAGCCGGGTTGTCTATCGCGGCGAAGCCGAAAAGATGCCCCTCAATCGTGAGCGGGCAGACCACGAGCCTCTCAGAGCCCGAGAGGCGCAGCCTCTCATAGGCGTCAGGGTGATCCTTGCGGAAAGCCTCCATGTCGGAGATCATGAAGCCGCGCCCCCTGCTGAACGCAGTGTAGAGCCCAGCGAGGGCGGCATCGGGGATGTTGGTGAGGACGTCGATTTCAGGGATCTTACCGTCTGACACCCACTCGAAGGTGCACTCCGCGGTTCCGCGGCCGCTGAACTCGAATACTAGGGCCTCGTCAGCATGGAAGGCGCCGCAGATCTCGCGGAGAAATACCCTGACCGACTCCGAAGGATCGCTCACGCCTCCTGCGCTGACCATGGCGAGGCTCAGCATCTCCATATAGCGGGCGGTTTCCGCCGGGCCCTTCCTCGCTGCCAGCGTTCCTTTTCTGCTGACATTGAAATTTCCGTACTTCTTCATAATCCTGCGCATGCCTCTGGCGGGAGCGCCGGAAAGCCGGCCGCTCCTTAAAACTTTGACGGAATTAACATTTTCATTATTCCCGCGGCAATCTTACTTATGAAAAGTGATCCGTCTGTATCCGGTTTGTAAAAACATGTAAAAAAACAGCGGAGCATTGCGCAGCGCCCGCCGTGCGGCGTCCCGGGCATCGCGGCTGCGGGCGCATCGCTGTGCCTGGGTATGGGCCGGCGGGCTGCGCCGCGGTGATTTTCCGGGCACCTAACACTTGAGAGTGGTTTACGCGGACATGCTCTGTCATTAATATTGCGCTGTACATGGGATGCGGCAGCCGTGACTGGCCCTGCCGCGAACCGGTCAAAACTGATATCCTCAAATCCTGCATGCGCTCCGCAGCCCTGATTCGTGAGTGCGTGCTTTTTCCATGTCTCCTGAATCCTCGTCCGGCGTCTTTCCGCACTCCTCATCCTTGAGCCTTCCGCGCTCCGGCTCCAGTGCGCTTCGGATATAATTCCGGAACTGTCTGCTCTCTGAGCCTGCTTCAGTCGGTGCCTGACGGATGTTTCCCGAGGAACGGCATGGGTCTGTGCCGCCTGGCGGCCGCTGTGCCGGAAAACCTGCGGCGCATGTCCCGGGCTACTCTTTCCGGCCGGCAGCTCTTTTTCGTAAGGCAGAAGTTAAATCACAGCTTCCAGGTGAGGATCCCCGCAGATGAACAGAAAAAATCAGATAAGGCCATTCGTCAAATGGGCAGGAGGCAAGGCCCAGCTTCTCGAATCTCTTACCTATCTTATGCCCCGGAGCTTCGGCAGGTACTTCGAGCCCTTCATCGGCGGAGGCGCGCTGCTCCTTGATCGCCAGCCCGAGAATGCGGTCATCGGCGATGTCAACAGCCAGCTCATCAACGCCTACGCCCAGATCCGGGACAATCCCGAGGCGGTCATTGAGTGCGCTTATAGGCTTGACGCGGTGCCGTGCACGAAGGAGCTCTTCATGGAGCAGAGGGACCGCTACAACCAGAAGATCGCGGGAGGCATCATGGACGCCGAGTGCGCCGGGCTCATGATCTGGATAAACAAGCACTGCTTCAACGGCCTCTACCGCGTCAGCAAAAAGGGAGTCTTCAATGTCCCCTGGAACAGGAAAGCCAAGGTGCGCTCGCTTGATCCGGAGAGCATCCGCGGCATTTCGGAGTACCTGAGGGAGAGCCATGTGGAGATCAGGAACTGTGATTTCGAGGAGACCTGCAGCGGCTCGAAGGCAGGGGACTTTGTCTACTTTGACTCGCCCTATGTCCCGGTGAGCGTTACGGCGAACTTCACCACCTACGCGGCCGACGGCTTCAGGAGGGAGGATCATGAGCGCCTCGCGGCATTTGCGAGGGAGCTTGACCGCAGGGGCGTGAAGTTCATGCTGAGCAACAACAATGTCCCCGAGGTGAGGAGGCTCTACGCGGGCTTCCACATGATGGAGGTGAGCGTCGCGCGGTTCATCAACCGCAACGGGGACGGGCGCACGGGACAGGAGGTCATCATCACAAATTATGACTAGTACTGTGTAACACATGATATTTCGCTTTTTTAAGCTATAATGAGATCCGCCATAATTGACAGGGGGGATCTTCGTATGGGAACACAGTACCGGGT